>NZ_JBSKHP010000012.1:0-217643 GCF_057128625.1 Pseudomonas imperatae | reverse complement strand
AGCTGGCTTGCCAGCGAGCTGTTGGGGCCATAAAAGCTCGCTGGCAAGCCAGCTCCCACAAGACAGTTGCTGCTACGCTGCTGGTTTGACTGTGGAGGTGGCCATGGCGCGCCCTTGCAAACCCTGTGTGCTGGCGTGGTTGTGGGTGGCAAGCCTCGGCGTGCAGGCGGCGCCGCTGCCGTTGGATGTAATCGGGCTGTATGTCACCGGCGCCACGCCGGTCGTGGCCGGCAGCGGCTACCAGGCTGGCGACACGTTGGCGTTGCCCGGCGGCGCCACGGTCAGCGTCGCGAAGCTGACGGCCGGTACCGGCATCGCCGAGGTCAGCGTCACCCAACCGTTGCTGCACGACTGCCTGGGACCCGAGCCCGTAACGGCCTCCTCCACCCACGGCAGCGGCGCGCAGTTCACCCTGGCCGTGCTGCGCCCCACCGCCTACGGCACGCACCTGTTGAGCCGCTGCTACCAGGGCCCGGCCATCACCGCTGAAGGCAAGGCGCTGAAGTTCCTCGCCGACGGATCGCTGGCCCCCGGCGCCCTCGCCCGTATTGCCGTGTGGCACGACCAGGGCGGCGGCAACAACGATGCCACCCAGCCCGATGCGACCCTGCGCCCCGTGCTCAGCGCTGACCGCCGCCACGGCAACAGCCGCGCGGTGCTGTTCGATGCCCACGCCGGTGCCGGCGAATGGGACCCCGCCAACACCTACCTGACCCTCCCCGCCAGCGTGACCCTGGCCGCCAACCACTTCACCCTGGCGGTGATCGGCGCGGCCACCTCGGCGTTCGCGCCGGTCGGGTTCGTGACGGTGGGCGATATCGCCGACCGCAACGCCGGCCTGGAATTCGCCCACTACAGCACCCAGCCCACCGCCTGCGACGGCGCCGGCGACAACGCCTACGCCGCCGTGGTGCCTACCGAGACCCCGGCAGTCATCGTCTGCAGCGCCGACGCCCAGGGCAAGACCCTGGACATGCTCGGCACTTCCACAACCACCCCCGGCGGCAATGCCACGCCGCTGGCCGGCGGCAGCCTGGGCCTGAGCGGCGGCGATCGCTCGGGGCTGGTGAACCTGTCGGCGGCGATCATCGTGCCCTGGCCGCTGGACGCGACCACGCGGGCGGCGTTGAACACTTCGCTGGCACAGACCTTCGGCCTGCCGGCGCCCAACGGTGGGGTGATCGTGGTGCTGGGTGACAGCCATTCCGATGGCAGCGGCGCGCCGTTCCAGCAAGGCTGGCCGCAGCAGATGATTCGCCAGCTGGGCCGCGACGATATCCAGCTGGTCAATGCCGCGCGCTATGGCGGGCGGCTGGCCGACGCCGTGGGCCGGTGGGAGCAATATGCCCTGCCCAACCTTGCCGCGAGCCGCTCGCCGAACAAGGTCGTCATCCTGCAAGGCGGCTACAACGACCAGCAATCGGGGCAAAGCGCCGACGACATCCTCGCCACCTACCGCCGCGGCGCCGTCCTGGCGCACAAGGCCGGGGCCAAGGTGGTGTGCGTGGCCGACGTGATCCGCAGCGCCGAGCCACGCGCCAACAGTACCTTGATGGTGGTCAACGCCGCCCTCCGCGCGCCGCTGGACAGCTGCGACGCGGTGATCGACTGGGCCAGCGAACCGGCGTTCAACCGCCCGGCCGGCCCCTACCCGCCGCCGCTGTTCGCCAGCGACCGCATTCACCTGACGGCCCAGGGGCAGGCGCTGCAGGCGCGGATGGCGGCGGCGGTAATCGCCGGGTTATTGAAATGACTCGTCGCGCCAACACAATTGCGTAGCCGCTGCCGCCAGGCTGCGCTGGCTCCCAGGTACGCTAAAAATCTCCAGCGTGGCTGAGGGCCAGCGCAGCCTGTCGGCAGCGGCTACGGGGTGGCATCAGAACGTCTTGTAGACGATGTCCGGGGCTGGGGAGTTGGCCAGCAGGATGAATACCGTGGTCAGGGTTGCCACCACGGTGATCGCCACGGTGCGCGTGTAGCGCGACTGCGCCACCGGCGTACCACCGGCCTTGAGCAACAGCACCACGGCCCACAGCCGGCGCACCGCTTCGATGACCACTGCTGCGCCGACCCACACCAGTGCCCACACCAGCAAGGTGCCGGCCCAGCCCAGCGCCGCGTAATAGGCACCAATCTGCGCCCAGCTGGCCCAGAACCAGAACAGCGTGAAGGCAAACCAGGCAAAGGTCAGCCCACGCGCGGCAATCAGGTACAGCGGGTTGGCGCACAAGGCCTTGTACGGCTTCTTGCCCAGGCGCTGGGCCATCTGGATCTGGTACAGCTTGTTCGCCGCCACGCCGCCGCCCTGCAACAGGCCGAACATCACGAACTCCGAAGTTTGCCCGTGCCAGATACCCACCAGGAAAAACGTCACGAAGAACGCCAGCACGCCCAGGAACGGCTCGACGCTGCGCGCCGGGAAGCGCTCCATCAGGCTCATCAGCACGGTGTTGTAGACGTAGGTCTTCAACCAGTTGGACAGCGACATGTGCCAGCGGCCCCAGAAGTTGATGAAGTTCTCGGCAATGAAAGGCTTGTTGAAGTTCTCCGGCAGCCGCAGCCCGAAGAAATAGCCCACGCCGATGACCACGTCGGTGTAGCCGGAGAAGTTGCAGTACAGGAACAACGGGTAGCTCACGGCAATGATCACGCCCTGGGCCGCCGTGCCCCACAGCCCGGGGGTTTCCGGCAGCAACGCCAGCGCCTGCAACTGCAGGTCATGCAGCACATGGGACAGCACGAACACCTTGAAGAAGCCGATGAAAATGCGCTCGACCCCCTGCCCGGCGATGATCAGGTCCGGCCGCGACAGCGTGTCGGCCTGCGCCTTGTAGTCGGGGTAACGCTGGATAGGCCCGGAGATCAGCGCGGTGAAGTTCAGCGTGTAGTTGACGTAGCCCAGCGCCGTGATCGGCGGCAAGGTGCCGCCCCGGGCGTCGATCACCAGGTGCAGCACGCGGAAGAACACGTAGGACAGGCCTACGGTGGCGTAGGGAAACGCCAGGAACATCCCCGAGGGGAAGAACCCGTATTTCTTCAGCCAGGCGAACACCAGCACGATCGCCAGCACTGAGCAGGCGAACAGCAGCCGGTGGTCGGCCCCCGGCGTGCGCTGCACCAGGCGCATCAGGCCGAAGCCGAACGCCAGGAACAGCAGGAACGGCCCACAGGCCGTTACGCTGGGCATCAGGGTGGCGAAGAACACCAGGTTGGTGGCCAGCAGCACCGCCTGGCGCCAGCCCGCCGCCAGGAACAGGTTGAACACCAGCGCGGCAATGGCGGCAAAGCCGAGGAATTCGAATGACGGTACGTTCATGGCGTGGTCCTCGGCTGCAAGGCGGCGGTGGCCGCCCCGGTGGCACAGCTGGCGAAGCGGTCATCGGGCAGGTTCACCAGCCGCTGCACCACGGCGTCGGCGATCACCGCATGGCCTGCCCCCGAAGGGTGGCCGTCCACCGGGTAATACAGGTCGGCGGCGTTTTTCAGGTGGCTGAACTCGTCGCTGGTGTTGACGTAGACAATACCGTGGCGCCGCGCAATGTCGCCGATGGCCCGGCTGAACGCCCAGGGGTCGACGCCCGGCGGCGTGCGCGTGCCACTGATCATCGCCACCTGCGCCCGTTGCGGCACGTACACCAGCACCAGCGGCACGTGGGCGGCACGGGCCTGGTCGGCCATGTCGGCGAGCAGTTTCTCGTAGGTGTCCAGGCGGCTCTGCCAGAACGGCGTGAACGGCGTGCGCAGGAAGTTGGCCTTCTCGCCGTAGTGCAGGTAGAGGTCGGTGAACGCCTCGGCGTTCTTGAAGTAGAAGTACTGGGCAACGTACGCCGAGCGCGCCTGCTCCTTGATGGCCACGTAGAGACGGTTCAGCAGCGGCGGCTCGGGGGCCGGCGCCGCTGGCGCGCTGCTGGCCTCGAAGTCGGCGGGGTCGCGCTCCAGGTCGAACGGCACGATGCTGGTGATCAGCAGGTCCGGCGCCAGTTTCACCGCCTCATCGAAGTCCAGCTTGGCGCGGCTCCAGTTGTAGCCGATGCTGGCCACGTCCTGCACGTCGATGGCGCGGTGGCAGGAGGTGGCCAGGCTGGCGCCGACGCGCACCGGGTAGGACTGCTCGTACGGCACCAGGTAGCCCTGGGTCAGCGACGAGCCGAAGGCGACGATGCGCAAGGCACCCGCCGGCTTGCTGGCGCAGCTGCCCTGGGAGCGGAAACCGCAGTCGTTGTAGTGGTTGGTCACCCAAGGCCCCTCGGGGGCCTTGGTGCTGGAGGTGCAGTCGGGCTTGAAGCGCGTGCCCATGATGTCGTCCGGAATCTGGCAGCTGTCCAGCTGCTGCGCCGGGTAGAAATAACGCGCCAGGCCCTCGCCGGCGCCCAGCAGCACCGCCAGGGTGACGCCGACCAGCATGGGTATCAGCACCAGGTCGCGCCGCGGCAGCCTGGGCTTGCGCTGCTCGTTGGGAGTGTCGTCCATCAGCCTGCTCCATTGTTCTTGTTGTTGGGGTTGGTCAGGCGCTTTCGTGCCGTACGCGCATCAGCGGTGCCGATTTCTCGACGTCGGTGCCCAGCTCCCACAGCGTGGTGCCGTTGGGCTCCTCGCCCACCTGGGCAAAGCCCAGCTTCTGGTAGTGCTTCTGCACCATCATGTTGCGCTCCGACGGGATGTACTCGCCCACCAGGCGGGTGATGCCGCGCTGCCGGGCCTGGGCCAGAATCTCGCACAGCACGCTGTCTTCCACCTGCCGGCCAAGCACCCGGCAGCTCATCAGCCAGGTGTCGATGGCCCAGGTGTCGGGGGCCGAGGGCCGGCAGATGATCACGCTGATCATGCCGTTGTCGCCGAAGCGGTCGATCAGCCGCACCTGCAGGGTCAGGGTGCCGGCCTCCTGTTCCGCGGCCAGCACGTCGGCCTCGGTGTAGCGGCGCGTGGTGAGGTTGTACTGGTTGGACTTGTTGATCAGCTGCGCCACCCGCGCGCGGCCCATGGCGTCGAAGGGCTTGAAGACGATTTCCATGTCCAGCGAGGCCAGGTAGGCGTTCACGTCGCCGGCCTGCTGCTGCAGGGTGATGCGCCGGGCATTTTCCTGGTACAGCGCGGCGCGCTTGCGGTCTTCCTCGGAGAACAGCACCGCCTCGAAGTAGCCGGCCGCGGCCAGGGTACGGGCGTAGGACGCCGGGTCTTCCTCCAGCTCCGGCACCGCCACCTGGGGCAGGATCTGGCGGATCAGGCCGCGCTCCACCGGGTTGTCATCGAGGAACACCATAGCGTCCAGGCCCAGGGCCAACGACTCGGCGATGGCCTTGATGTTGGTGGCCTTGTCCTGCCAGTTGGCCTGGAACGCGGCGAAATGGTCTTCGCGCAGCAGCATCTCCGGGTGTTCCTGGAACGGCTTGCGGGCGATTTCCTCGGTGTTTTTCGACGACACCGCCAGCACGATGCCGCGCTCGCGCAGCGCCAGGGCCATGCGCTGCACCGCCAGGTGCGCCTCGCCCGTGGCGTCGCCTTGGGCGACCTTGATGCCCTCCACGCCATCGTCGCCAATGACCCCGCCCCACACGGTGTTATCGAGGTCGAGGATCAGGCAGCGGCGGCTGCGCCCGCGCCAGGCCGCCAGCAGCCGCGCCACATGGTCGGCGTACAGCGGCAGGCAGTCGCTGGCGAACGGCAGCTTGGCCAGGTTCCACTCGCCGGGCGAGTGCCAGGTGTCGAGGCCCACGGTAGCGGCCAGTTGCGCCACGTCCAGCAGCAGGTCTTCGCCCTTGGCCAGGCTGTCCACCAGGCGCCGGTTCAGCTCGTCCACCAGCCACAGCGGGGTGCCAGGTACCCGGCGCTCGAAGCTGCCGAACAGGGTTTCCGGCGGCGGCGCCAGGGTTTGCACGATGCAGGTGGCACCGCTGTGGCGGTGCACCGCGTCGCGCACGCCTTGCAGGTAGTTCATGGCCATCTCGACGTTGGCCAGCCCCGTGCCGGCGTCACCCGGCGTGGGCTGCCAGGGCAGCGCGCGGTAGTCCACGGCAATCAGCACGGCCTGGGGCCGGAAGGCGTTGACCGTGGAGTGCGCCTCGTTGGCCTCCTGCAGCACCTGGTCGTATTCGCCCTTCACCACCTGCAGCGCCAGGCCATGGCGCGCGGCGCTGGCCACCAGGGCGGCGGCGACAAAATCCTGGGTGCCGTTGCCCAGCACCGCCAGGCGCAGGGGCGTCAATGGCGCCAGGGAAACATCACTGGCCTGCAACTTGCCAATGGCGCTGGCGAGTTTCTGAAGTTGGTTGCCGTCCAGGGCGCAATTGGCCAGCGCTTGAATACTTCGACCCAGTTCGGGGGCATCTGCTTTTAAACCGCGGCATTGCACGGAGAAGTCGTCGGGTGCGTGTACCAACCAAGGAAGTGCGCTGATCAATTGAGACATGGTGTGATCCCCAGGATTAAAAAGTGAGCGGACTACTTGCTCTTTTTGGCAATGACCGCGACCAGATCGCCGACGTTCTTCAGCGAGCTTGTTTCCGAAGCAGCGAACTCTATGCCGAACTTCTTCTTGATCGACAGAAGCAGCCGCACATGGGCCATGCTGTCCCAGCCCTCCACGTCATCCGCCGTGGTTTCGGGGGTCAGCGCCAGGTTATCCTCGTCGAAGACGTCCTGGAAGACTTCGGTCAATTTGCTGTAGATAACACTTTCCTGTGCACTCATTTTGTTTGACTCTCTATTTAATGGCGACGGTGGCTTTATTTAAATTTGACGCCGCCAATTCATCCTTCAGGGTGCGGCGATTAACTGGCGTCAAAACTCGAACTTTTCCTGCGCGCACGCACAATTGCGGTGCGACGTGAAGTTCACGCGCAACACGAGTGGCAAAGTTCGGATAACGGCTTTGACTGTAGTACAGGTGTTACACCTGTGTAACTACCATTTATCCAAGTGTTTGGGGTGGTGGTGGGACGCGGCCTGTGGCCGCTGCTACAAGGGGCTTCGTCGGAGGGAGGATGGAATTATTTTGCGTGCCAACGTATCTGATGCCATAGACATCTCTGGTACCGAGTAACCCGTATGAAACTACGCAAGACACGCGTCAAGCCCATCGGCTTGAAAGACATCACCATCGTCGACGACGTCAAGATGCGCAAGGCGATCACCGCCGCCGCGCTGGGCAACGCCATGGAGTGGTTCGACTTCGGCGTGTATGGCTTCGTCGCCTACGTGCTGGGCAAGGTCTTCTTCCCCGGCGCCAACCCCAGCGTGCAGATGATCGCGGCCCTGGCGACCTTCTCCGTGCCGTTCCTGATCCGCCCCCTGGGCGGGCTGTTCTTCGGCGCGCTGGGGGACAAGTACGGCCGGCAGAAAGTGCTGGCCGCCACCATCGTCATCATGTCCCTGAGCACCTTCGCCATTGGCCTGATTCCCTCCTATGCCTCCATCGGCATCTGGGCGCCGATCCTGCTGTTGCTGGCGAAAATGGCCCAGGGTTTCTCGGTGGGCGGCGAATACACCGGCGCCTCGATCTTCGTCGCCGAATACGCCCCGGACCGCAAGCGCGGCTTTCTCGGCAGCTGGCTGGACTTCGGCTCGATTGCCGGCTTCGTCTTCGGCGCCGGCGTGGTGGTGCTGATTTCCACGGTGATCGGCGAGGACAAGTTCCAGGAATGGGGCTGGCGCCTGCCGTTCTTCCTCGCCCTGCCCCTGGGCATGCTCGGCCTGTACCTGCGCAACGCGCTGGAAGAAACCCCGGCGTTCCAGCAGCACGTGGAAAAGCTTGAACAGGGTGACCGCGAAGGCCTGGCCGGCGGCCCGAAAGTGTCGTTCAAGGAGGTGGCCACCCAGCACTGGCGCAGCCTGGTGACCTGCGTGGGCATGGTGGTGGCGACCAACGTCACCTACTACATGCTGCTCACCTACATGCCCAGCTACCTGTCGCACAACCTGCACTACAGCGAAGACCGCGGCGTGTTGATCATCATCGCCATCATGGTGGGGATGCTGTTCGTGCAGCCGGTGTTCGGCTTGCTGAGCGATAAGGTCGGCCGCCGCCCGTTCATCATCACCGGCAGCGTGGGCCTGTTCGTGCTGGCGATTCCGGCGTTCATGCTGATCACCAGCGGCAGCCTGGGGCTGATCTTCGCCGGCCTGCTGATCATTGCCGTGCTGCTGAACTTCTTCATCGGCGTCATGGCCTCGACCCTGCCGGCGATGTTCCCCACCCACATCCGCTACAGCGCCCTGGCCAGCGCCTTCAACATTTCGGTGCTGATCGCCGGCCTGACCCCGACCCTGGCCGCCTGGCTGGTGGAAACCACCAGCAACCTGTACATGCCGGCGTACTACCTGATGGTGGTGGCGGTGATCGGCCTGCTCACCGGCCTGTCGATGAAGGAAACCGCCAACAAGCCCCTGCGCGGCGCCGCCCCCGCCGCGTCGGACCTTGCCGAGGCGAAGGAACTGCTGCAGGAGCACCACGACAACATCGAGCAGAAAATCGAGGACATCGACGCGCAGATCGCCGAACTGCAGGCCAAGCGCGAAAACCTGGTGCAACAGCACCCCCGCATCAATTGACCCTTGCGTAGCCGCTGCCGACAGGCTGCGCTGGCCCTCGCCTGCACTGGAGATTTCCAGCGTACTGGAGGGCCAGCGCAGGCTTCGCCAGCGGCTACAGGGCCCGGGCAGATGCAGTGATGGCGATTTACACCTATGCTCCTGCCAATAACAGCATCACCCCCGTACCCGTTTTGAGTCACTGCCATGAGTCATTTCAAGCGTTCGCTACGCTGCTGCGCCGGCCTGCTCGTGCTGCTGTTGCCCGCGATTGCCGTGGCGGCCCGCACGGTGGACCTGTACCTGCCCGAAGCGCCGCCCCTGAGCATGAGCGGCAGCGCCGGCCAGCACGGCATCGTCGGCGAAGCCACGCTGAAGGCCGCCGCCCAGGCCGGCCTCGACCTGCACCTGCTGGTGCTGCCCTGGCCGCGTGCCCAGCACGACGTGCGCCAGGGCATCAATCAACTGATCATCCCCCTGTCACGCACCCCGGATCGGGAAAACGACTACACCTGGATCGCGCCGATCATGAGCATGGACCGGGCCTTTTTCAGCCTCGACCGCCGCGTCGAGACGTTTGCCCAGGCCCGCCAGGCCTACGCGCGCATCGCCGTGGGCCGCGGCAGCGCCCAGGAGCAGAAACTGCGCGACGAGGGCTTCAGCGACGAGCAGATCTACCCCCTGCAAATTGGCGAGAACCCCGCGCAACTGCTGCTGATGGGCCGCGTCGACGCCTGGTTCAACGGCGTGCCGGAAACCCGCTACATCTGGCGCGGCGTGTCGGACCGGCCCTTGCAGATGAGCCCGCCGCTGATGCAGTCGGACCTGTACCTGGCTTGCTCCAAACGCTGTGACGAAGCCATGGTGCGCAGCCTGCGCCAGGCCATGGACAACCTGCGCAGTGACGGCACCTTGCAGCGCATCGCCGACGCCTACCTGAAGGCCGGCCCCCAGGCGGCTGCCGGCACCGCCCCGTAGGCGTTACACTGGGGTTTTGCCAGCGAGGCATTCAACCCATGGACCTGCAGTTTCTGGGCACCTCATCCGGGGTCCCCACCAAGGCCCGCAATGTCAGCGCCACCGCCGTCATCGAGGCCTCCGGCAAGGCCTGGTACCTGGTGGACTGCGGCGAGGGCACCCAGCACCAGCTGTTGCGCACGCCGCTGTCGGTGCGCGACCTGCGCGCCATCTTCATCACCCACGTGCACGGCGACCACTGCTTCGGCCTGCCCGGGCTGCTGGCCAGCGCCGGCATGTCCGGGCGCAGCGAACCGCTGGAGCTGATCCTGCCCGATGCCCTGCAGGCCTGGGTGCGGCAGAGCCTGGCCGTGAGCGACACCCACCTGCCCTACGAGCTGCGCCTGCACGCCCTGGAAACCCTGGGCACGTGGAGTTGCGCCAGCATGAAGGTGAGCACCGTTGAGCTGTCGCACCGGGTGCCCAGCTACGGCTACGTGTTCGACGAGCTGAACCCCGAGCCGCGCCTGGATATCGACCGCCTGCAGGCCGACGGCGTGCCGCGCGGGCCGCTGTGGGGCGAACTGGCCCGCGGCCAGGGCGTGACCCATGAAGGCCGGCTGATACTGGCGAGCGACTACCAGCGCGCTTCGCGCCCTGGCCACCGGGTAATCGTCTGCGGCGACAACGACCGCCCCGAGCTGCTGGCCAGCGTCGCCAAGGGCGCCGACGTGCTGGTGCACGAGGCCACCTTCACCGAGCCGGTGCTGGCAGGCGCCCGCACCAGCTATGGCCACAGCACCGCCGCGGCCGTGGCACGCTTCGCGCAAGCTGCGGGGGTGCCGAACCTGGTGCTGACGCACTTCAGTGCGCGGTACCAGAACAACCCGCAGCGCAGCCCTTGCATTGGCGATGTGCGGGAAGAGGCGGCCGCGCAGTATGGCGGGCGGTTGGTGCTGGCGGGGGACTTGTGCCGGTATCGTTTGGGGCGGGATGGGGGGTTGGTGGAGCTTACGGAGTTATGACTGGGGTGGTGCCGGACGCGGCCTGCGGCCGCTGCTACACCTCCTGTGGCAGCGGCCGCAGGCCGCGTCTCAGCCAACGCCGGCTTATCCCGCGGTTTCGATGGAAATCCCAGCGCCCGTCGCGAACGTGCAACACGCCAGTACATAGCCCTGCTGACGCTCTTTATCGCTAAGCGCCAACTGGGCGTTGCTACGGTAATCGCCGTCCACCACCTTGATCCTGCACCGACCGCAAATGCCCGCACGGCATTGGTGCTGGATACTGACGCCTTGCTCCTCAAGTGCGGTGAGGAGGTTCTTGGCCGAGTCAATCACTACCGTCTCAGTGCCGATTTTTACCGCCACGGCGTTCGCGCCGCCCAGCGGTTGCGGCGCCTCAGCGGCCGAAAACGCTTCGACGAACAACGTGCAGTGGGGCAGCCGTTGACGAGCCTGCGCCGCGAAAAAATCGGCAAAGGCAAGGCCGCCACAAATCACCACGCTGTCCCATGACGAGCCGCCAAAGACCTCCCCCGCGGTGGGCCGACCCGCAGCGAAGCAGGAGTGGCCAGACACCACGGCCTGGCGGGTAAGCCTGACATTCAACTCAAACCACGCCGCGGTCAAACTCAAGGACAGCAACTCCGTCAGGAACGGCAAGCACTCCAGCACCGGCGTCACGATGACCAGCCTCACCTTGAGCACACCGACGCCCGCCAGATGCTGCTTGGCGATATCCCGCACCAGCGCAATGGGTACGGTCACACCGATACCCGCTGCCAGCATGAGTACCGTGCTGTTACCGGCAAGTTGCCGTGAGGTTATCTGGCCTGCAACGTCGACCAGGTTGACCAGCGCGCCGGGCTGCAGGCGCCTCACCAAATTATCGGAAACCCCACCGTCGCCCTTGCGCCGCACCGAAATCTCGAACGTATCCGGCGCAGTAGCGCCAGATATCGAATAACAACGGGTGCCACTGTTGCCTTGCACGTCGGGAAAATCAATCATCACGAAACGCCCCGGGTCAAAGGTTTGCTCCGGCTGCGGTTGCATGGCCTTGAAACCAAACGACCAGACATCCACTGACTCTTGCCTGACAAACTCGCACGATAAAAACGCGCCCATAAAGCGTCCAACCTCTCAACTTCATACATACCAGGAACGGTGTGACGGGTTTACGCGAGGCCAATTCGGGATAACAGGGAGTTCACCGAATCGGTATAAACTTCGACCTCGGCAAAACTGGAACTGTCGGCAACTATATCGGCACCCTCTTGCAGGCCGACCATGGCGAACACCCTGCCCCACGCCCCCATTTCATTATCGGCAAACATATGCACTGTTTTACGGATAATGCGCTGCAAGTAATTACGCTCAGCCTTGGTCAGGTCGGAAACAATTTCGATGGCGGCAAAGGAGAACACGCTTGAGTGGCTCCATTCATCTTCCGCATGAGTACGTGTCACTTCACGACAGACGGCCTGGATAGCGTTGTCTTCGGACATCCGCTTGAGGTAGTCGGTAATCATCGTCTCGCTGGCACACGCCATGCCGAAGCGGGTCAGGCGGCGCTCCCATTCAGCGCAACAGGAAGAAAGAATCTCGTCCTTCCAACGCAGCAGGTTGAAGTCGGTAAACTGCAGCACCGGTAGCCGGCGGTGGCAGTAGATGTAGTTGCAGGCGCTGACAGACATCTTGGTGTGCAGGGCTTCGTCCAGCAACGCCTCGGCGATGGCCGCCTGGAACATCCTGCGGCTGTCGCCGGTCAGCGGCGAGACCTTGAGCAGGTCCTCGCACGCCGGGGTGACAATATCGCACTCGATATAAATGGTCTTCAGGTTATAAATGATCCAGGCATAAGAGAGACAGCTTGATTTCACCTGTGGATCGGCGCCGCGCCATGCGTCATGTTGGGAAAATGGCAACAGCGCTTCGCAGAAATCCGGCCGAGTTGAATCAAACAACAAGGCCGAGATATCCAAGGAAGGCTTATTGACTGCAGCCCGGGTGCTCCACAGTTCGGATAGCTTGGCCAGCATCTCCATGACTGGATTGGATTCCCGATACACGTCCGACATTGTGTTCCTCCTGAGCAACTCGCGTGATAAATCATCTTGATTCTTCTTGTCACCCGGCATCGGGACCCAAGGAAAATGATTATCATGCAAGTTGGTTCAAGCGAATACCCTATCGGGCAAAATCAGAAGTCTCCTACATTCAAACGAAGGCCGACCCGCAATAATCAATTAAATGGGAATAACTCGAACAGTGGTTCAGCAGACAGCATCTTCACCCCCGCAGGAGAAACCTCCAGCAGGCGCTTCTCGCCATGCTTTTTCACCACCGATATATCGAAGCCTTGTTCCAAGGGGAAACGTGCGGCAACGTCGGCCAATATCGTCCTGGCGTCCAGATGTTCGATGTCGACCACGCACCAGCGCTTTTTAGCCTTGCACACCACAACCCTGTACATATCCATCTCAACCCCCTGCTACTGTCATTTGCGCAGGCCCACATAGCCTGCCATTCCAATCCTCCACCTGCGCCTGCTCCACCCGGCGCTGCACCAGCCGCTGCCACGACGGCACCAGCGGCAACGCCGCCAGCCCCAGCAGCTCATCGCGGTCCAGGGTGCGTTGGTACAGCACCGCCACTACTCGCGCCAGGCTCCAGTCGGGGTGGGGTCGGGCCTCCAGGGCGAAGCGGTCACCAGCGCGCATCTGCCCGCCTTCCAGCACCCGGAAATACCAGCCGGTCATGCCGGTGCCCTGCATGCGCAAGGCCATGTCCGGCACGCCGAAACGGTCGTTGAGCTTCCAGCACGGCTGGCGGGTCTGGCTGACCTCCAGCAGCGTGGTGCCGCAGCGGATGACATCGCCCAGGCAGATGGTTTGCTCGGTCATGCCCACCGTGGCGAGGTTTTCACCGAAGGCGCCGGGCGCGGCCAGCAGCGGGTGCTCGCCTAGCAACTGTTGCCAGCGCGCGTAGTGTTCCCGGGGGTACAAGTGGATGGCCTTGTCCACGCCACCATGAATGCGCAGGTCACCTTGCTCATCGCCTGCAAGGCCGAGGGCCGTAGCCGCCAACGCCCCTTCAACGGCGTGCTTGGCGATGGCGCTGCGGGTGCCTCTGCGCATAAAGGGCACGGCCTTGCCTACCAGCAAGGCGTCCAGTTGGCCCAGGCGCATCAGGCGCCGGCCTGGTCGAGCCAGGCCGCGAACAGGTGCTGGTTCACACGCACCAGGTCGTCCCCCACCGTTGCCGCCTGTGCCCGCAACGTGCGCGGGTCGATACCGGCGCCGGCCAGTTCTGCGGCGTGCCCCACCAGCCAGGCCTCCAGCTGCCGTGGGTCGGCCTCGGGGTGGAACTGCAGCGCCAGCACCGCATTGCCGACGCTGAACGCCTGGTTTGCGCAGTGCTCGGAACGGGCCAGGTGGGTGGCGCCGGCCGGAATCTGGAATTGGTCGCCGTGCCAATGCAGCACCGGCCCGGCCCCTTGCAGGGGGGCCAACACCGACTGTCGGCCCGCTTCAGTCAGGTTCACCGGCGCGTAGCCGATTTCCTTGTAGCCCATGGCACGGACCTCGGCGCCCAGCGCGCGGGCAATCAGTTGCGCGCCCAGGCAGATGCCCAACAAGGGCTTGCCGCTGGCCAGCCGCTGTTGCACCAGGCGCAGTGCGTCGGCCAGGTAAGGGTACGTGGCCTCGTCGAACGCGCCGAGCGGGCCGCCGAGCATCACCAGCAGGTCGGGCTCGCCGGCATCGAGTTCGGCCAGTGCTGCCAACGGCGCCTCGATGACGCGAAGCTGATAGCCACGCTGTTCCAGCACGGCGCCGTACACGCCAATACCCTCAAACGGCACATGTCTTACTAACCAAGCGCTTTTCATATTTGTACCAATACAATATAGTGAATGTATGAATACATTATTGGCTTCAGGCACCACCGCTGTCGAGATCGCTGAATCGATTGAGCGGGCAATCCGTGCCCACGAAATTGTTACCGGGCAACTGCTTCCAGCCGTGCGCCAGCTCGCCAGCCAGCTGCAGGTCAGCCCCAACACTGTGGCGGCGGCCTACAAGCACCTGCGCGATGCCGGCTGGGTGGACACCGATGGGCGCCGCGGCACCCGCGTCGCCGAGCGCGTGGCGCCAGCCGTGGCGCGGCATGCCCTGCCCGCGCATTTGCGTGACGTGGCCAGCGGCAACGTCGACCCCAGGTTGCTGCCGCGGCTGCAAGGTGACTGGCTGAACCAGTTGCCCGCCGACACGGGTCATGACTTGCAGAGCGACCATCCGGCGTTGCTGACCATGGCCGCGCAATGGCTGCGCGACCAGCAGCTGCCCACCGAACATATCGGCGTGTTCCACGGCGCCATGGACGCCATGGAAAAAGCCCTGCGCGCGCACTGCCGGCCGGGCAACCGGGTGCTGGTGGAAGACCCCTGCTGGCCGCCGGTGCTGGCGTTGCTGGCGAGCCTGCGGCTCAAGGCCGTGCCGTTGGCCGGCGACGTACACGGCGCCTGCCCGCCCGGCGGGTTGGGCGATGTGCCCGCTGTAATCCTCACGCCACGGGCGCACAACCCCACGGGGCGCTCGTTTTCACCCGCCCGTTGGCGCGAATGGGCGGCCGCGTTGCAAGGCAGCCCGGAAACACTGCTGATCCTCGACGACCACTGGGGGCCCTTGAGCCAAGGCGGGCCCGCGCAGCTTGCGCCCCTGCCCGCGCGCTGGCTGCACATCACCTCGGTGAGCAAGTTCCTGGGCCCCGACCTGCGCCTGTCGGTGGTGGCCGCCAACGGGGCGTTGCTGGCCGACATGCAGCGCTTGCAGGCGGTGGCGTCACGCTGGGTGAGTCACCTTTTGCAGCGGCTGGCCGCCGGGTTGTGGCAGCAGGTGGTGGCCGATGGGCAACTGGCGCGCGCCGCCGACAGCTACGCGCAGCGGCGCCTGGCATTGATTCGCGCGCTGAACGCCGAAGGCGTGCGCTGCGAGGGGCCGGGCGAAGGGTTGCATGTGTGGATTGCCGTGGCCGATGAGACCACGGCGGTGCAGGCGCTGGCGTCGTACGGGTGGGCAGTGCAGGCCGGCAAGCCGTTTCGCTTGGGGGATGGCGCGGCGATTCGGCTGAGCGTGGCGAACATGGGTATAGAGGATGTGCCGGGGTTGGCGAGGGATATGGCGGCGGGGTTGAGGGTGAGTTATAAGCCGGTGTATTGACATCTCGTATTCCCATAACACACCGCTACCTTTAGGGCGGACCAGTGGGGGTGTGTAAGATTTGCATTGTCACACACAAAAGACCAAAATAAAGACCTTAATTGAGGGCTTAAATTATGCAAAGCGTTCTCGCCGAAATGGCCGTCAGCGTCTCCGAGCTGAAGAAGAATCCAACAGCTGTCATGAACAGTGCTGAAGGTCAGCCGATTGCGGTACTCAACCACAATCGAGTGATGGGGTACATGGTGCCGGCTGAGGTTTTTGAAGCCATGATGGAACGTCTGGATGATCTGGACCTTGTCGAAATTGCCAAATCCCGTCAACACGAAAAGGGCATCCCGGTAGACCTGGATGACTTATAGGCTTGAGTTCGTCCCAGCAGCCTTCAAGGAATGGGAAAAGCTGGGCCATACACTGCGAGAACAGTTGAAGAAAAAGCTGCGTCAGCGGCTGGAGGCCCCAAGAGTCGCTGGCGATGCATTGGCCGGGATGCCGGATCACTACAAAATCAAGTTGAAGAGCGCAGGCTATCGCCTCGTTTACCGGGTTGAAGATGACCGAGTAGTGGTGACAATTGTGGCAATTGGCAAGCGATCACGCAGTGAGGTTTACGACGCTGCAAAGTTGCGGTAGAGGCTGTTTTAATACGTCTTCGGAAATGCCCTAGGAAATTTCACACAAGATCTGAGATAATCCCCTTACACACAGAAAATAATGACGAAATGTTTCTATCATCGTCGTTCGTGATTTTCGCTTGCACTGACTTTTTGACGAGGCTACTCTCCGTCCGCCGCTGCCAAATCAGCGGACGGGTTTCGCAGCCCAGAGAATATTCGTCAGGCGCCAAGCGCCGTCATTCCCGTTGCCGTTTGCGGCAATATCTTGTTATGGCGGCTGAGCGTGGGGCACCTTCGGGTGCGCCGGGTACCTGACGGTCCGGTCTGCGAACCTGCGAACAGCCGCCACCCATTCCGTTCGCAGCGGAACTTGGCGGTTCATTGAATCGTCAGGAGCATCACCATGGTCAAGCCGACCCCCGACCCACCCGAATCCCCCCTCAATGGCATCGACATGGACCTCAAGGACCTGCTCAGCCTGGCGCTGCTGCAAGGCCTGCCTGCCAACCTGCCACGCATCCCCCATTATTTGCACGCGCTCAAACGCACCCTTGACCGCGCCAATCAGTCGCTGGACCTGTTGGAGCAGCGCCTGCCGATCGTCGATGCCGTCGTGGCCGAGGAACCCTTTATCCAGGAAGCGTTGGACGCCGTGCGCGGCCAATTGCTGTTGAGCCACGTGCTGATCGATTCCACCCTGAACCACTGCGCAGGAGCGCCCACCCCATGACCGATTCACTCACCACTCACCACGCCTTTGGTCCTTGCGCAGGCGATTTGCCAATTCTGGCGGTGCGCGACGGCATGCCCGTAAACGAGGCACTGACCCAGGCGTGCGAATACCTGAAAGGCGTGAGCGCGGGCGCAGCGGAATTGGTGGAAAACGGCCCGCCGCACCTGCGCGCGTTGGCGCGCCATGTGGAGCACGCCAGCGAGATCGCCCGGGCGTTGGTGGAGGCGTCGGTGGCGGGGTTGGCAAGGGCGAGCGCGGAACCCGCGTAGCAGCGGCCTCAGGCCGCGTCCGAATGCGCTGCGTGTCTTCCGGAATAACGCGGCGTGGCCGGACGCCGCCTGCGGCAGCTGCTACGCGAAATAATGCGCGCGCAACACCGCGTAGCAGCGGCCGCAGGCCGCGTCCGAATACGCTGCGTATCTTCAGGAATACCGCGGCGTGGCCGGACGCGGCCTTTGGCCGCTGCTACGGGAGGGGGGCCAGCAGGCGTTCCATCAGGCCGCGCAGTTGCTCGCGCTCTTCGCTGCTCAGGTGCTGGGTGAGCACCTGTTCGACGTTGGCGACCCGCGGTTTGAGTTCGCCCAGTTGCGCCCGGCCGGGCGCGGTCAGGTAGAGGGTGTTGCGGCGCTTGTCCTGGGGGTCGCCCACGCGTTCGAGCACGCCGTTGCGCACCATGCGCGCCACCAGTTCGGCGATGGTGGAGCGGTCCAGGTCGAGCTCGTCGCCCAGCTCGCGCTGGCTGATGCCGGGGCGTTGCTCCAGCACCAGCAGCACCGCGTACTGCACGCTGGTGACTTCCGTGGACACTTCGCGCTGCCAGATGGCGACGTGGCGTTGTTGCGCCCGGCGTATCAGGCTGCCGGTGTGCACGAGAATGCGAGGGTGAGCGTCAAGCGGCACAGTGGACTGCCTTCTATTGCGGAACAAGAATCGGCTGCAAGAATGCCTCCAGTTCACCGTGGCCGTCCAGTGGCAGCACATGGGCGATGTACTGGTCAGGCCGCACCAGCACCAGCGCGCCGTGCACCGGGTCGATGCCGCGCAGGGCGAAAATGTCGGCCGCCGCGTCGACGACGAAGGCCTTCTCATAGTCAATCAGCCCGAAGCAACCCTTGCGCGGCAGCAGGAGCGCCGGCAGCTGTTCGACGGGCAGCGCCTGGCGGTACACGGCACGCACGTCCAGCACGCTGTCCAGGTCGGCACCGGCCGGGGTGAAGCGCCGCACCGGCGAGCCAAGGTCGTTGAGCAGGTACTCGCACAGCCCCGCCAGCGCCTGCCCCGAGGCATCGGCGAAGGCATACAGCCGCCAGCGCCCGTCCGCCTGCGCCGCGTGGCCCAGCTGCATGGGCCGGGCATCGGCCAGGCGGATCACCGGCGCAGAATGGAACCGCGCACCGATCGCCAAGCCACTGGCCAGGGCCTGCCAGGTGCCCCGCCCGGTCAGCGGCCCCGGCCGGTAGCGGGTGGCAACGCCGGCAGTGTAGCGGCCGGCCTGGACGAAATACGCCTGCAGCTCGCTGGGGTCGACGCCGCCAGCGGCCGGGTTCAGCGGGTCCTTGGGCGGCGCCCCCATCATCGCCGACCACTCCTTGTCGAAGTTGATCAACTCCTGGGCCACCGGCTGGCGCTCTTGGGAATAGCTGGCCAACAGCGATGTTGGGCTACGCCCCTGCAACACCGCCGCCAGTTTCCAACCCAGGTTGAAGGCGTCCTGCATGGACACGTTCATGCCCTGCCCGGCCTTGGCACTGTGGGTATGGCAGGCGTCGCCGGCGATGAACACCCGCGGTTCACGCACTTGCCCGGCGGCGTCCACGCTGTCGTCGAAACGGTCAGTAAGGCGCTGGCCCACCTCATACACCGACGACCACACCACGCTTTTCACCTCCAGCACATACGGCTGCAGGATGCGCTGCGCGGTAGCAATCAACGCCTCCACCGCCGTGGCGCGAATGGCCGCGCGGTTGGCCTCGGTAACCTCGCCCAGGTCCACGTACAGGCGCACCAGGTGCCCGCCTTCGCGCGGGATGAGGATCATGTTGCCCGCCGCCGACTGCACCGCGGCCTTCAGGCGCACGTCGGGAAAATCCGTCACCGCCAGCACGTCCATCACGCCCCAGGCGTGGTTGGCGGCATCGCCGCGCAGCTGCTGGCCGATGGCCGCGCGCACCTGGCTGCGGGCACCGTCACACCCCACCAGGTAGCGGGCGCGCACCTGCACCTCAGGCCCACCGTCGGTGCGCTGCAAGGTGGCTTGCACCGGGTGGCTGGGATGCTCATCGCGGGTGAGGTGCGCCAGCGCCAGGTTGTAGTCCGGCGCCAGGCGCTGGGGGCCCTTGAGCATGCTGTCGAGCAGGTAATCCTGGATACGTGCCTGGTTGACGATGACGTGGGGGAATTCCGACAGCCCGTCCTCGGTGTCCTGCACCCGGCCGGTGCGCTCGATGCGCTGGCGGTCGGCCGCAGCCGGGCGCCAGAACGCCGTTTCATTGACCCAGTAGGCCTCGCGCAGCAGCGGCTCGGCCAGGCCGAACGCCTGGAACATCTCGACGCTGCGGCAGGCGATGCCGTCGGCCTGGCCCAGTTGCAGGCGACCGGCGCGGCGCTCGACCACGCGGGTGACGATGCCGGGGAACCGCGCCAGCTGCGCGGCCAGCACCAGCCCGGCAGGGCCGCTGCCGACGATCAGTACATCGACCGCTTCGGGCAGCGCGGTGGTAGCGCCGCAGGCGGCGGGATGGAGGTCGGGGTCACCGGGCTGGAAGCCGTTGAGGTGGAATTGCATGGGGCGTTGTCCTTGTTGTTATTGAAGGGATGCGACGCGCCATTACGATATGCTCAGTATACGAACTATTTCAAGTGTTGTGTTTTTGTGCATGGGGCGGGACGCGGCCTAGGGGCCGCTGCTACGGGTTTTTGCAACAACATGACAAACAATAACGAATGTCATTTGTATCTACGTATTGTTATCATCTCGATACAATCTACGGCACGGACGCCGACCCTCCCAGACTCCCTGTCGAGACCCCGATCCATGCGTCGTACCCTGCTCCCCCTTTGCGTGCTGCACGTGCTCGCCCCTGCTGCGTGGGCGGAAGAAACCCGCGCTGAAAACGGCCAGCTGGAACTCCAGGCCACCGCCATCACCGGCATCGCCGACGCCGAAAGCGCCCAGGGCCCGGTCACCGGCTACCTGGCGACCCGCTCGGCCAGTGCCACGCGCACCGACACCGCTATCCATGACACCCCGCAGTCGATCAGCGTGGTGACCCGCGACGTGGTCGACGACATCGGCGCCACCCGCCTGCAGGACGCCCTCGACTACGCCGGCGGCGTGGGCCGCGCCAACAATTTCGGCGGGCAGGGGCTGACCACCTTCACCGTGCGCGGCTTCACCACGGGCGAGTTCTACCGCAACGGTTTCCCCGTCAACCGCGGCTACCCGAACATGCCCGACGCCAACACCATCGAGCGCCTGGAAGTGCTGCGCGGCCCGGCCACGACCCTGTACGGCCGCGGCGACCCCGGCGGCACGTTCAACGTGGTGTCCAAGCAGCCGCTGGCGGCGCCTGCCGTGACGCTGGGCAGCCAGGTCGACAGCCAGGGCATGCGCCGCGGCACCCTCGACGCCAGCGGCCCCTTGGACGAACAAGGCCGCCTGGCCTACCGCCTGAACGTGGTGGGCGAAGGCGGCGACACCTTCCGCGACCACGTGCAGACCGAGCGCTACGGCATTGCGCCGGTACTGAGCTGGCAGGTCAGCGACGACACCAGGGTGGTGTTCGAAGGCGATTTCATGCGCAACAACCACCCGCTGGACCGCGGCGTGACCCGTTACCCCGGGCAGCTCGGCACGGCCTCGCGCTCGACCTTCTTCGGCGAAAAAGACGCCGGCAAGCTGCACAACGACAACAACATGGCCCAGCTGCGCTTCGAGCATTTCCTCAATGACAACTGGACCCTGGGCGGCGGCTTCCAGTGGCTGGACGGCACCCTGGCCGGCAACGCCGTGGAGGCCAACGGCATCGGCGCCGACGGCCGCACCCTGGGCCGCAACTTCAATTACCGCAAGCTGGAATGGACCGACAAGGACAGCCAGCTGAACCTCACCGGCCATTTCGCCACCGGCGGCCTGGAGCACACGCTGCTGACCGGCGTCGAGGTCGAAACCTACGACTACAAATCGATCATCCAGCGCTCCAGCGGCGCGGTCGGCGCCTACCCCATCGACCTCTTCGACCCGGTGTACGGCCAGCCGCGCCCGGCCCTCACGCGCACGCCGACCCACGACAAGGAAAACCTCAAGACCTACGCCGCCTTCGTCCAGGACCAGGTGGCGCTGACCGAGCGCCTGAAGGTGCTGGCCGGCGCGCGCTTCGAGCGCTTCGAGCATGACTACGAAACCTACGTGGCCGGCGGCCGCAACTGGACCGCCGCCGACAACGCGGTCACCCCGCGCGTGGGGGTGATCTATGACCTGACCGACAGCCTGGCGGTGTATGCCGACGCCGCCCGCTCCTTCAAGCCCAACACCGGTGCCAGCCGCCCCACCAGCGGCAGCACCAGCAGTACAGGCTTCGCCCCGGAGAAAGGCAAGTCGGTGGAACTGGGGGTGAAGTGGCAATCCCTCGACCGCCCGCTCAGCGTCGACGCCGCCGTCTACCAGATCGACAAACGCAATGTGCTGACCACCGACCCGGTGGACAGCAGTTATAGCGTCGCCGCTGGCGAGGTGCGTAGCCGTGGCCTGGACATCAACGTGGCCGGCAACCTCACCCCCGAGTGGCGGGTGACCGGCGGCTACGCCTACGTCGATGCCGAGGTGACCAAGGACAACACCCTGCGTGCGGGCACCCGCCTGGTCAACATCCCGCGCAACAGCCTGAGCCTGCTCAACGTCTACGAGTTCCAGGACGGCAGCCTCAAGGGCCTGGGCCTGGGCGCCGGCGGCCGCTACGTCGCCGAGCGCGCCGGGCAGACCGCCAACACCGCGTTCGCCATGGCCGGCTACAGCGTGTTCGACCTGCTGGGCTACTACAAGGTCAACGAACACGTGCGGCTGAACCTGGACGTGAAGAACCTGTTCAACCGCTACTACGAGGAAGGCGCGTTCGGCAACGTGTACGCCTACCCCGGCGCGCCGCGGACGGTGCAGGTGGGGGTTGTGTACAGCCTGTAACGCCCATCGGCCCGGGACGCAGCCTGCGGCAGCTGCTACGCAGATCCCCGTAGCAGCGGCCAAAGGCCGCGTCCGCAGGCGCCGCGTACCCCTGGGCGCGCCGCATCAGCCCCGGACGCAGCCTGCGGCAGCTGCTACGCGGGCCTTTGTGGCGTCCCCAGGCGCCGCGCTCAGCCTGGCACGCTCAGGAACAACGCCGAGGTCCACACCCTTGACTGGTCGCGCTGGCGCGCGCAGATGAACAACGGATGTTCACGGCTGGGGTCCAGGCCCAGCTCGCCCAGGCCGATGCGGCCCTGCAGTTCGCGCGGCAGCGCTGCCTGGGTCATGCGCTCCAGCGACACCTGCAACTCGGCGCCCGGCAGGCGCTGGATGTGCTCGCCGGCGGCCAGCAGCGCATCACCGCTCAGGTCGATGTCCACCCCTGGCGCGTGCACGAACGGTTGGGGCTGGGACGGGTCGCCGACCTTGACGTAGTTGTCGATGCGGCTGCGCACCTGGATGCGCGCGCCCGCCAGTTGCGACAGCTCCAGCTCGATGCTGTCGGTGTCGCCGTTGGTGTCGGTGCGGAACGCCAGGCGCGTGGCGTCCTGGCGCCACACGGTTTGTTCAGGGTGGTCGAGGCCCTGGGTGGTGAAGCCCTTGATCACCGCGCCGGTGACCTGGATCTCGCCCGCCCAGTAGGCGCCACGGTAACGGTCCTTGATGCGCGCGCCGCCCAGGCGCAGGCGAATGCGCTGGCTGGACAGGCCCAGTTCCTGGTGCAGGTTGCGCGACCAGATCAGTTGCTCGCCGTCGAACAGGTCCACCTGCTCCCAGCCGCTGTCGCCCAGCAGGCGGTAGTCGAGGGTGGCGCTGGCCGGCGCGCTGCACACCTCGCCCATCAAATGCTCGCCCAGGCGCAGGCTGGCGAACGTGCGCTCGCCGGTGGTGGCGAAGGTGCGGCGGGCGCGCAAGGCCTTGCCGACGCTGGCGCGGTCGAAGCCGCTGGCCAGCACGCCGGTGAGCCCGCCGCGCGAGCCGAACACCGCAGTGGCGGGCACGCCACCGCCGCAGCGGCCCTGGTGTTCGTCGCTGTTGGCGGCGGCGCCGACGCGGTAGCCGCGCTGCAGCGCCTCGGCGTACACCCAGTGGAACTGGCCCCAGGCCGAGCCCACTTCAATCAGGCGTTCAAGCTCAGGGTGGTGCCAGTCCAGGTTGCAGCGGCGGCCGCCCACGTGGGGCATCATCAGGTGGCCCTCAGGGTCCTTGGCGTAGGCGGCGTACAGCTCGTCCACCGGCCAGGCGCCGGGCTTGATGGTGCCGGCGGTGAACTCGTTCCACTCGAAGGAGCGTACCAGGCGGCCCTGGTTGTCGAACGGGAACTCGGGCTTGCGGTCGTGCAGGAACACCACGTTGCGGTCGCCACCGGCGCAGGAGTTGCCACACCATTCGGTGCCCGGGTAGCAGACGAAACGGCCCGGTTCGTTGAGTTCGCTGATCAGCGCCACGGCCTGGTCCCAGCGCTGCTCGGTAATGTTGAAGTCGTTGGCGGTGTAACCCAGCACGTCCAGGCCGGCAACGTCGCGGCCATAGCTGAGGTTGTACAGGGTGTCGTTGGTGCCCACGGTGTCATCGGAATGCACGTGCAGGTCGGCGTACAGCGGGCGCAGGCCGGCGCCGGCGGCATCCACCGTGACGAACGCCACGCTAGGCGCCACGCCGGAGTGGTTGATGCGCGCACGCAGCTGCCATTCGCCCAGCCCCTGCAACTGCAGCCCGGCCAGGCGCACCACCGCCCAACCCTGCTCGGCCAGCACAAATGGTTCCTCGCGGCTTGCGCCCTCAGGCCCTATCAGGCTCAGCACGCCGGCCAGCGGCAGCTGCCGGCAGGTGTTGCCCCAAGCGTCATCGGCGCGCACCAGCACGTCGAACGCCTCGCCGGCGCTGATCAGCCGCGGCGCGATCACCTGCAGGTGGCTGGCCGGCCCCGGCACGATGTCCAGCAGCAGGTCGCCCGGCACCTCGGCAAATTTCGAGCTGCCCAGCGGGTCGATGAACAGGCGCATCTGGAAGCCTTTTTCGACGAAGCTCTGCACCCGCGTGCCGGCGCCGCCCTGGCGACGGTCGCCCAGGCGAATGACGATGCGGTCGCCGGGGTTCAGGTAGCCGTCGACGATGTCGATGATCAGCGCCTTCTGGAACGGCCGCTCGTGGCCCTTCTGGTCGAAGCGCACCTTCAGGTGCTGCACCGTGGCCTGGCTCTGGCCCGGCACCAGCTCGCCGGCCTGGTACTCGGCGCTGACGTAGTTGGCGCCCGCCGGGTTGCTGGTCTGGAACAGCGCCCAGTCGGAGTAGAACTTGAACGCCAGCTTCAACCAGGCGCCGTCGGCCAGGCCACTGCCGCCCACTTCGTACACCAGGGTGATCTCGTCCCATTGGCCGGCCACCAGGGTGTGGCGGTCGCAGCTGATGGCGCCCAGGAATGGCCGCGCCTTGTTGCGCTCATAAAGCCCCTGGGGGGCGATGTAATGACCGGCTTCGCGCGGATCGAAAGTAGTGCTCACGTGACACCTCTTGCAGTGATCAATTCGGGAAAAGCAGGCCGGTCAGTTGACGCGCCAGGCCTGGTAGTGACGTTCGATGCGGCGGAACACCAGGCTCTCCATCAGCCAGGCCAGCAGGCCGATCAGCACGATGCCCAGCAGCACCTGGCTGCTGTTGCCGATCTGCCCGCCCATGGACACCATCCAGCCGATGCCCTGGGAGGCGCCGATCATTTCCGCCGCCACCAGCGCCCGCCAGCCCTGGCTGAAGCCAATGCGCAGCGCCGCGGTGAGAAACGGCAGCGACGCCGGCAGGTACACATGGGCCAGCAGCTGCCAGCGGCTGGCGCCCAGGGTGCGCGCGGCGCGCACTTCGCCGCCGCGAATGCCTTGCACGCCTTCCTGCAGGGTCACGGCCATGGGGAACACGGCGGCGATGAAAATCACCAGCACGATGGAGAAGAACCCCAGGCCGAAAATGATCAGGATCAGCGGCGCCCAGGCGATGGGCGGAATGGCCATGAACAGGCTGTTGAGCGGCGCGACAAAGTCGCGAAAATGCCGCGACAGGCCTGCCGCGCTGCCCAGCAGCACCGCCACCAGCACCGCGGCGCAGAAGCCGGCCAGTTCTTCCAGCAGGCTGGCGCGCAGTTGCACCAGCAGCGAGCCGTCGGCCAGCCAGCGCGTGGCCTCGTGGGCCACCACCCACGGCTGCGGCAGCACGTAGCTGGGAAAACGGCTGGCAAGGGCAATCCACACCAGCGCCAGGAACGGCAGCGAGGCCCAGCCCCAATTTGGTTTCGGTAAGGTCATGAGCGGCTCAGTGCGAAGCTTTTTCCAGGTACGAGGTGTCCACCAGCTGCGCCGGGGTCATGTCGACATCCATGAAACCCAGGGCCTTGGAGTCGTTCATCAGGCGCTGGATGAACGCCAGGTCGGTGGGTTTCAACTCCGCCGACCAGCCCAGGCGGGTGCGCGCCCGGGCGACGATCTGCTCGGGGCTGATGGTGGTGCCATCGGCGCCTTGCACCGGCTCCAGGCGGAAGGCGTCGGCGATGATGCGGTTGGCCTCGGCCGGGTGGTCGTTGAGGAACGCCACGGCCTTGCGGTGCGCGCGCAGCAGCTTGACCACGTCGTCGGGGCGTTCCTGCAGGGTTTTTGGCAAGGCGATGACCACGTACCAGGGGTACTGCGGCAGCGCCTGGTTGACGTCGAACAGCACCCGCGCGGTGCCGCGCAGCTCGGCCTGGCTGACGAAGGGTTCCCAGGCGAAGGCGGCGTCGACGATGCCGCGCTCAAGGGCGGCGTTCATGTTGCCCGGCGGCATGTCGATGATGTTCAGGTCGTGGTCCGGGTCCAGGCCGGCCTTGTCCTTGAGCACGTAGCCGCGCAGCAGCACGTCCATGCCGCTGCCCTTCTTCACCCCCGCCAACTTCTTGCCCGCAAGGTCCTGCAGGCTCGCGATCGGGCTTTTCTCACCTACCAGCACGGCCGCCTGGCCGTAGTTGACCTTGGCCAGGATGGTGCTTTTCAGGCCGCGCGAGTACCACTGGTACACCGGCGGCGTGCCCACGTAGGCCACGTCCAGCTCGCCGGCAGCCAGCGCCTGCTGGATCACCGGGCCGTCGCCCAGCGCCTTGAGGTCGACGTCCAGGCCTTCCTGTTTGTAGAAGCCTTCCTTGTCGGCGATCAGCGCCGGGGCGTTGGCCATGGCGAGCACGTAGCCGATGCGCAGCGGTTTGTCGGCGGCGAAGGCGCTGGTGGCCAAGGTCAGGGCCGACAGTGAAGCGGCCAGCAGAAGGGTTCTGATCATGCGGTGGTCTCGGGCAAGGGACGGGCGGGAATGGCACTGGGGGACTGCGCCATGACCTGGGAGATGCGCTCCATCAGCTCATTGCGGTAGTCGAGGAAGGCCGGCAGGCGGCGGGTCACCCGGTTGCTGCGCGGGCGCGGCAGGTCGATGGCCAGCTCGCTGTGAATGCCGCCGGGGGCGATGTTCAGCACAATCACCCGATCGGCGAGGAACACCGCCTCGTCAATGTCGTGGGTGATGAACAGCACGGTCTGGCCCAGCTCGGCCCACAGGCGCAGGGTTTCTTCGTTCATGGTGTTGCGGCTGATGGCGTCCAGCGCCGCGAACGGCTCGTCCATCAACAACACCCCTGGCTCCAGCGCCAGGGTGCGGGCCAGGGACACGCGCTGCTGCATGCCGCCGGACAGCTGGTGCGCCAGGCGCTGGGCGGCGTGCTCCAGGCCCACCAGGCGCAGGTAGCCCAGGGCCTTGTGGCGCTGCTCGGCTTCGCTGCCCTGCCCGGCCATGCGCAGGCCGAAGCGCACGTTCTCCAACGCCGTGAGCCAGGGGAACAACTGCGGCGCCTGGAACACGTAGCCCAGCTCGGCCAGCTCGGGCTTCACCGGCTTGCCGTTGATGTGGATTTGCCCGGCGGACGGCGCCTGGAAGCCGGCCAGCAGGTTGAGCAAGGTGGTCTTGCCGCACCCCGATGGCCCGAGGATGGCGACGAACTCACCCGGCCGCGCGCTCAGGCTGAAATCCTGGAACACCGTGTGGCCGTTGGCGTAGCTGAAGCGGATGGCGTCCACGCTGAGCGCGGTGGCGCCAGGCGGCGAAACAAAGGGAGTCAGGGGCATGGCAAGCGCAGTCAGGTGGTTTACAATGGATTGCCTGACATAATACGTATTAATACAAGTTAGACCAAGATTGTATTTTCATAACCTTAGAAGCAACGGAAGCCCAGCCGTGTCCATCCTTCGTGACAGCACCACCTCGCTCTACGAGCAAATTGCCCAGCAACTGCTGGACGAAATCCAGCGCGGGGCCTTCGAGCCCAGCGGCAAGCTGCCCTCGGAAGCCGAACTGGGCCAGCGTTTTGGCGTGAGCCGGGTGACCGTGCGGCTGGCCGTGGGCAAGCTGTGCGACGACGGCGTGGTGGAGCGCAAACAGGGCAAGGGCACCTTTGCCGCCGCCAAGCAGGTGCGCCACGGCCTGGATGCCCTGCGCAGCTTCCACGAAGCCTTGTTGTTGCAGGGCCTGCAGCCCAGCATGCGGGTGATCGGCCAGCACCTGGCGCCCACCCCGGACGCCCTGCGCCAGCTGTTCGAAGGCGCCGCGCAGTGCCTGTGCGTGGAGCGCCTGCATTATGTCGACGGCGAACCCATCGCCCTGGGCCGCAGCTACCTGCCGGCGCAGCTGGCCAGCGTGGTATGGGAAGAGGTGGAGCAGCAGCCGATCTACTCGGTGCTGCACAGCGTGACTGGCAGCGCCGTGGCCCGCGCCGACATGGCCATCCGCGCCCAGCAGGCCGACAAGGCCCTGGCCAGTGCGCTGGGGGTGAAGCGCGGGGCAGCGTTGCTGGTGATGGAGCGCACCTCGTGGTTCGCCGATGACCGCTGTTGCGACCGGACCACCTTCCACATTCGGCCGGAGCGCTATTCGTTCGTGCTGAGCGGGGTGTTTGCCTCGAAGGCGTAGCCGCTGCGGCCAGGTGGGGTCAGGGCCGGCGGGGCAAGCCCGCTAATGAGCCGAACAGCAAAACCGTTTAAACTGGCCCCTTAATTTCCAAGCCATCGCCGCGAAAGCCGGCGGGGCGAAGGCGCACACCGAACAGACCAAGACTGTTTACAACGCAGCGAGGGAAGCCAATGCCCGTGCCGTCGGCGAACCGACTGTTCAACGATGCGTTGCTCTACGGCGAGGAAATCAGCGCCCAGCAATACCACCTCGGACGGGCCCGCCCATGAGCAACCTCGACACCGCCATCGCCCTGGCCTGCCGCGCCCACGCCGGGCAGGTCGACAAGGCCGGGGGCGCCTATATCCTTCACCCCCTGCGGCTGATGCTGCGCTTCGACGACCTCGACGCGCAAATGGTGGCGGTGCTGCATGACGTGGTGGAAGACAGCGACATCGCCCTGGCCGACCTGCGCGCCCTGGGCTTTGCCGAGGCCGTGGTGAACGCCATCGAGTGCCTGACCAAGCAGCCCGGCGAGGACTACACGGCGTTCATCCAGCGCCTGGCGGTGAACCCGCTGGCACGGCGGGTGAAAATCGAGGACATCAAGGACAACCTCAACCTTACGCGCCTGCCTGAGCTCAGCGACAAAGACCTGGCCCGCGCCCGCAAATACCACCAGGCCCTCGCCTACCTCAACACCCCGTAGCAGCGGCCGCAGGCCGCGTCATACGCGACGCGCTGTGCCTGACACACCGCGTGGAGCGGACGCAGCCTGCGGCAGCTGCTACGCGGGTTCGGTGTAGCCGCTGCCGAAGGCTGCGCTGGCCCTTTTCCACGCTGGAAATCTTCAGTGCACGCCGGGAGGCAATCGCGCCAGGCACCCGTAGCAGCGGCCAAAGGCCGCGTCCGAACACACTCACGTCCGCGCCATAGCCGGACGCAGCCTGGCGGCAGCTGCTACGTGTTGCGCGCTGGCAGCCAATACTGCTTCACCGCGCCTTGAGCGCCCTGCACCGGGTCGCTGTCGGGGAACGGCAAGCCGTCGATGCGCGCCTGTTGCGCCGCCGTGGGCGCCGCCCGGCAGATGTCGGCGTGCTGCCCCGGCGGGTAGGCGCCCACCACCAGGAAGTCGTCGCTGGAGCCCAGGTTGCAATGGCCGGTCCCGGCCGGCAACAACAGCACGTCCCCGGCACTGACCGGCACCACATGCCCATCCGGCCCACCCAGCATCAGCCGTGCGCTACCGCTAGCGACGCCCAGCACTTCGTGGCCTTCGGTGTGGTAGTGGTGATAGTCGAACACCCCGTAGCGCCATTGTGGCGGCCAGCCGTTGGCGGCGAAGGTGCGCTCGAACAGCGCCGCCGGGTCGCTGCCCTGCACGGCGATGGCTTGGGGGTAGATCAGCACCGGCAGGCGCGGGTTGTTGGGCACCCAGCCGTTGCGCTGCAAGCGCAAGGCTTGCACCGCCTGCGGCGCAGCGACAGTGAGGCTGTTCCAGCCGCCAACCAGCGCCAGGGCGGCCAGTTGGCTGAAATGACGACGCAACATGGCTGTCTCCAGAGTCCATTTGAAACCGGTTTCAGCCTAGCACAGAGCGGCAGGCGACAAAAAAGGGCGACCACTGGCCGCCCTCCTCTTCCCTCACTCGCTGGCCAGCGTGGCCAGCGCCGTGCGCTTGCGCACGAAGGGATAGGCAACCGCCAATATCACGAACCACAACGGCGCGAAGCACAGCGCCTGGCGGGTGTCGTCCTTGAGCGTCAGCAGGCACAGCACGCCGGCGAAGAACGCCAGGGTCACCCAGCACATCAGGCGGCCGCCGGGCATGCGGTAGCTGGACGCCGCGTGCAGCTGCGGGCGCTGCTTGCGGTAGGCCAGGTACGACACCAGGATGATGGTCCAGACGAACATGAACAGCAGCGCCGACAAGGTGGTGACCAGGGTGAACGCCTGCATCAGGTTGGGCACCAGGTAGATCACCACCACGCCCAGCAGCAGGCAGGCGCAGGAGAACAGCAGGCCGTTGGCCGGCACGCCGCTGCGGGCCAGGCGCTGGAACGAGCGCGGGGCGTGGCCTTCGCCGGCGAGGCCGAAGAGCATGCGGCTGGTGGAGAAGATACCGCTGTTGGCCGACGACGCCGCCGAGGACAGCACCACCAGGTTGATGCAGGCAGCCGCAGCCGGGAAGCCGGCGATCAGGAACAGCTCCACGAACGGGCTCTTGTCGGCCACCACTTCGCGCCATGGGGTGACGGCCATGATGGTGATCAGCGCCAGCACGTAGAACAGGATGATACGCACCGGAATCGAGTTGATCGCCCGCGGCAGCGTGCGGTGCGGGTCCTTGGTCTCGGCCGCTGCGGTGCCTACCAGCTCGATGCCGACGAAGGCGAAGATCGAGATCTGGAAACCGGCGAAGAAGCCCATCCAGCCGTGGGGCAGCAGGCCGCCGTCATTCCACAGGTTGGCCAGGCTCGGGCCGTACCCCGCCACCGCCGCCGGCGCGCTGGCTACCAGGTAGATGCCCGTGGCCACCAGCAGCGCGATGGCCACCAGCTTGATCATGGCGAACCAGAACTCGATCTCGCCGAACAGCTTCACGGTGATCAGGTTCAGCGCCAGCAGCAGGCCGACGCAGGCCAGGGCCGGCGCCCATTGCGGCGCATCGGGGAACCAGAAGTGCGCGTAGCTGGACACCGCAATGACGTCGGCGATGCCGGTGACGATCCAGCAGAACCAATAGGTCCAGCCGGTGAAGAAGCCGGCCCAGGGGCCCAGCAGGTCGGTGGCGAAGTCGATGAACGACTTGTATTCGAGATTCGACAGCAGCAGCTCGCCCATGGCGCGCATCACGAAGAACAGCATGAAGCCGATGATCATGTACACGAACAAAATCGACGGGCCGGCCAGGCTGATGCTCTTGCCGGAGCCCATGAACAGGCCGGTGCCGATGGCGCCGCCAATGGCGATCAGCTGGATGTGGCGGTTGGACAGGTTGCGTTTGAGCGTGGGCTCGGGGGCGTGCGGCGAGGTCGCCGTTGGATCGGGCATGCGGGTTTCCAGTGTCAGCGTTGCACGTGCTGGGGCAACGCCAACCATGGCTGGCGTTCCCGTCTTTGGCGCGTACCTTGCCACGGAAAGCGCGACAGCTCCAGAACCAGTGCCCGCGACGGATCGTCATGGGCCGCCACAGGCGGCCCGCACAGCCGCTGCCTCAGTTGAAAATAGCCCAGATAATGCCGCCGAAAATCAGCGCGACCATCAGGCTGGAACCCATCTGGGCGCCGCCCATCTCGACTTTGACGTGTTGGGAGAACTTCCGAATACGCAGGGCCATGGCTGTATCCTCGCGGAGTGGGAGATATCACATAGCCATTATCCTGCCTACTCTCTTCCGCCGGTGCAAGCTGCTGGGCTGCCACCCGTCTGGTTCGCGGCACTTGGGGCGGTTGCGGGCTTCTCAACGGTAGGTGCGGATGCCCCGTACCCGCTCAAGGAGACACCCACATGGCCACATCCACCAGTGACAAGCCCCACGACAAGGACGAAGACCTGGGGTTCGACCCCGACTCGCCAGCCCTCGAAGACCCCGCCACCGACCCGCCCCACCCACCGCCCATCGACAACCCGGCGAAAGACCCGAAACCCACCAAACAACCCTGATGCAAACGACGCAAGCACCCCCGTAGCAGCTGCCGCAGGCTGCGTCTGGGCCACCCCGCAGGCCCAGGACGCAGCCTGCGGCAGCTGCTACGGGGGTGTGGTCAGGTGGCAGTGGCGCGCCGCATACAAACACATCATCTCCATCGCCAACGCTGCCCCTGCCAGCGAAGTGATCTCGGCGCTGTCATAGGCCGGCGCCACTTCCACCAGGTCCATACCCACCAGGTTGATGCCGCGCAGGCCGCCGAGGATGTCCAGCGCCTGCACCGTGCTCAGGCCACCACACACCGGGGTGCCGGTGCCGGGGGCGAACGCGGGGTCCAGGCAGTCGATGTCGAAGGTCAAATAGACCGGATGGTCGCCTACCCGCTCGCGGATGGCCGCGACGATAGCGTCGACGCCCTGGCGGTGGACCTGGCGGGCGTCCAGCACCTGGAAGCCCAGGGTGTCGTCGTTGGTGGTGCGCAGGCCGATCTGCACCGAGCGCCCGGGGTCGACCAGGCCCTGGCGGGCGGCGTGGTAGAACATGGTGCCGTGGTCGATGCGCTGGCCCTCCTCGTCCGGCCAGGTGTCGCTGTGGGCGTCGAAGTGGACCAGCGACAGCGGGCCGTGCACCTTGGCATGGGCGGCCAGCAGCGGGTAGGTGATGAAGTGGTCGCCGCCCAGGGTCAGCATCGCGCAGCCAGCGCCGAGGATATGCTCGGCGTGCTGCTGGATGCTGGCCGGCACCGACTCGGGACGGCCGTGGTCGAAGCTGCAGTCGCCGTAATCGATCACCGCCAGGTGCTCGAAGGGGTCGAACTGCCAGGGCCAGTGGCGCGCCCAGGCTGACTGCACCGAGGCGTTGCGGATGCCCCGCGGGCCAAAGCGCGCGCCGGGGCGGTTGCTGGTGGCGGTGTCGAAGGGCACGCCGCTGACCACCAGGTCCACGCCGGTGAGGTCGCGGCTGTAGCGGCGGCGCATGAAGCTGGTAATGCCGCCGTAGGTGCTTTCCGCCGCCGTGCCGTAGAGGCTGGGGCGGGTCAGGGCCTGGTCATTGTCGAAGGCTTGTTCCATGGGTGTGCTCCTTTTTTATTGTTCGCGGCTGCGGAACGCAGTCCACAGGCGGGTGCGCTGGCGCATGGCGGCAAGGCTCATGCTCTGGTCGGCGTACAGGCGCTGGCGCATGGGCGCGCCGGGGTAGATGTCGGGGTCGTTGCGCACGGCTTCGTCCACCAACGGCGTGGCCTGCTGGTTGGCGTTGGCGAAGAACAGCGTGTTGGTCAGGTCGGCCACCGACTCGGGGCGCAGCATGAAGGCGATGAACGCGCGCGCCGCCTCGGGGTGGGGGGCGTCCTTGGGAATGGCCAGGTTGTCCTGCCAGATCAGCGTGCCTTCACGCGGTATGTGGTACTGCACCTGGTACGGTTTGTTGGCCTTGTGCGCCTGGTCGGCGGCCGTGGCGGCGTCGCCGTTGTAGGTCAGGGCCAGGCAGGTGGCACCGTTGGCCAGGTCGTTGATCTGCCGGCCGTTGGCGACGTAGCTGACGTAGGGCTGCAGGCGGTGCAGTAGCGCGGCTGCGGCGTCGAGGTCGGCCTTGTCGGTGCTGTAGGGGTCCTTGCCCAGGTAATGCAGGGCCAGGCCGATGACCTCCTGGGGCGAGTCGATCAGCGAGATACCGCAATCGGCGAGCTGGCTGGCGTACTCGGGCTTGAACAGCAGGTCGAGGCTGTCCAGCGGCGCGTCCGGCAGGCGCTTGCGCACCGCCTCGAGGTTCACGCCCAGGCCCAGGGTGCCCCAGGTGTAGGGCAGCGCATAACGATTGCCGGGGTCCACGGCGGCTACCTTGCCCAGCAAGTCCGGGTCCAGGTTGCCGTAGCCGGGCATGCCCTGCTGCCCCGTGGGCTGCAAGGCGCCGGCCTTGAGCAGCCGCGCCAGCACGCTGCTGGACGGCACCACCACGTCGTAGCCACTGGCGGCCATCAGCAGCTTGGTCTCCAGCACCTCGGGGGTTTCGAAGGTGTCGTAGCGCACCTGGTAGCCAGTTTCCCGCTCGAAGCGTTGCAGGGTCTGCGGGCTGACGTAGTCTGCCCAGCTGTAGAGGTTGACCACCTTGTCTTCGGCCTGCACCGGCAAGGCCAGCGCAAAGGACAGCATCAGTAACCATGGGCGCATGACGGATATCTCGAGAAAGGACGTGCGCTGATGATGCGGCGCGGTTTAAATTGAAAAAATACCGAACCACGGAAGCTGACATTCAAGCGGAGCAATGTTTGATGCTGGGCCAACTGCATGACCTGGATCTGCACCACCTGCGCCTGTTCGTCTGCGTGGTCGAAGCGGGCGGCTTCAGCGCGGCCCAAGGCGCGCTGGGCCTGAGCCAGCCCACCATCAGCCAGCACATGGCGCGCCTGGAAACTCGCCTGGGCTACCGCCTGTGCAGCCGTGGCAAGGCCGGCTTCCGCCTGACCGCCAAGGGCGAACAGCTGCTGCTGGCGGCACGCACGCTGTTTGCCTCCATCGAACAGTTCCGCCAGCAATCCAACGGCGTTGCCGGTCGCCTGCTGGGCGAGGTGCGGCTGGGTTTCTCCGAGGCGCTCGACCCCACCGTCATCCAGCGCCTGGGCCTGGCGGTGCAGCGTTTCCGCCAGCGCGACGAATCGGTGCGCATCGAACTGCTCAGCACCATGCCGGCGGACATGGAGCGCCTGCTGCTGGAGCAACGCCTGGACCTGGCCATCGGCTATTTTTCCAGGGGCCAGACGGCGTTCGACTACCGGCCGCTGTTCACCGAGGTGCAACAGCTGTACTGCGGCCAGGGCCACCCGCTGTTCAGCGCCGAAGGCGTTGCCGACGAGCTGCTGCGCGGCGCCGACCGCGTTGAACACCCCTACCGCTTCCTGCAGAACCGCGAAGCGCAGCTGATGGCCAACAGCACGGCGCGTTCGGAACAGGTGGAAGGCACCCTGGCGTTCATTCTCTCCGGGCGGCACATTGGCTACCTGCCCCGCCACTACGCCCAGCCGTGGGTGGACAGGGGCCTGTTGCGCGCCATCGAGCAGGCGCAGGCGCTGTTCGAGGTGCCGTTCTACCTGGCCGGGCGCCGTGGCCAAGGGGTCAGTGAAGCGCAACGGGCGTTCGCGGAAGATGTGCTGGCGAGTTTTGCCCAGCACCCGTAGCTGCGGGGCATTCGGACGCCGCCTGCGGCAGCTGCTACGGGGCCGTGCGCAACCCGCCGATCGCGCCGTTTGCAACGCGGTTTCTGTAGCAGCGGCCAAAGGCCGCGTCCGCCGGCGCCGCGTATTCCCGGTGAGATTGCGGGGGCATTCGGACGCCGCCTGCGGCAGCTGCTACAGTTTTTTGATTTGGGGGATGCCATGGGCAGGTTTGCGGCGACGTTGTTGGCCGGGGTGCTGATGCTGGGCGCTGCGCGGGGGGATGAGGGCCAGGTGCAGTACCTGCACATCCAGACGCTGGCGGCGCCCACCCGCGACGCCTACCTCGCTGCCATGCGCGCCAACGCCCACGCCAGCCGGGCAGCCCCGGCCAACATCATGTTCGACCTGGGCACCACAGACGCCACCCTGGTGGTGCTCGAAAGCTGGCGCGACCAGGCGGCCTACGCGACGCACCAGAACCCGCCCCCGGTGGCCGCGCTGCTACCCGCCGCCCTCACCCGCGCCGAACGCCTGTACGCCCTGCAGCCAGTGCCTGACCTTCCGGCCCCCGCGCGCAAGGCCATTGCTGCCCCAGCTGCCAGCAAGAACATCGTGGTGCGCCTGAGCACCCGGCCGGCCCAGCGCCAGCGCTTCATCGACGCCGTGCGCGGGGTGGTCGAGCAATCGCGCCTGGCCCCCGGCTGCCTGGTGTTCAACGTCTACCAGCAACCCGATGACGCCAACGCCTTCGTGATCCACGAACGCTGGGCCGACGCTGCCGCTCACCAAGCACACCTGGCCACGTCCTATACCGCAGCGTTCATCGCCGGCCTGAACCCGATGTTGACCGGCGCGCCGGAGGGTTGGGAAGTGCGCGATCGGATTGACGACTGAGGCGCTCCCTTATGTTTTAACCTAATTAACCGTGACCGGTTAATTAATACAAAACAATTCCAATTAGCACAGTTTTTTCACATTTTCCTTAACGGATGCTTAACGCATGCCGACTTATCCAACCACTCCTCCGCCCACACCGATTTTTTTACATCTTTTTCATCGCAATGCAACGGCGCGCCTTTTAACTTCCTGCCCATCCCAGCCACGCAAGCTGTCACATAACTTGCGATAAATAGCTGAACAAAAGTTTAACTTTCCCGCAGGAGTGTTCCCATGGCTCACAGCGTCAGCGCACAGGCTGCCACCACAGCGCCCACCGGACGGCGTCGTGCCGTGATCCACAAAGCGTTGATCGCGGCCGCCGCCGTGGCCGTGGCCGCCGCGTTGCTGGGTACGTTCAGCTACCTGCACCGCTCGCCCACCGACCTGGGCAGCGGCCACAACGCCGTCAGCCAGGGTTTGCTCAGCCACTGGCAGGCCGGTGACGTGATCATGCTGGTGCGCCATGCCGAGCGCTGCGACCGCTCCAGCAATACCTGCCTGGGCCCCGCCGACGGCATCACCCAGCTGGGCAGCGAGACCTCCACCACAGTGGGCCAGGCCCTGAAAACCCTGGGCATGGGCCACGCCGACGTGCTCACCAGCCCCACCACCCGCACCGCCCAGACGGCCCAATACATGTTCGGCCAGGGCATTGCCGCCCCCGAATGGCTGGCCAACTGCGACACCTCGCTGCTGCAGAACGCCATCGCCCACAAGGTGCCGGAGCGCAACCTGGTGACCGTCACCCACAGCGGTTGCATCGGCCATGTCGAGAAACAACTGGGCTACCCCCATGCGGCGGGCGCCGAATACAACAGCGCCCTGGTGCTGACCCTGGACGAGCACGGCAAGGCCGTGATCCTCGGTGTGATCAACGCGGACGCTTGGCCCAAGACCCTGGTGCAACTGCAATTAAGTGCCAAGCAGAATAATTTGTAATCCAAAGTTTCATCACCTTTGCGGGGGCACTGCTTACTCTATAGTTGCTGCCCCTTAATACTGGTGTAACAAGCTTGTGCCTTGCAGGCACGCGTTGCCCTTTCCCGGACCGTTGAAGATGGATATATCAATAACCCGCACCCCGGCGGAACTGTCCCGTGCCGCCACGGCGCGCCACGCACTGTTTATTGTGCTGGCCGCCTTCGTGCTGGCGTATGTCATGCCCCTGCCCTTCCACGGCCTGTGGATTCCCGACGAAACCCGCTACGCCCAGGTCAGCCAGGAAATGCTCATGACCGGCCACTGGGCCTCGCCGCACTTCATGGGCCTGCGCTATTTCGAAAAACCCGCGGGTGGCTACTGGCTGATCGCCGTGGGCCAGGCAATATTCGGCCAGAACCTGTTCGGGGTCCGCATCGCCTCGGCGCTGGCGCTGGGCCTGAGCGGCCTGCTGGCCTGGCTGATCGCCGGGCGCCTGTGGCAGTCGCCGGCCAAGCGCCTGGCCTGCGCGCTGATCTACATGAGCTTCGGCCTGGTGGCCGGCCAGGCCGGCTACGCCAACCTCGACCCGCTGTTCACCTTGTGGGTGAACCTCAGCCTGGTGACCCTGTGGTATGCGCTGGATGGCACCGGCGGGCGCCAGCGCCTGCTGGCCTGGGCCCTGCTGGGCGCGGCCTGCGCCATGGGCCTGATGACCAAGGGCTTTTTGGCCCTGCTGTTGCCGGTGCTGATCGCCCTGCCCTACATGGCCTGGCAACGTCGCCTGCCGGAGCTGATCCGCTTCGGCTGGCTGGCCGTGGCCGTGTGCACCGTGCTGACCCTGCCCTGGGCGCTGACCATCCACCAGCAGGAGCCCGACTTCTGGCGGTTCTTCTTCTGGCACGAGCACGTGCGCCGCTTTGCCGGTGACGACGCCCAGCACGCCCGGCCGTTCTGGTTCTACCTGCCGATCCTGGCGGCCGCTGCGCTGCCCTGGACCCTGTGGCTGCCCAACGCGCTGGCCCAGGGCTGGCAGCAGCGGCGCACGGCGCCGATGATGTTCCTGCTGCTGCTGTGGTTCGCCCTGCCGCTGGTGTTCTTCAGCCTCAGCCGCGGCAAGCTGCCCACCTACATCATGCCGTGCCTGCTGCCCCTGGCCCTGCTGATTGGCCACGCGCTGGTGGACCAGGTGCAACAAGGCGCCGTGCGTTGGGCACGGGCCAACGCCCTGTTCAACCTGGTGCTGGGCGGCAGCGCCCTGCTGGTGCTGGCCGGCCTGCAAATCAAGCGCCCGCTGTACGTGGACGAACCCCTGCACCTGCTGCTGATCAGCCTGGCGCTGGGCGTGTTCGTGGTGGCCAACGCCATGGCCGTGGCCAAGCCACTGCGCCATTACCTGGCCCCGGCCCTGGCCATGCTGGTGTTCGTGGCCGTGCTGCCGGCAGCGGTGCCCAACAGCATCACCGACGGCGAAATGCCCGACACCTTCGCCGCCCAGCACCTGGACGAGCTGCGCCAGGCCGACACCCTGGTCAGCAACGAACTGGGCGCCGCCGCCGGCATGGCCTGGCACACCGGCCGTCCCCACGTGGTCCTGTACGACGTGATCGGCGAGGCCCAGTACGGCCTGGGCTACCCCGACGCCGAAGGCCGTGCGCAGAACGTCGAGACCATCAACCCGTGGCTGGCCCGCCAGCGCCAGAGCGGCTCGGTGGCCATGTTGCTGCGGGTGCGCACCCAGAGCGAGAAGCGCGAGCTGGCAATCCTGCCCAAGGACGCCACCCGCTACGACCGCGGCGAACTGACCCTGCTGCTTTACCCCAAACTGGCCGCGACGCCTTGAGCCATTGATTCCCCACGGGGGGCGTGCCCATGAACCACCTTGTTTCACGGCGCCGCCGCCCCTGGCGAAGGCTTGGCACCTGGCTGTTGGTGGCGGTGCTGGGCAGCGTCGCCTGCGCCCTGGGCGGCGCCGGCTGGGTGTTCTACTACCCGATGAAACCCTACACGCCCGTCACCGGCCTGGACCCTGCGCACCTGTCCATCATCGCCCTGGGCGACCAGGGCAGCGGCAGCCTGCGCCAGTGGGCCGTGGGCCGCGCCATGGAAACCGTGGCCGAGCGCGACGGCCGCCTGGACCTGGTAGCCCTGCTGGGCGACAACTTCTACGGTGAAGTGCTTACCGGCGTCGATGACGTCAACTGGCAGACCAAGTTCGAGAAGGTCTACCACGGCCGCTGGCTCAGCCACGTGCCCTTCTACGCGGTGCTGGGCAACCATGACTACCTGGGGTCGCAACAGGTGGAACTGGACTACGCGCGCCTGCATTCGGGCTCCGGCCGCTGGCAGATGCCCGCCAGCACCTACACCCGTGACTTCGGCCAGGTGGACGGCCGCCCGCTGCTGCGGGTGGTGTTCCTCGACAGCGCCGGCAGCGCTGACGACCTGGAAGGCCAGGTGCAGGCCATGGAGCAGGCGTTCGAACAACCCGGCCCCGCGCCGGTGTGGCGCATGGTCACCGCCCACCACCCGCTGCGCGACGTGGTCAGCCAGCAGCAGGATCAGCAACTGGCCGCCGCGCTACTGCCGACCCTGCTGCGCCAGCACGTGGACCTGTACCTGTCCGGCCACGACCACAGCCACCAGCTGGTCCTGCGCCCCGGCGAGCCGGCCTGGGTGATCTCCGGCGGTGGCGGCCAGCGCCTGTCAGCGCCGCTGCACGTGGACACTGCCCATGACTTCGCCGCCTCCGAAGCCGGCTTCGTCAAGCTGGACCTCGACGCCCGCCACCTGGACCTGGTGTTCTATGACGACCAGGCCACCGCCACCGCCCGCTTCGCCTGGCAACGCGACTGCCCGTGGCTGGCCGACGGCTGCCTGCGCCGCCAGGACACCGGCACGGCGCTGGCTAGAAATACACCGTCGCCTTGACCGTGTCGCTGTAACTGTCGGGCATCGGCACCGTCTGCACCGGCACCCGACCGTACACGGTCAGGCTCTGGGCGGCGCCACTGCCGGTGCCGGTGGCCATGCTGGTGCTGGCAGTGCCGTCGCCCCAGGGCGTGGCGCGGGCGCTGTCCAGGTACAGCTGATAACTGACCTTTGCCCCGCTGCTGGCCCCCACCATCTGCCGCGCGCTGACGCTGCCCGCAGTGGTGCCGCCGTCCAGGGCCACCTCGTAGGCGTCGCCGTTGGTGCATTGCACGCTGATGCTGGCCGTGGACGTGACCGCAGTGCTGAGCAAGGTGTTGCTGCCGAAGGCCAGGGGCGTGGTGGTGATGTTGCAGTTGTTGATCACCGTGGCGTTGACCACGAACGGGAAGCGCACGGTCTGCGCGGTCATGCTCGCGCAGGTGGGGGTGATCAGCTCGTAGAACTGGTAGTCCAAACGCGTGTAGGTGCCGGAAAAAGTCTCGGTGTAGACGGTACTGCTGTTGCTCACGGTGGGCACCGTGGTCTGCCCCGCCGGGACCTTGCCATAGATTGCCACCGTGCTTGACGCCGTGGTGGACGTCAGCAGCGACAGCGCGCTGCTCAGGGTGATGGACAAGGGCGTGGTGGCGCTGGTGCCACTGACGTCGCCCCAGATGGTCGAGTACGCCGAGTCGGTGTACAGGTTGTAGCTCAGCAGGTTGCTACCGTTGGCCAGGCTACGCGGCGCGGCGCTGCTGGAGCCGTCGCCGGTGCCCAGGTTGGCGCACACCAGCACGTTGCGAAACAGCGCGGCGGCGTCCCAGGTGCAGGTCACGGTGATCGACCCGGATGCGGTGGTGGCGGTGTTGGCGATCGGGCTGATGCTGCCGAACGCCACCGCCGAACTGCTGGCGGTGCAGCTGCTGGCCTGGGCCTGGACGCTCAGGCCCAGGCCGGCGAACAGCAGAATCAAGCTCAATAACAACGACTTCATGGGCTGCCCTCGGCAATAGGCAGGCAACGCAGCGGCCCCAGGGTGGGCAGCGTGTTGCCGGCCGGTGGTGTGAACGGGAAGATCACCTGGCAGCGCACGCCGTCGCCTTCCACGCGCAGGTGGTTGAGCGCCACCAGGCCGTCGATAAAGGTCAGGCCGTCGTAGCCCAGCACCGTGCTGGCGCCGCTTTCCAGGTGGGTGACGCGCAGGCCCGGCGGCAGCAGCGCGCCCTTGTCGTCCTGCAGAATCAGCGACGCCGCCTGGTAGGGTTTCAGGCCAAAGTGCACCACCACCCCCGAACGCGACTGCGGCACCACCGCCTGGTCGCTGCTGGCTACCTGCACGTTGGCCGGCAGGCCGAGGCTGTCGATGGCCACCTGGTTGCTGCGGTAGGCGTCAAGGTCGGGCACCAGGAAATGGCCGCTGCTGTCGGTGGTGCCGATCTCGCGGTTCTCGTGCATCACCGGCACGCCGGCGACGCCGTCGGTGGACACCAGGGCGAAACCGTCGCCGATGCGCCGCGCGGTCTCCACGGTGCCGTCCATCCACACCAGGGCGCCGGTGGCGTCCAGCGCCCACAGGGTGTCGCCGGCCACCTGCTGGGCGCTGGCGGTGACCTGGGCGTTGTTGCCCAGGTACTGCACCTGGGCCAGCTGGTAAGTGCTGCCGGCGCTGCCACCGCTGCCGCTGGCCTGCGCGCCCCAGCCCCAACCGCCGCCGTAGTCCGGGGCCTGGGCGGCGCTGACGGCGTAGCCGGCCTGGTTGTTCTGCAGGCTGACGCTGCTGCTGACCGAGGTGCGCTCGCCCAGGGAGTAGCTGAGGCTGACGAAGGCACCGCGCGAGGCCGAATCCTCAACGTCCTGGTACAGGTTGAGGGTTACCGACAGGCGATGGGACAGGCTCATGGAGTGGCCGACGCTGACGATGTGCGAGGCGCCGCTGCCCGGCACCTTGTAGCCCAGGTAGCTGAGCGACAGGCTCTGGTTGCTGGCCACTGGGAACGACAGGGTCAGGCGGTCGCTGACGCTGGGCACCGGCGTGCCGTCGCGGGCCGCCAGGTCGCCGTAGTTGCCGGCGGTGCGCAAGGTCTGGGCGTTGATGCTGAAGCGCGGGGTGATGTACTGGTAGCCCAGCCCCCACTGCACCCCGGCCATGCCGGCACTGGTGGCCAGCGAGCCGTTGATCACGCCCAGCTGGCCGAGCCGGTACAGCGCGCCGCCGCCGGCGTTGTACACCCCGGGGGTGACCTCGCCGTGGCCTTCCACCGTGAGGTTGTCGCTCAGGCCATAGCGCACCGAGGCGCTGCTGGCGGTGCGCGGCGAATAGTCGAACGAGTCGACGCTGTAGTTGTGGCGCAAATAGCCCAGCTCCAGCGAATAGCCGGACAGCCCCGCCGCCATCAGCCGGGTGTCCACGTACAGTGGCACCGAGGTGGTCACCGAGCGGCCCAGGGCGTCGCGGCTGACCACCGTGGCCTCGCCCGCGCCGGTGATCCCCGGCACCAACTGGTCGATGATGTACGGCCCGCTGCTTACCGAGCCGCTGTACTGCTGGATGCCGTTGACGTACAGGCTGACCGCCGAAGGCACCACGGCCGAGCCGCTGTAGGCCGGCAGCGGGAAGGTCACCAGGTCCGGGCGCAGGGCGAAGTCGCTCTTGTACTGCGCGCCGCCCAGGCGCACCGAGCGGGTCCAGTCCAGCGAGCCGCTGATGGTGTCGCCCAGCTGCCAGGTGCTCAGGGTGTCGGAGTTGGAGTGGCTCCAGGCGGTGTCGTAGCGCACGTAATGCTGCTGGGTGCTGGTCTGGTAGGAATAGGCGGTGCCGGTGTTGCTGTACACGCCATGGGGGTCGAAATAGCGCTCCTCGCTCCACAGCGCCAGGCGGTTGCCGGTGTCATCGCGCGAGGCGTAGGCGTCGTAGTTCAGCACCAGGCCGCGGCCCACCGGGCTGGGCGTGACCCGGCCGTCGGCGCCGCGGTTGAGGTGACGGGCCTTGCGCAGGCTGTCGCCCACGCGCAGGTCCACGCGCTGCTGGCTGGTGTCGTAGCGCCAGGTCACGCCGGGCAGATCGTCGAGCCGCACCTGCTGGTTGGCGCTGACGCCTAGGGCCTTGAGGTCCAGGCCCAGGTCGTCAAGGGATTGGCCGTCGGTGCTCAGGTGCCCGCCTGCTTCGCGAAAATGCGCTACCGTCTGGGTCGGCTGACCATTGAGGTCGACCTCCAGGTACAGGTCGGCGGCCGCCACGCCGCGGCCGATCAGGCACAGCAACAGCGCGGTACCCAGGCGACGACAGCGGGCGCGGACTTCATCTCGGCTCACTCAAGCGCGTCCGCCTCAGCCCTCGCCCGTCACCTTGAAGGTGCTGGGGTGGCCGTCCAGGTTGACCTTGATCAGCAGCGGGCCGGCCAGCCGCGCGCCGCTGTCATGGGGCAACGGCCATTGCCGTGCGTGGCCGGCCAGGGCATAGCCGAGCAGGCCCTTGCTCACCTGCAGGGTCTTGCCGTCGGCGTCCTGCAGGGTCAGCGCGCCGACCTGGGTGTGACGCTGGCCGCGGTTGTCCAGGCGCAGCAGCCACTGGCCATCCTGGCGCAGCACCTGCCAGGCCAGTTGCGGCGCGCCGCTGCTGGCCGGGGCGACGAACACCGGCACCGAATAGCGCATGCGGATGGCCACGCCCACCGGCTTGTCGCTGCCCGGCGGGGGAATTTCGTCGATCAGCAGACGGTAGCTCTGCTCCACCCCGGGGTTGCCCGGCTGCACTCGCACCAGGCGGATCAACTGCTCGCCGCGCCCCGCCAGTTCGATGATCGGCGGGCTGGCCACCACCTCGGGGCTGGCGCTGAGCACGTCGCCGTTGGCGTCCTGGTCCCAGCGGAACACCCGCACCTGGCCGTACACCGGGGCGTCACCGGGGTTGTGCAGCGACAACCCGGCGGCGTTCTGGCCGGGCACGAAATCAATTTTTACCGGCGCCACCTGCAGCGTCGCCCCCTGGGCCTGGGTGATCAGGCACGCGGCCAACAGCGGGCCGCACAGCATCCTGTGCAAGCATTCCATGCTCAAGTACTCCGCCCGTCAGAAGTAGACCGTGGCCGTGACCGTCGAATTGTAGGTGTCGGGGGTGGGGGTGGTCTGGGTCGGCACCTGGCCGTACACAGTCAGGCTCTGGGCGCTGCCGGTACCGGTGCCGGCCACCGTGTCAGTGCCCTGGGTATTGCCCCAGTTGGTGCTCAGCGCCGAGTCCTGCATCAGCTTGTACGACACCGTGCTGGTGGTGTTGCCGGTGGTGGTGCCGGCCATCAGCCGCGTGGTGGTGGTGGAACTGGTGACCCCGCCGGCGTTGAGGCCGATGTTGTACGGCGTGCTGTTGCTGCAGGTGACCGACAGCGTGGTGCTGCCGGTGACGGCCGTGCTGAGCAGGCCGCTGCTGCCGAAGGCCAGGGCATTGGCCGACACCGTGCAGCTGGCGGTGATGGTCAGCGACACCAGGAAGGTGGCGGTCGCCGTGCCGTTGGAATAAGTCGCCGCCTGCCCGGGCAGGACGGTCACGCTCAACAACAATCCGAGTGCAGCGGCCAATCCTTTCATGGTGCCTCCCGCGGGGGATCTGTGGGTCCTTCACGGCACGACTATGCGCCTGCGGGAGGCGTGGGAGTATTTCAACTTTGTAGCGGTGTGTAGAGGTAAATGCGGATCCTCGATCTGTGGGAGCGGGCTCTGCCCGCGAAAGCCACACCACGGAGTATCTGCCAGACCGCAGTGTTCCTTTCGCGGGTAGAACCCGCTCCCACCGGACAGTTGCCGACACGTAGTAAAGCCTATCCGTGATACCTTTTACGCATGACCGACGCCATCGACCTGCGCCAATTCCGCTACTTCGTCGCCCTCAGCGAAACCCTGCATTTCGGCCGGGCCGCGGCGCGGCTGTTCATCTCCCAGCCGCCGTTGAGCCGGCAGATTCGCCAGCTCGAGGATCACCTGGGGGTACAGCTGTTCGAGCGCACCCGCACCGGCGTGCTGCTGACCCGCGCCGGCCTGGCCTTGCTGCCCGAAGCGCGCCGGGCACTGGCCCAGGCGCAAAAAGCCATCGCCGCCGCCAGGGCCGCCGGGGAGGCGCCCGGCCAGCAGTTCGTGATCGGCTACACCACGGTGCAGGACCGCAGTGCCATTCCCGACGTGCTGGGTGCCTTGCAGCAGGACTTTCCCGCCTGCCGCCTGGTGACCCGGGGCAAGCACTCCATCAGCCTGGTGCGCGACATCCGCAACGGCACCCTGGACGCCGCGTTCATCGGCCTGCACACCGACACCCGCGGCCTGCCCCAGGAGGTACTGGTGGAGGCGCCGTTGGTGGCCGCCCTGCCCGCCAATCACCCCCTGGCCCGCAAGCGCCAGCTAAACTTCGACGACCTCGCCGAGCAGGCCATCTTCCGCTTCGAACGCCGCCTGAACCCGGGCTTTTATGACCATTGCCAGGCGTTTTTCGAACGCATCGGCTTCAACCCCACGACCCTGCCCGAGCCCGATGACCACCATATCCTGCTGGGCATGATTGCCGAGGGCCATGGCATTGCCCTGCTGCCGGCGTCGCTGCAGCACGTCAAGCGCAGCGGCGTGGTGTTCCGGCGCCTGAAAGGCACGGATGGGCAGCTGACTGCCGGCGTGGCGGTGATTTATGCGCCAGACAACCCCTCGCCGGTGCTGCAGGCGATGCTGCAACGGCTGCGTGACCTCACTCGTGCCCTGCCACCGGGCGCGGACGATACGGCTGTTCCAGCAGCGCCACCTCGGCGGCGCTGAGCACCAACTCGATGCCGGCCACGGCGTCCTCCAGGTGATGAGGCTTGGTGGCGCCGATGATCGGCGCCGTCACCCCTGCCCGGCTGGCCACCCAGGCCATGGCCACCTGCGCCGGCGGCACGCCGCGTTCGGCCGCCACCTGCGCCACGGCAGCAACGATCGCCGCCTCCTCGGCATGCTGGTCGTACCACAGCTGCGCCGGCTGGTCGGTGACTGCGCGGGTGGTCTGCGCCGCGCGTGACCCGGCCAACAAGCCTCGCGCCAAGGGTGACCACGGCGTGACCGCAATGCCCAGTTCGCGACACAGCGGCAGCATCTCGCGCTCTTCCTCGCGGTAGATCAGGTTGTAATGGTTCTGCATCGACACGAACTGCGCCAGGCCATGCTGGCGTTGCAGCCCCAGCATGTGCATGAACTGCCAGGCGTGCATGGACGAGGCGCCGATGTAGCGGGCCTTGCCCGAGCGCACCACGGTGTCGAGGGCGTCGATGGTTTCCTCGATCGGCGTGTGCGGGTCGAAGCGGTGGATGATGTACAGGTCGACATGGTCGGTGCCCAGGCGCTTGAGCGAGGCATCGATGCTGCTGAGGATGTGCTTGCGCGACAGCCCCTGGGCATTGGGCTTGTCGCTCATGGGGTAGTTGACCTTGGTGGCGAGCACTACCTCGTCGCGGGGCGCATAGTCCAGCAGTGCCCGGCCCAGCACCTGCTCGCCAGCGCCCAGGGAATACATGTCGGCGGTGTCGAAGAAATTGATGCCGGCGTCCAGCGCCTGCTTGATGAACGGCCGGCTGGCGGCCTCGTCCAGCACCCAGTCGCGCCAGCTGGGCGCGCCGTAGGTCATGCCGCCCAGGCACAGTTTGCTGACTTGCAGGCCGGCCGAGCCCAATCGCAGGTATTTCATGGTGTCCACTCCGTCGTGGTTGAGGTGAGTGGGCACAGGCTAGGGAGCACGGCACGGGTAGGTCCAATACTGTTTCAGCAATACCTTTCCAGTATCACCAAACCCCCGTAGCAGCGGCCGCAGGCCGCGTCCACCGGCGCCGCGGTATACCCACCGAACCGCGCCGGGGCCGGACGCCGCCTGCGGCAGCTGCTACGAGGAGCGCGTTACCTCACACGTCAAGCAACAGGGCTTTTGATATGAATACGGCTTGCGTGCACAGCATCCATCTCCGTGCCATCTGGCCGCCCACCCTGAGCCGTCACGTTAATCAACTCTGCTTCAAAAATACCCAGATCACGATCCAACTGCAGGATATGTAAGGTTCCTTTCACCGCAGGCCCACCCGCAAGCATGGCGCCGCCCCCCTCCACCAAAAGGGGTCGGAATGTAAACGGCCAATTATTCTCAAAATCGTAAAACTTATTAGCCTCCATCCGCGAGTCAATGTCACAACGCACGACCCATTCGTTTTTGGCTTGCGGATTTTCGGCGCTCGCTCCCCACACGTAACCAAAACTGGAGTAGTAGCCATACCATTTGCGAGTTGCAGCCGTGAGGTCCAGTTGGAACCCGGCTTTCCATTGAACCTCTTCAACAGCCTTTGGCGAGAGCTTGGTTATTGTATTTTTGCTGGTCATGGTAGACGCCTTCAAGATATAGGTTGGAGCCGTCATTGAGGCCTAGCCATCCGGAGCTGTCACCTGTCAAAAGTAACAGGTGGCAATACTGACAAAGAGTGGATACGCGAGAGTTACGGGTTGTAGAGGTGCGCCTCTCTCCCGTAGCAGCTGCCGCAAGTCTGCGTCCTTGCACCTTGGTCGCTCCGACGCAGCCTGGCGGCAGTTGCTACGTGTTCACGGCGTGGTTATTAACTGGGGCTGATTGGCCGCCGCGCTACCACCGATGAGAGCATCAGCCAGTGCTTTGGCTGATTCGACCGAGTGCAACGTGGCCCACAGCAAACCACTGTGGTCGATACCGTAATCCCCTAATTCCTCTGCAGAGGCGGTGGCACACTTGAGCAGGTGGGATATCTGCACCAGTGCATCATTAATGGGGATGCCCGCCCGCACGGTGTAGAAAGGCAAGGCATGCGAGTCAAGATCGCCGAAGGCGGTGCAGGCGGTTGCGCGAGGTTCCGAAGGTGTGTCTGATTCAAATGTCATGGCAGCGTCCTGGGTGAAACATGGACCGCCGCATCGCTACCAAACGATGGGTGGCGGCTGTAAGCAGGTTGGTAGACCGGTCACCAGGCTTCCGGCGCACACGAATGTGCCCTGCGTACAGCCGCCATGTCGCGGTGCTGTACGCCTGATGAACGGGCTACCAAACCCGATCGCTGTCCTTCAGCGACGGCAGCAGGGTATGCGCGCCCATCAGGCACAACAAGACGCAGAAGACCTTACCCGAGCAAATCAGAAATGTCCTACGTTGGGGACTACAGAAGCTGTAGCGAGATGTGTCGTAGCAGCGGCCGCAGGCCGCGTCCTGGCGCCATGGTGGCCCTGGAAGCGCATGCCTTGGTTTATCCGGCGCGTTCGAGATCGAGCGCCGCCCGCGCGGCGCATCGCGAGCAAGCTCGGCTCCTACAGTTTGTCGCAGCGTGCCATGTCCTGATAGGTCGGTGTTGCCCGCCTTGTTTGTAAGGGGGGAGAGCAGCAGTGCGCCACTGGATGAAAACCTGCCCAGCCAGTCAAAACATTACAAATATTCATGAAACAAAATAAACGTCATACAACAAACGAATAATATCCATATACCAAAATAGAATTTCCGTTGCGTTTGTTATGAAAATACTATCAACCCAAGACGACACACACGCCGTCCCACACCATCGAATTCAGGAATGGAACCTGTACCCATACCACGGGCCAGTGCCAGCTTTAATGGACATCGCCCGCTATGCTGCCTTCGTATTTCCCCAAGCCCGCCCGCACCTTCCCGCTCTCGACCCTGACGGTGTCGGTGCTGCTGGCCGCCGCGCCCCTGGCCCGTGCCGCCAGCACTGACCCGCAACTGCAGACCGTCACGGTCACCGCCGCGCCGGAGGCTGCCCGCGCGCAGCAGCGCACGGTGGTGGACAGCTCGGCGCCCATCGACATCATCAGCAACGACGCCCTGGTAAAGACCGGCCGCGCGGAACTGTCCGAGGCCATCGCCAAGCTGCTGCCCTCGTTCACCTTCGGCACCAACATTGCCGGCTTCAACTCCACCACCCGCCCGCTGAGCAACCGCGGCATGGGCCCGGAGTACACCCTGGTGCTGGTCAACGGCAAGCGCCGTCACCTGGGGGCGGCCATCCAGAACGGCTCCACCGACAACAGCGGCGCCAACGTCGTCGACATCGACATGATCCCCATCAGCGCCATCGACCACATCGAGGTGCTGAAGGACGCCGCTGCGGCGCGCTATGGCGCTGACGCGGTGGCCGGGGTGGTGAACATCATCCTCAAGTCCCAGGACGCGGGCGGGCATATCGAAACCAGCTATGGCGAGCTGTTCTCCGGCCAGGGCGCGACCAAGAAGATCGCCGCCGACGAGGGCTTCAAGCTCGGTGACGGCGGCTTCCTGCACCTGTCCGCCGACGCCCGCAAGCGCGACTACGCGCAGTGGGACGGCAAGGCCGACAGCAGCGTCATTGCCTACAACGACCCGGCCAAGCAGGCAGCGTGGGACCGGGTGGCGATCAAGAACGGCGACCCTGAGCTCAAGGCCTTCAATGTCGGCTACAACGCCGAGCTGCCAGTGAACAACGCGACCCTGTACTCGTTCGGCACCTACGGCGAACGCAAGGCGGTGATCCAGAACTACTACCGCTTTCCCAACGGCACCGCCTCGGTGCCGGAGATTTTCCCCGACGGCTACTACCCGGTGAACAACCTGCGCGACATCGACTACCAGTTCGTGTTCGGCGGCAAGGGCGACGTCGGCGGCTGGAACTACGACCTGAGCACCAGCTATGGCCGCGACACCCTCAAGTACTCCAGCGAACTGAACCTCAACCCGTCGCTGGGCACCGACTCGCCCACCAGCTTCGGCAACCTGGCCACCTTCCGCTCGGACCAGTGGGTGAACAACCTCGACCTCAGCCGCCGCTTCGACAACCCGTTCAACCTGGGCGTGCCGGTGACCGTGTCCACCGGCATCGAGCACAAGTGGGAGCGCTTCAGCACCTTCGCCGGCTCGGCCGATTCCTACGAGACCGGCACCTACAACGCTGCCAGCGGCGCCCAGGCCTCGGTGATCATTCGCCCGCAGGATGAGGTGGACCTGATCCGCAACACCTACGCCAGCTACCTGGACCTGGGCTTCGACCTGACCAGCCGCTGGTACGCCGACATCGCCGCGCGGGTGGAGCATTACGACGACTACTCGGGCAACAAGCTGGGGCTGAAATTCAACAGCCGCTACACGCTCACCGACACCGTGGCCGTGCGCGGCACCATTGGTACCGGCGTGCGCGCGCCGTCGCTGACCCAAGAGGGCTACACCACCACCGACAGCCGCGTGAACACCGACGTCAACGGCAACGTGGTGCCCGCCACCACCCGCCTCACCCCGGCCGGCAGCAGCCTGGCCAAGGCGTTGGGCGGCAGCGACCTGAAACCCGAGAAATCGCAGAACGTGGGCCTGGGCATCACCTGGCAGCCGGCGCCGCGCACCAGCGTCACCGCCGACGCCTACGTGGTCGACATCCAGAACCGCATCGCCCTGACCAGCGCCATCTACGACCACGGCGACGGCGTGGTCAACAGCATCCTCGCCTCCCAGGGCGTCACCAGCGGCACCTGGGTGGACTACTACACCAACGCCTTCGACACCCGCACCCGCGGCCTCGACGTGGTGGCCGACCACACCACGCCGTTCGGCCAGTACGGCGACGTGCGCTGGAGCGCCGCGTTCAACTACAACAAGACCACCATCATGGACGCCAAGGACACCCCGGCCTCCCTGGCCGCGGCCGGCGTGACCCTGGTGGGCCGCAACCGCGAGGGCGACCTCACCGAGGCGCTGCCCAAGACCAAATGGATACTGGGCGCCAACTGGAAGGTGGGCAACTGGAACACCAACCTCAGCACCACCCGCTACGGCTCGGTGTCGACCCTGGCAGTCAACGAAAGCGGCGACCGCAGCTTCGGCGCCAAGTGGATCACCGACCTGGACGTGAGCTACACCTTCTTCGACCACCTGACCCTGAGCCTGGGTGGCAGCAATATCTTCGACGTGCGCCCCGACAAGAACGCCGTGTACAGCAGCCTGGGCCTGGCGCCCTACGGCAACCCACCGTTCTACCCCGGTGGCGGCTCCTGGTACACCAAGCTCGCCTACGACTTCTGACCCCACTGCGGCTGCATCGCCCTCCCCCGGCGCTGCGGCCCTTTCCTGCTGACGAGGCACCGCCCATGAAGCTGCAACGAACCCTGGCCAGCGCGGCCATCCTCCTGGCCCTGGGCCTGGCCGGCTGCGGCCCGTCGCACCCCGACGCCCAGGCCGCCAGCACCCTGAAAATCGCCTTCTTCGGCGACAACACGCAACTGGTCAGCCTCGACCCCTTCCAGGTCTACTGGCTGGAACACCGGGTGGTGCTGCGCAACGTGGTGGAGTCGCTGACTGACCAGGACCCCAGCACCGGCGCCATCATCCCCTGGCTGGCCGACAGCTGGGACATCAGCCCTGACGCCCGCGAATACACCTTCCACCTGCGCAAGGGCGTGACCTTCAGCAACGGCGAGGCCTTCGACGCCCGGGCGGTGAAAACTGCCTTCGACAGCGACAAGGCCTTCGCCGCCGAGCTGCCCAGCGTGTTCGGCGCCACCTACCTGACCGGCTACGACCACGCCGACATCATCGACCCGCAGACCATCAAGCTGGTGCTGAGCACGCCCAACGCAGGTTTCCTGCAGGCCACCTCCACCACCAACCTGGCCATCCTGGCGCCCGAGTCGTACCGCAAGAGCGCCAAGGAGCGCTCGCTGGGCGCGATCATCGGCACCGGGCCGTTCGTGCTGCAGCACTACACCCCCGAGACCGGCCTGCGCCTGGAGCGCCGCAAGGGTTATGCCTGGGCCTCGGCCAACGTGCAGAACAAGGGCGAGTCGCACCTGGCGGCCATCGACGTCAGCTACATTCCCGAGGAAAGCGTGCGCAACGGCCAGTTCGTGCAGGGCAAGGTCGACATCCTGTGGCCGCGCAACCCATTCTCCGACGTCGACCTGAAGCTGTTCGAGAGCAAGCAGGCCACCATCCAGAGCCGCTCGCTGCCGGGCCCGGCGTGGAACCTGTACCCCAACACCCGCGGCGGGCGCATCCTCGCCGACGCCGACGTGCGCCTGGCCGTGCAGAAGGCCATCGACCGCAAGAGCTACGCCAGCACCGTCTACAGCCCGCAGTTCCCGGTGGTGGACGGCGTGTACGACGTGACCACGCCCTACTTCCGCAGCCAGGGCGACAAGCTGGCCTACGACCCGCAAGGCGCCGCGCAACTGCTGGACAAAGCCGGCTGGACGCTGGGCGCCGACGGCTACCGCACCAAGGATGGCAAGCGCCTGAGCCTGGTTTACAACATCCCGGCCAAGGAAACCGCCGGCGACGTGCTGATCCAGGACCAGCTGCGCAAGGCCGGCATCGAGTTGAAACTGAAAGTGCAGACCACCGCCGAGTGGTTCAACACCAACGCCTCGGGCAACTACGACCTGACGTTCTCGTACATGACCCGCGCCGACCCGATCGTGCTGCAGACCATCCTCGACCCGCGCAGCGCCAACGCCTCCACCCTGGCCACCAACGTCTACCCGCCGGCGGTGCTGCCCCAGGCCCAGCGCCTGTTCGACCAGGGCCTGACCGCCACCGCCAGCGACCAGCGTGCCCAGGCCTACGGCCAGCTGCAGGACCTGCTGATTGACCAGGGCTCGGCCATTCCAGTGTTCGAACGGGTGTGGCAAGCCGCCACCGCGCCACGGGTGCACAACTTCCGCTGGAGCGCCGAAGGCTTCGCCTTCCTCAATGACATCGAGGTGACCCCATGAGCACGAACCGCTACCTCGCCGGGCGCATCGGCCAGGCGCTGCTGGTGCTGTGGGGCGCCTACACCATCACCTACTTCATCCTCTATTTGCTGCCCGGCGACCCGCTGTCGATCATGCTCAGCGCCTCGGGCATGGAAGTGGACTCGCTGTCGCCGGCACAACTGGCCAAGGCCCGTGCCTATTACGGCCTGGACCAGGGCCTGGTGGAGCGCTACCTGCACCTGCTATGGGGCGTGCTGCACGGCGACCTGGGCCAGTCGCTGACCCTGAACCGACCGGTGACCGCAGTGTTGGCCGAGCGCCTGCCGCAGACCCTGGCGCTGGCCGGCAGCGCTATCGCCCTGTCGCTGCTGGGCGGCATCGGCCTGGCCTACCTGACCGCCTACGTGCGCTGGCAACCGCTGAAGACCGCGCTGGCGCGGCTGCCGGCGCTGGGCTTCTCGGTGCCGGTGTTCTGGATGGGCCTGCTGCTGATCCAGGTGTTCGCCTTCAGCCTGGGCTGGTTCCCTTCCACCGGCAGCGACGGCGTGCAAAGCCTGGTGCTGCCAGCCGTGACCCTGGCCATCCCCAGCGCCGCGGTGTACGCCCAGGTGCTGCAGCGCGGCTTCCTCGAGGTGTGGCGCGAGCCGTACATCCTCACCGCCTGGGCCAAGGGCCTGAGCCGTGGCCAGGTGCAGGCGCGCCACGGCCTGCGCAACGCCGCGCTGCCGCTGCTGACGCTGATCGGCCTGCAGGTGGGCAACACCGTCAGCGGTGCGGTGCTGGTGGAAACCATCTTCGCCCGCAACGGCGTCGGCCGGCTGGTGCAGGACGCCGTGCTGCGCCAGGACATCCCCGTGGTGCTGGCGGTGGTGACCGTGTCCGCCGCCGCCTTCGTGGTGGTGAACCTGCTGGTGGACCTGCTGTACCCGATTCTCGACCCGCGTATCAGCCATTCGCCCAAGGTGACCTGACCCATGACCACCCTCGAACGTGCCCTCGCCCCCGCCCTCACCGCTGCCGACCACTGGCAGCCGCGCGGCCGCCTGCGCCGCAGCCTCGACGTGGTGCTGCCGCTGCTGCGCCGCCCCGGCTTCGTGCTGGCCGCGCTGCTGGTGCTTTTCACCCTGCTGGCCGCCGCCGCGCCCTGGCTGTTCAGCAACCTCGACCCGTACGCCACGGCGCCGGCGGCCAAGCTGCTGCCGCCGGGCGCCGGCCACTGGCTGGGCACCGACGAACTGGGCCGCGACCTGTATACCCGGCTTCTTTACGGCTCGCGCCTGTCGGTGCTGGCGGCGCTGCTGGCGGTGGGCCTGGCGCTGGTGTGCGGGCTGGGCCTGGGCATTGTCGCCGGCTTCATTGGCGGCCGCAGCGATGCAGTGATCATGCGCCTGATCGACGTGATGCTGGCCCTGCCCGGCCTGTTGCTGGCGCTGGCGATCGTCACCGCCATCGGCTTCGGCACCCTGCCGGTGGCCATCGCCGTGGGCGTGGGCATCATCCCCGGTTTCGCCCGCACCACCCGCGCCGAGGTGCTGCGGGTCAAAACCCTGCCCTACGTGGAAGCTGCGCGCCTGGGCGGCGCCAGCTGGACCCGCACCCTGCTGCGCCACGTGCTGCCCAACGCCTGGGGGCCCGTGGCGGTGCTCGCCACCCTGGACTTTGGCGCCGCCATCCTGGCCACCGCCGGCCTCAGTTTCCTCGGCTTCGGCGCCCAGCCACCTGCGGCGGAATGGGGCACGCTGATCGCCAACGGCCGCCAGTTCCTGATGACTGCACCCTGGGTGTCGCTGCTGCCAGGGCTGGTGGTGGTGCTGGTGGTGTTCAGCCTCAACCATATCGCCCGCACCTTCGAGGAAAGCCAACGATGAGCGCGCTGATCGATGTACACAACCTGAGCGTCAGCTACCACAACGGCGGGCGGGTGAAAGAGGCCGTGCGCGGCTTGTCCTTCAGCCTGCAACCGGGCGAGACCCTGGCCATCGTCGGCGAGTCCGGCTCAGGCAAGACCACCCTGGCCAGCGCCCTGCTGGGCCTGCTGCCCGCCGGCGCCCGGGTGGTGGGGGGCAGCCTGCATGTGGGTGGCAACGACATCAGCCATGCCAGCGAGCGGGTCCGCCGCCAGCTGCGCGGGCGCTTCATAGGCCTGGTGCCGCAAGACCCCATGGTCAGCCTCAACCCTACCCTGAGCATCGGCAAGCAGATCGGCGAAAGCCTGATCCTGGCCCACGGCGGCCGCCGCTACCCGGCGCTGGACGCCGACGTGCTGGAGCTGCTGGGCCAGGTGGGCCTGGACAACCCTCAATTGCGCGCCCGCCAGTACCCCCATGAGCTGTCAGGCGGCATGCGCCAGCGCGTGCTGATTGCCATCGCCCTGGCCGGCAACCCCAGGGTGATCATCGCCGACGAACCCACCAGCGCCCTGGACGTGACCGTGCAGCGGCGCATCCTCGACCACCTGGAGCAGCTGGTGCAGGCCCGCGGCATCTCGCTGATCATCATCACCCACGACCTGGGCGTGGCCGCCGACCGCGCCGACCGGGTGCTGGTGATGAAGGACGGCGCGCTGGTGGAGCAAGGCCCGGCGCGGCAGGTGCTGTCGGCGCCCAGCCAGCCCTACACCCGCGACCTGCTGGCCGCCGCCCCGGCGTTCGGCCAGGGCCAGCAGCCGCTGCCGCTGCCGGCGCCCACCGCCGCGCCGCTGCTGAGCCTGCACGGCGTGGGCAAGCAGTACCGGCCCGGCGGGCAGGGCCAGCCGTTCCAGGCATTGAAGGGCCTGAGCCTGGACCTGTACCCGGGGCAGACCCTGGCCATCGTCGGCGAATCGGGGTCGGGCAAAAGCACCAGCCTACGCATCGCCCTGGGCCTGGAGCCGCCCAGCGAGGGCCGGGTGCGCTTCGCCGGCCAGGACGTGACCGACCTGACCTGGCAGCAGTTCCGGCCGCTGCGCCAGCGCATCCAGCTGGTGCAGCAGAACCCCTTCGCCTCGCTGAACCCGCGGTTCACGATCTACGAAAGCGTGGTGGAGCCGCTGCTGTCCTTCGGCGTGCGCGACAAGGCGGCGCTGCACCAGGCGGCGCGGCAGCTGATGGAGCAGGTGCAATTGCCCGCAAGCTTCCTCGACCGCCTGCCGCGCGAGCTGTCCGGCGGCCAGCGCCAGCGCGTGGCGATTGCCCGGGCGCTGGCACTGAAACCCGACCTGTTGCTGCTGGACGAGCCGGTGTCGGCGCTGGACGTATCGGTGCAGGCGCAGATCCTCGACCTGCTGCGCAGCCTGCAGGCCGAGCTGGGCGTGGCCTACGTGCTGGTGTCCCACGACCTGGCGGTGGTGCAGAGCCTGGCCCATGAGGTGGTGGTGCTGCGCCAGGGGCTGGTAGTGGAACAAGGGCCGGCGAGCCAGGTGCTGCACCAGCCGGCGCATGCCTATACCCGGGAGTTGCTGGAGGCGATTCCGGGACGCCCCCGTAGGAGCCGCGCTTGCGCGCGATGAGGCCGACCCTGGAAAACCGCGTCGCCTGCATCGCGACCAAGGTCGGCTCCTACGGGGACGTCCCGCCTCACCGCCGCTTGCGGGTGCCCAACTCGATCCACGTCGGCGCATGGTCGCTGGCGTGCTCCTCATTGCGCACCCAGGCATCCACCCCCGCATTCTTCAGGTAAGGCGCCATCGCCGGGTTCAGCAGCAGGTGATCAATGCGCAACCCGCAGTTGCGTGGCCAGTGTTGGCGGAAGTAATCCCAGAACGTATACACCCGCTCCTCCGGGTACAGGTGCCGCAGCGCATCGGTCCAGCCCTGGGCCAGCAGCCGCTCGAAGCAGGCGCGGCTCTCGGGCTGCAGCAAGGCATCCTTGAGCCACGACTTGGGGTTGTAGATGTCGAAATCGGTGGGCACCACGTTGTAATCCCCGGCCAGCACCACCGGGTGCTCGCTGCCCTGCAACTGCGCGGCGTGGGCGATCAGGCGTTCGAACCACGCCAGCTTGTAGGCAAACTTCGGCCCCGGCTGCGGGTTGCCGTTGGGCAGGTACAGGCAACCCACCAGCACCCCGTGCACCGCCGCCTCCAGGTAGCGGCTCTGGCTGTCGCTGGCGTCCCCCGGCAGCCCACGGCGTGACTCCAGCGGCTCGGCGTCGCGGGCCAGGATGGCCACGCCGTTCCACGACGGCTGGCCATGGTGCAGGCAGCCGTAGCCGATGGCTTCGAAGTCGGCGGCGGGGAACTGTGCATCCGTGGCTTTCAGCTCCTGCAGGCAGGCAATGTCCGGGCGCTCGCGTTCCAGCCAGTGCAGCAGGTTGGGCAGCCGCGCGCGCAGGCCGTTGATGTTGAAGGTGGCGATTTTCAGGGCTTTCATGGGGGGCTCCCAGGATAGGCAGTGTGCCCGGACGCAGCCTTCGGCAGCTGCTACAGGTTTTTGTAGCAGCGGCCGCCAGGCCGCGTCACGGGCGACCCAGGCATTTCGAGCACCACGCAGGTCAAACGTTCCTTTGAACGGCATTTGCCATGCACTTGAAGTTGAAAAAAACCAACCACGGCAACTGTCATTTCTGTCAGTTGTGGGGAAATTGCCACGGCGTGACCATGAACCAACTGAGCCCAACAAAGCTCGGCTTACAGCCAACCCATCGGATCATCAGGTGCCCCATGACAACTAAAACTACCGTAGCTTTTCCTATTTACGGCAACATCACCATTGACTATTCCCTTGCTGGTACATCCCGGCACCTCGACTTCACTTCCGCAAGATCTGCCGATTTCGATGTATTCAACTGGGTCAATGGCGAGACCTACCTGGGAGGGCCCGGAATTGATCCGGAATGGTCGATTTCATTCACGTTCCCCAAGGCCACAGGCCACTACGAAATAGCCCACGATGGATATACAGGCGGTAGTTTGCGCAACATCAAAACCGGCCTTGTACTCCCTTTCACCACTGGCACCATCGAGGTAACCCAGTACGTCGCAGATACAACTGTACGCGGGCGCCTGACCAACATTGGAAGCTCAAGCGATAGCACGTTCCTTATTTCCTCCGGCGTGTTCTCCTTCCCCGTTGCCAGCAAGTAATTCCCCCAGCAGAACGCCGCTCCTCCAAAAGGCAGGCAGCGGCAATCTGCTGCCCCCCGTCCCCCCCGTTGAACTCTCCCGCTCCCGCCCCCCTCCCACCTTGTAGACACCCGCACGTTCCGGAGCCCCTGCCATGGCCGCCAGACCGCTCGAACACTACCAGCAAAAGCGCAATTTCGACGCCACCCCCGAGCCCAGCGGCAAGGCCACCCGGCGCAGCAAGGGCCATGCGCTGCAGTTCTGCATCCAGAAGCACGACGCCAGCCACCTGCACTACGACTTCCGCCTGGAACTGGACGGCACCCTGAAAAGCTGGGCCCTGCCCAAGGGCCCGTCGCTGGACCCGAAGGTGCGGCGCCTGGCGGTGCATGTGGAAGACCACCCGCTGGACTACGCCAGTTTCGAAGGGCATATCCCCGAAGGGCACTACGGCGCCGGCGACGTGATCGTGTGGGACCGTGGCGTGTGGATTCCCGAGGGCGACCCGCAGCAAAGCTATGACAAGGGCAAACTGCGCTTCCGCTTGCAAGGCGAAAAGCTGTCGGGCATCTGGAACCTGTTTCGCACCCACCTGGCCGGCAAGAAAGAGCAGTGGCTGCTGATCAAGTCCGCCGACGCCGAGGCCCGCCCGGAAGCCGAATTCGACATCGTCCAGGCCGCCCCCGACAGCGTGCTCAGCGACCGCACGCTGATTCCCAAGGCGGCCAGGAAGCCAGCCAAGCCGGCAAAAAAACCCAAGGCTGCGCGGAGCCACGCGCCCAAGGCCGCGCTGCCCGCCACCTTCACCCCGCAGCTGGCGACGCTGGTCGAGTCACCGCCCAGCGGCGACTGGCTGTACGAGATCAAGTTCGACGGCTACCGGGTGATGGCGCGCATCGACGGCGCCAAGGTCACCCTGTTCACCCGCAACGGCAAGGACTGGACCGCGAAGATGCCCAGTCAGGCCAAGGCCCTGGCCGCCCTGGGCCTTGAGTCCGCCTGGCTGGACGGCGAGATGGTGGTGGCCAACGCCGAAGGCGTGTCCGACTTCCAGGCCCTGCAGAACGCCTTCGACGACGGCAGCGACGAGGCCATCGTCTATTACCTGTTCGACCTGCCCTACCTCAACGGCCACGACCTGCGCCAGTGCCCGCTGCAGGAGCGCCGCGCCGCCCTGGCCGCCGTGCTGGAGCACAACGATGCGTCGCAACTGCGCTACTCCGAGGGTTTCGACCAACCGGTCGATTCCCTGCTGGCCAGCGCCTGCCAGATGGACATGGAAGGCCTGATCGGCAAGCGCGTGGACAGCCTCTACAGCGGCAAGCGCAGCAGCGACTGGATCAAGCTCAAGTGCAAGCAGCGCCAGGAATTCGTGATCGTCGGCTACACCGACCCCAAGGGCAGCCGCAGCGGTTTCGGCGCGCTGCTGCTGGGCCTGCATGACGCCGACAGCGGCGCGCTGCGCTACGCCGGCAAGGTCGGCACCGGCTTCAACGCCGCCACCCTGGCCAGCATCCTCCAGCGCCTGAAACCGCTGGCCACCGGCAAGCCGCAGGTCAGCAACGCCCCCACCGGTGTCCAGGCCCGCGACGTGCACTGGCTCAAGCCGCAGCTGCTGGCCGAGGTCGCCTACGCGCAGATGACCCGCGACGGCGTGGTGCGCCACTCGGTGTTCCATGGCCTGCGCGACGACAAGCCGGCCAAGGCCATTGCCCAGGAGAAACCCGTGACAGCCGCCAAGGTTAACACCCGCACCGCCGCCAGCCGCGACACCCTGCGCCTGACCCACCCCGACCGCGTCATCGACGCCAGCAGCGGCGCCACCAAGCGTGACCTCGCCGAGTACTACGCCCAGGTGGCGCCGTGGATCGAGCCGCACCTCAAGGACCGTCCCGTGGCCCTGGTACGCGCCCCGGAAGGCCTGGCCGGCGAGCTGTTCTTCCAGAAGAACGCCGGGCACCTGGACATCCCCGGCCTGGTCAGCGATGAGGCGGCCGGGCAGTCGGTGATCATCATCAACCGCGCCGACGCGCTGCTGGGTGCGGTGCAGATGAACACCCTGGAGCTGCACACCTGGAACACCACACGCGCCAACTACGACAAGCCCGACCGCTTCATCCTCGACCTTGACCCGGACCCGGCGCTGCCGTGGAAAAGCATGCTCGAAGCCACCCAGCTGACCCTGACCCTGCTGGACGAACTGGGCCTGGCCGCCTTCCTCAAGACCAGTGGCGGCAAGGGCATGCACATCGTCGTGCCGCTGACTCGCCGTGCCGGCTGGGACGAGGTCAAGGACTTCAGCCACGCCATCGTCAAGCACCTGGCCGACCTGCTGCCCGACCGCCTCACCGCCGTGTCGGGGCCGAAGAACCGCGTGGGGCGGATTTTCATCGACTACCTGCGCAACACCCGCGGTGCCACCACCGCCTGCGCCTACTCGGTGCGCGCCCGCGAAGGCCTGCCGGTGTCGGTGCCGATCCATCGCGACGAGCTCACCGAGCTCAAGGGTGCCAACCAGTGGACCCTGTTCAACCTGGCCGAGCGCCTGGCCGACCTTGATGACCCCTGGGCCGACTACGCCAGCACCAAACAGTCGATCACCGCGGCCTTGCGCAAGCGCCTGGGCGTGCACTGATGGCCAGGGCTACGGTGCACATCGGCATCTCCGGCTGGCGCTACACCCCGTGGCGCGGCGACTTCTACCCCGAAGGCCTGAAGCAGAAGGACGAACTGCACTTCGCCTCCCGCGCCGTCAGCAGCATCGAGATCAACGGCACCTTCTACGCCCTGCAACGGCCCGAGCGTTTCGCCCAATGGGCCGCCGAGACGCCCGAGGGTTTCCTGTTCAGCGTCAAGGGCCCGCGCTATATCACCCACACCAAACGCCTGCACGACATTGACGAGGCCCTGGCCAACTTCTTCGCGTCCGGGCCGCTGTCGCTGGGCGACCGGCTGGGGCCGATGCTGTGGCAGTTCCCGCCCAACCTGCGTTTCGACGCCGGGCTGTTCGATGCCTTCATGGCGCAGCTGCCGCGCACCGGCAAACAGTTGCTCGACCAGGCCCGCCACTGCGCCGAACGCCTGCAACGCCCGGGGTACCTGGACGGTAACCCGCAACAACGCCTGCGCCACGCCATCGAGATTCGCCACGAGAGCTTCGTCGACCCCGCCTTCGTCGCCCTGCTGCGTAAACACGACGTGGCCTTGGTGGTGGCCGACGCGGCGCGTAAATGGCCGCGGGTGCAGGACGTGACCAGCGACTTCATTTACCTGCGCCTGCACGGTGACAAGAAGCTCTACGCCAGCGGTTATTCGGACGCGGCGCTGGAGCAGTGGCGCAAGCGCATCATGGCCTGGAAGCGCGGCGCGCAGCCGGGGGATGCCGAGCTGATCGACGCGCGCGTTGCGCCGCCCAAGGCCACCGCGCGCGAGGTGTTCTGCTACTTCGACAACGACATCAAGGTGCGCGCGCCCTACGACGCGCGGCGCTTGCTGGCGTTGCTGAAACTGGACAAGAACCTGCAAACCACCCCGGGCGAACTCCCCCCAGATCCGACGTAACGCCCCCCCGTTGTGGGGTCAGGAGGCTTTTTTGCTGGCGCGTTTGGGCGCCGGTTTTTTTCCGGCCAGGCTGCGCTTGAGCAGGTCGGTCAGGTCGAGGATGTCCGCGCCTTTCTGCTCGCCCTGCTCGTCCACCGAGGTCACGGTGGCGATCTTGCCCTTGCTGGCCTTCTCTTCCACCAGGTCCATGATGGTCTGCTTGAAGTCGTCCTGGTACTCCTCGGGCGTCCAACTGCCACTCATGTCCTCCACCAGGCGCTTGGCCATCTGCAGTTCACGCTTGTCGATCTTCGCCTCGGTGACACTGCTGTCCAGCTCCAGCCCTTCCAGCCCACGCACCTGGCTCGGCCAGCGCAGGGTGATCATCACCAGCGCGTCCTCCAGCGGGCGGATCAGCGCCAGGTGCTGCTGGGTGTGCAGCACCACCCGCGCCAGGGCCACCTTGCCGGTGCTGTCCAGGGTCTGGCGCAGCAGTGCGTAGACCTTGCCGCCGCGCTTGTCCGGAGCCAGGTAGTACGGGGTCTCGAAGGCCTGCAGGGGGATTTCGCCGGCGGTCACGAACGAGAAGATATCGATGGTCTGGGTGGCTTCCGGGCGCGCCTTGCGGATCTCCTCCTCGCTGATCACCACGTAGCGGCCTTTCTCGTATTCCACGCCCTTGACGATGTTGTCCTTGTCGATGTCCTTGCCGGTGACCTTGTTGATGCGCTTGTAGCCCACCGGGTCCATGCTGCGCTTGTCCAGCCAGTCGAAATCGATGCGCTCGCTGGACACGGCCGTGGTCAGCGCCACGGGGATGTGCACCAGGCCGAAGCTGATGGCGCCTTTCCAGATGGCTCGAGCCATGGTTGACCTCCTGCAGGGCCCGCGGGTGGGCCTATAGAAAGACTGACTACACGGTGCACGGAAGGTTTAGTCGGGGGGGGGCCAGGACGCGGCCTGCGGCCGCTGCTACAGGCCGGTGCGGTTACCAATCGCCCCAAAATGGGGAAGCGCCGCCCTGATCAGGGGCGCAGCGGTTGTGGACAGCCACCCTGTCACCATGGGCAACACGATTGTATACAATATTTTCCTGACCGTTTGGGCATGATTTCCTTGCCTGTTGTTCCCACCAAACCTCCATGTTTCCTTGCAAATCAACCCTCTGTGGCGCTACGAACAAGACCATCGAAAAAACAGTTCACACAACTGGCACAAAAATGGCTTACCTAAACCACCAACTTGTATACATAAATACAATAACGTGGAGCCCTACCGATGCAGCTGAACAGCCCTGCCGAGTCCTCCCTAGCCGATCCAGCCCCCGCACACCTGCGTGACCATGAGGTGCCGGCCCTCAGCCCGCGCCTGCACAACCGTGACCTGGCCCCCACCCGCCAGGAAGGCCGGCGCTGGGGCGGCTACAGCATCTTCTCGCTGTGGGCCAACGACGTGCACAACATCGCCAACTACTCCTTCGCCATGGGCCTGTACGCCATGGGCCTGGGCGGCTGGCAGATTCTGCTGTCGCTGCTGATCGGTGCGGCGCTGGTGTATGGCTTCATGAACCTGTCCGGCTACATGGGCCAGAAGACCGGGGTGCCGTTCCCGGTCATCAGCCGCATCAGCTTCGGCATTCATGGCGCGCAGCTGCCGGCGCTGGTGCGCGCGGTCATCGCCATCGCCTGGTTCGGCATCCAGACCTACCTGGCCTCGGTGGTGCTCAAGGTGCTGGCCACGGCCCTGGCACCGAGCCTGGCCGCCTACGACCACAACCTGCTGCTGGGCCTGTCGAGCCTGGGCTGGGGCTGCTTCATCAGCATCTGGCTGGTGCAGTTGGTGATCCTCGCCTATGGCATGGAAACCGTGCGCCGCTACGAAGCGTTCGCCGGGCCGGTGATCCTGCTGACCATGACCGCGCTGGCGGCGTGGATGTACAGCCGCGTGGGCGGCCACATCAGCTGGGCCATCCGCGAGCCGCTGCAGGGCGCCGCCATGTGGCGCAGCATCTTCGCCGGGGGCGCGTTGTGGCTGGCGATCTACGGCACGCTGATCCTCAATTTCTGCGACTTCGCCCGCTCGGCGCCGTCGCGGCGCTGCATCCGCGTGGGCAACTTCTGGGGCCTGCCAGTGAACATCCTCGCCTTCGCCGTGGTGACGGTGCTGCTCTGCGGCGCGCAGTTCTCCATCGACGGCCAGACCATCGAGAACCCCACGCAGATCATCCAGGCCATCCCCCACACCGCGTTTCTGGTGCTGGGCTGCCTGGCGCTGCTGATCGTCACCGTGGCGGTGAACATCATGGCCAACTTCGTCGCCCCGGCCTTCGTGCTCAGCAACCTGGCGCCACGCCTGCTGACCTTCCGCCGCGCCGGCATGATCAGCGCCGCGGTGGCGGTGCTGATCCTGCCGTGGAACCTGTACAACAGCCCGGTGGTGATCCAGTACTTCCTGGCCGGCCTGGGTGCCCTGCTGGGCCCGCTGTACGGCATCATCAGCGCCGACTACTGGCTGCTGCGCCGCGGCAAGGTCAACGTGCCGCAGCTGTACACCGAAGCCAGCGACGGCGCCTATCACTACCGCCGCGGCATCAACCCACGCGCCGTGGCCGCAGTACTGCCGGCCGCGATCATCGCCATCGTGCTGGCGCTGGTGCCGGCGTTCGCCACCGTGTCGGCGTTCTCCTGGCTGTTCGGCGCTGCCATTGCCGCGGCCGTCTATCTGCTGATCAGCGACCGTCACCAGGCGTTCGCCGACGTCAGCGGCGAGTGCATCGCCGTCGACAACGCCAGCCACTGATTCCTGCCAATGAGGTCCTCCATGCGTATCCTTGTCGTCAACGTCAACACCACTGAATCCATCACCGCCACCATCGCCGAGCAGGCGCGCAGCGTGGCCGCACCGGGCACCGAAATCGTCGGCCTGACGCCGCGCTTCGGCGCCGAGTCGGTGGAAGGCAACTTCGAAAGCTACATGGCCGCCATCGGCGTGATGGACGCGGTGATGCGCTACGACCAGCCGTTCGACGCCGTCATCCAGGCCGGCTACGGCGAGCACGGCCGCGAGGGCCTGCAGGAGCTGCTGAAGGTGCCGGTGGTGGACATCACCGAAGCCGCCGCCAGCCTGGCCATGCTGCTGGGCCACGCCTACTCGGTGGTCACCACCCTGGACCGCACCGTGCCGCTGATCCAGGACCGCCTGCGCCTGGCCGGCCTGTACCAGCGCTGCGCCTCGGTGCGCGCCAGCGGCCTGGCGGTGCTGGAGCTGGAAGAAGACCCGGCCCGCGCGGTGGCCGCCATCGTCGCCCAGGCCGAACAAGCGGTGCGTGACGACAAGGCCGAGGTGATCTGCCTGGGCTGCGGTGGCATGGCCGGGCTGGATGAGTTGATTCGCGAAGCCACCGGTGTGCCGGTGGTGGACGGCGTGACCGCCGCCGTGACCCTGGCCGAATCCTTGGTGCGGCTGGGGCTGAGCACCTCCAAGGTGCGCACCTATGCCACGCCGCGCAGCAAGCGCGTCGACGGCTGGCCGCTGGCGCGCAGCTGACAACGAATCCCATTGAAACACCGTGGGAGCTGGCTTGCCAGCGAGCTGTTGAGGCCCGAAAAGCTCGCTGGCAAGCCAGCTCCCACAAAAGCGGCCGCTGCTACGGGATGTGGGGTGCCTGTTGAGCCTTGCCCTTGGCCACCAGCCAGCGGTGGAAGCTGCGGCACTGGGGCTTGTTGAAGGCATCGCTGCTCCAGCGCAGCTGATACGCCGCTGCCAAGGGCAGCGCATGGGCGTAGGGCATCAGCAATTGCCCGGATGCCAGCAGCCCGCTGACCATGGCATAAGGCGCCAGCACCACCCCCTGCCCCAGCAGCGCCGCGTCGATGGCCAGGCTGGTGGAGGAATAGGTGCGTGGTTGCCGCAACGGCTGCTCGACGACCACGCCGGCGCTGGCGAACCAGCTCTCCCAGGACGGCGGCGAGTCGAACTTGGGCCGTGAGTCGACCCGGATCAACGGCAGCTGCACCAGCGCCGCCGGCGTCGCGCAGGGGCCGCACAGGCTGGCCGCGCACACCGGCACCACGCAGTCGTGGAACAGCACCGCGGCATGCTCGCCGGGCTGCGGGCTGTCGCCATAACCAATGCGAAAATCCACGCCGTCGGCCAGCAGGTCCTCGTTCAGGGTGCTGTCCAGGTACACGCTTACCCCTGGGTGCTGCTGCTCCCATTCCGGCATCAACGGCGCCAGCCACTTCGCCAGCAGCGACGGCAGCCCACTGATCGACAGGCTGTGCGGGTCGCGCGCGCGGTGGGCTTCGTCGACGCCCAGGCGCAGGGTCTCGAACGCCGCGCTGCAACGCGCATGAAAGCGCTGGCCGTTGGGGCTCAGTTGCAGGCGCTGCCCCACCTTCACCGTCAGGCTGATGCCCAGCGCCTGCTCCAGCAGCTTCATCTGCTGGCTGACCGCGCCGGTGGAAATCCCCAGGCGCCGCGCGGCCTGGGTAATGCCGCCGCAGTGGCCCACCGCTTCGAATATTTCCATGGCCCGCAAGGGTGGCAATGGCGTCATCGGCGCCTCCTTCAATGGTTTAGGTATTCTAAACAACAGCGCAGTTTTAGCCATCTTATCTTCACTGGTTACGCCCCGTAGGCTACTCCCATCCCCCACGACGGGGGCCAATTGCCAGGTGGAGTGACTGATGAACCGCTATCCCGACTCAATCCAGCACGTGGTGCTGGGCGACACCGACCTCAGCCTCGACGCCTTCGTCGCCGTGGCCCGCCATGGCGCCACGGTGGCGTTCAGCGATGCCTACAAGGCGCGCGTCAACGCCTCGTGCCAGCTGGTGCACCGCTTCCTTGAAGAGAACCGCCTGGTCTACGGCGTGACCACCGGCTTCGGCGACAACGTGCGCCACGTCATCGCCCCCGAGGACGCCCGCACCCTGCAGACCAACATCGTCCGCTCCCACGCCGTGGCCGTGGGCGAGCCGTTGAACCGCGAGCAGGTGCGCGCCGTGGCGCTGATGATGCTGGTCAGCCTGGGCAAGGGCTTTTCCGGCGTGCGCCTGGAACTGCTGGAGCTGATTGCCGGCGTGCTCAACCACGACGTGATGCCGTTCGCCCCCGGCGAAGGGTCGGTGGGCTACCTGGCCGTGGAAGGCCACATCGCCCTGGTGCTGCTGGGCGAAGGCCGCGCGCGGGTGGCCGACGGTGAATGGCTGGATGGCGGCGAGGCCCTGCGCCAGGTGGGCCTGCGGCCCACGCAGTTGCACACCAAGGAAGGCCTGGCGATGCTCAACGGCACCACCTCGGTCACCGCCCTGGGCCTGCTGGCGCTGTACAACGCCACCCAGGCCGCGCGTGTCGCCGACCTGGCCGCAGCGCTGTCGGTGGAAGCCCTGCGCGGCACCGTGCGCGCGTACGACCCGCGCTACCACTCGGTCAAGGCCCACCCGTTGCAGGCGCAGACCGCGCGCACCCTCTGCGCGCTGCTGGCCGACAGCCAACTGGCTGCCGACAACATCGACCACCGCCTGCAGGACTTCTACAGCCTGCGCGCCATCCCCCAGGTGCACGGCGCCGTGAAGCAGTTCATCGAGTTCGCCCGCCAGGCCCTGGAGGCCGAGCTGTGCTCCAGCGGCGACAACCCGGTGATCTACCCCACCGGCAACGGCGACGGCGTGGCCATTTCCGGCGCCAACTTCGACGGTTCCTACGTGGGCATGGCCACCGACACCCTGTGCGTGGCCATGACCAACCTGGCCAAATTCTCCGAGCGGCGCACCGACCGCATGGTCAACTCGCACTTCAGCGAAATGCCCGCCTTCCTGGTGCGCCAGCCGGGGCTCAACAGCGGCTACATGATCATCCAGTACACCGCCGCCGGCCTGCTGGGGGAAATGAAAGTGCTGTCGCACCCCGCGTCGGTGGACAGCGTGTCGACCTGCGGCAACCAGGAAGACCCGGTCAGCTTCACCTACAACGCGGCGATGAAGGCGTACAAGGTGTCGCAGAAACTGGAGTCGGTGCTGGCCATCGAGGTGTTGGTCGGCTGCCAGGCCCTGGACTTCCATGCCGTGGACAAGGCCGCCAGCGCCACCCGCGCGCTGTACGACCTGGTGCGCAGCGTGGTGCCGGTGGCCGAGCAGGACCGGGCGTTCTACGCCGACATCGTCAGCGTGACCGAGCAGCTGCGCAGCGGCGCGCTGCTCAAATGCGCGCCCATCACCCCGTAGCAGCTGCCGCCAGGCGGCGTCACTGAAGCCGCGGCCAGGCCAATGTCAGGCCGCACGCTCCAGCGTCGCCAACAACTCCTGGAACTGCACCGCCAGCTTGTGCCGGGGTGCCAGGTGAATCATCGGCACGCCGGCCTCGTGGGACTCGCGCATCTTCACCGTGCTGCTCAGGTACACCGGCAGCATCGGCAGGCCTTCCTGAATCAGCTCGTCCACCAGCGTCTGGTGCAGGCTGGTGCGGCTCTCGAACTGGTTCACCACCACGCCCTCCACCACCAGCGTCTCGTTGTGGTCGGCGCGCAGCTCGGCCACCTGGGCCACCACGTTGTACAGCGCCTGGCGCGAGAACAGGTCGCAGTCGAACGGAATCAACACCCGCTGCGCGGCGATCAGCGCGCTGAAGGTGTAGAAGTTCAGCGCCGGCGGCGTGTCGATGTAGATGCGCTCGTAGTCCTCGGACAAGTCCACCAGCAGCTTGCGCAGCTTGTTGATCTTGAACTTGGCCTCCAGCTTGGCCTGCAGGTCGGCCAGCTCGGGCGAAGCCGTGATCACGTCGAGGTTGTCATAGCGCGTCGGCGTGATCGCCACCTTGTACTTCTTGCCCGACCCGCCCGGGTACAGGGTGTGCTTGAAGAAATCGGCGATCCCCATGGGAATCGCCTCGCCCACGCACCCGGTCAGGTAATGCGTGGAGTTGGCCTGGGGGTCCAGGTCCACCAGCAGCGTCTTGTAGCCCTCGGCGGCACTGACCGCGGCGAGATTGCAGGCGATGCTCGACTTGCCAACGCCACCTTTTTGATTGAACACCACACGACGCATCAGTCCATTGTTCCGCTGAAAAAAGGGGCTTGGATCCTATCAACTAATTGTTACAGTTTTGCTATCGCTGGCGTGCAAATTTGGCTTTTGTGCACGGGCGCCGTTTTCAGCAGGTTGTGCCTTGGCAAATCAACAGCGCCAGGGGCGTGACTCGCGAGGGTGAGCATGGGTTATCGCGGGCATGATTGTGGCTCCGGCAATTTCAGCGGTGTCTTGATGGGGTAGTTGGGGTTGCCGTAGGCGTAGCAGGAGGTGGTGACCTGGAGCTCGTCGCAGGGCAGGAAGTGGACGGTGATGCCGCAGGTTTTCTGGTTGGTGTAGTCGGGGATGGGGACGGTTTTGGTGTGTTTGCGCCGCTGTGCTTCTAACTTATCAAGCCATACATCGTACTTGGCCTCATCCGCGAATCCAGGAAACTCATCAGCAAGTGGGCTCGCGACGCTCGCGCCGGTCTCCCAAACAATTTTTACTGTCATACCGGCCACCCATGTTGCAGGCGCTATGTAGCAGCAGCCTCCTCCGCCCCCTTGGTAAGGGCCAATCACATCAAGACCTGAGCGGCCATTGACGCTAAATCCGTTGATAGACTTATCCGTGTGGTTAATGCCGTCGATGGTGCTAGCTGTAGCATTTTCGGCAAACAGCGCAGTGCAAACCAACCACCCTACGGTTGTTAAGAAGAATGCTGCGCCGGTGCTTGTTCCTATTTTTCGGTTGATCGCGCAATTGTCGCCGCCTTCAAGCCAAATCATCGGTAGCCTCCTGCAGTTGGGCGTAATACGCAGCCCATCGGGCGTTGATGGATTGCTGAACCTGCGCCAGGCGGTCTGCACTCATCTCCATACCCGCCGGGCCTGTACTTTCGGCTTCCCCATGAATAGCCACTTCGCGGCGACTGGCGTCCCCGAAGAACACCATTCGCTCTCGGAAGTAACTGCCTAGCGGTTCCCGCCCCTGGTCATACAGGAACCAGGCCCTGGAGTCGTGGACCTGTTCGTCAAACAACTCGCGTAGCAGCCCCTCCGGCGAGTGCCTGTTGCGAAACTCGTCGACTTGGCCACGGGTGCGTTCATCGACATGGTTGCGGTAGCCAGCGAACGGCGGGAACAGCTTGCCTACCCTGCCCTGCGCCATCGCCTTGAGTTCCCAGCCCTCGGCCCGCGCATCGGCGGTGATGATGTTGATGACGAACTTCGGGGCCCTGCTGCTGGGTACCAGCCGGCTCAGGGACGACAATAGTCGCTCGGGGTTGCGGTAGGCGTTGGCAAACTCTTCGGCCGCTTCGCGCAACTGGGTTTGCGCCATGTCGGCGTCGAAGTCCGGCAGGCCGGGTTTGAGTGGTACCTTGGGGACGCGGCCGTCTTTTTCCTTTGCGATTTGAGCGTTGCGCTCATCGTTGATCTTGGCCTGGTTTTTATTGTGAATTATTTTGGCTTCCTCGCGGAGGACCTTTGGTGCCTGCGTGTCGGTGGCTAATTTGTAGAAGTTGGTTTCCTTTAGGCTGGCAAAACCGTAGCGGTCGATGCGCCAGGCGTTTATCCAGCCGAGCTGGTTGCGAATAGAGGGTTCAAGACAAGTTTCTGCAAGTATCGGTTGGTAGAGCGTGGATTCGCTGTTTGTCGCCAGCTTTGCAGATGGCAGACTTAGAGTCACCTGGCGCCAGGAGTTAAATCGGTTCACGAGGTCGACCGAAACCTCAAATTCAACAGATAAAGCCAAGGGCATCATTATCCAGAATTCTCTGCGAAAATTTTCTGGAACGGCTCCCTTAGGAAACTTGAACGGCGCGCCATGACCAAAGGCATCGGCGTACAAATCATTTAGAGCAATTTGTGACAGCAACTGGCGGTCGTCGGTCCCGCTAGCTTTGCCTTGATCCCCTGGCGGATACCCTCCCCCGATATCCGAATGCACCCCCGGATAAATCACCTCCTGGCAATTGGCAGGATATTCACCACTCCGCCGCCGTATGGACTCCAACGGAAAACAGATCCGCTGTTCATGGCTGGCGACCAGGTGCAGGCAGCGCTTCACCAGCCCGCTCGCCGGCAATTCCTGGTTGCCGTCGGCCCAGCCCATATGGCCTCGCGCCCCCGGCACCAGATCGGCAATACCCACCGAGGCAACAGTGTCCAGCAGCCCCAGGTACTCCACCGTCATGGGCACCTCCAGCTCGTCACACTTGAGCACGGACCGGTGCTCGAGCAGCTGATCCAGCCAGCTGACAAACGCCCGCGCCGCGGCCGCACCGCGGGAAAAGCCGTACACATACAGCTTCAGCCCCAACAGCTTCGACACACCGGGCTGCGGTTGCGACAGGGCGATGCGCAATGGCTTGTCCAGCGCCTTGAGCTGCGCGGCAAACTGGCGCCTGCGGTTGCTGTTGCCCCGCACGTATTCCAACCCTGGCAAGGTGCCCATCGCCTCGACCGCGGCGCGCAAGGCTTCGTTGTCCAGGCGCGGCTGATCCAGGCAGCGGCGCAAGGCGTCGATGATCATCATCAACCCCCAGTTGATGCGCTCCTCGCCAAACCAGCCGGTCGCAAGACCAATGGCGCTGTAGTCCAGGTCGCCGATCTCCGGAAACGGCGTGCCCACGCCCGGCATGTAGTACTTGAAGTACTGCCCATAGCCCGCGCCGCTGGTGTCGGTGAGCGCCGCGGCGTCTTCACCACGGTGCCCGGTGCCGCCCGCATGCCCCTCGCCGATGGTGGCACGGAACAGCCGCGCGATATTGGTCGGGTGCGCAGGGTCCTGCAGCACGGGGGCGTCACCCGATACCCCGCCGCCAGGCATAGCGCATCCTGGTAGTCCCGCTCCAGATGGCACTGGCGCAGGAAGTTTTGGTGAACCTGCCCGGAGTTTTGTGGCAACCGCCCCTGCAAAGGAAACTCAGGCGGGTAGCAGACAGGCGAGCGGCTTACTTCGGACATGATTGTGGCTCCGGCTGTTCCAGCGGGGTCTTGATGGGATAGTTGGGGTTGCCGTAGGCGTAGCAGGAGGTGGTGACCTGTAGCTCGTCGCAGGGCAGGAAGTGGATGGTGATGCCGCACACCTTTTCGCCGGTGTAATCGGGAACTGGGATGACTTGGGAGTGCTTACGATTCTGAGCCATTACCTTCGCCCTCCAAATCAGGTACTTAGGCTCATCAGCAAAACCCGGAAACTCATCAGCAAGCGGGCTTGCGGCGCTCGCCCCCGTCTCCCAATCAACCCGCACCGTCATCCCCGGCCGCCACTCATCAGGCGCGACATAACAACACCCGCCCCCGCCCCCCTGATAAGGCCCGATGATGTCGAGCCCGGAACGGCCATCCACACTGAAGCGGTTGATGGCGTTGCTCGTATGATTGATGCCTGCAATCGTGCCAGCCACGGCGCTCGTACTCATCAATGCCATGGCTAACAGGCATGCGTTATGTAATACGCAGGGCATTACTGAACCTCCGGCAATTTCAGCGGTGTGTTGTTGGGAAACTCGGAATTAATGTTACGCATGCGCCTGAGCGTTTAGCGCCAGACGCCGCCAGTACTTATATTGGAGAACCTGCCGACACAGACACTGCTTCTTCGTAACATAGATTATCGAAGCCGATGATAAGCGCCGCCTCTCTCTGCCACACGCCAGCCATACGGGCCAGACCAGTGCTCTCAGGGGAAACAGCGAACAAAACAGTAGACCAATGCGCAGACAGTTACTAGCCATGGCGGGGGATTTACGAGGTACCCTACAGCACGCGGTGACATTTCCTACAATGCCTGACTGGATAGCTTACTTAGTGCGGCTATCAAACATCCACACAAGTGCCACTTACCAATTGACATTCAGCAACAATATCAAATCCAAATTGCACTATAATAAGCAAAATAAAACCAACACAGATGAAATCAAACAGACTTCTACGCGCAGCACGGCTTATGGCATGTGTTCCGCAAATGCGCTTAGTGTGGCCGCTGCCGCAGGCAGCGGCCACAGGTACTACAGCGCCAGCGACAGCCGCAGGCCATCGTAGATGGCAGCGTGGATGTCGCGGCTGGCCACGGCATCGCCTATGCGGAACAGCTGGAAACGGCCATCAGCGTTGGCCACCAACGCCTGCTCGCGCACGTCGATGAACGCCTGTTGGTCCAGCTCGCCACGGTTGCGTGACTGCGCTTTCAGGGCGAAGTACAGCTCATCCAGCGGCAGGGTGCCGTGCTCCACCACCACGTGGTCCACCACCCGTTCGTAGTGCTGGCGCGTGGCCTCGCACCACAACCGCGCCACGCGGCGGCCGCCTTCGGCGCGCACGGCCACCAGGCGTTGGCTGAAGGTCTGCTGCACGTTGTGCTCGACGAACACCTTCAGGTAGGCCGGCATGTTCAGGCCGCCCACGTCCGGGCCGAGCATGGCTTCGCCAGTGACGAACTGCACGTGCACGCCGGGCTGCTGCGCCAGTACTTCGGTGCAGCTCAGGGCCTGGTGCGCGCCGTTGCCGTCGAACACCAGCACCTCGCCCTGGGGCTTGAAGTCGCCGGTCAGCACGTCCCAGCTGCTGCGCACCAGCTCGTTGCCGTGCTCGAGGAACTCACAGTCGGGCACGCCGCCGGTAGCGACGATGACCACGTCCGGGGCCAGGGCCAGCACGTCACTGGCCTCGGCGTAGCAGTTATAGCGAACGCTCACGCCCAGCCGCTCGCACTCGGCCAGGCGCCAGTCGACCACGCCGATCAGCTCGCGGCGGCGCAGCGGCATGGCGGCCACGCGCACCTGGCCGCCGGCCTGGTCGCCGGCTTCCAGCACGCTGACGCGGTGGCCACGCTCGGCACACACCCGCGCGGCTTCAAGCCCCGCGGGGCCGGCGCCAACCACCACCACGTGGCGGCCGGGCGTGGTGCTGGGGGGCGTGACCTGGGGAATGCGTGCCTCGCGGCCGGTGGCCGGGTTGTGGATGCAGTGGGCTTCGCCGGAAATGTAGATGCGGTCGATGCAGTAGCTGGCGCCCACGCAAGGGCGGATGCGCTCTTCCTGGCCGGCGGCCACCTTGGCCAGCAGGTGCGGGTCGGCCATGTGCGGGCGGGTCAGGCCTACCAGGTCCACCAGGCCTTCGCGCAGGGCGTGGCGGGCGGTGGCGACGTCGCTGATGCGCGCGGCGTGCATCACCGGCACGGGCACGGCACGGCGTACGGCGCCGGCCAGTTCCAGGTGCGGGCCGGCCGGGGTGCCCATGCCGGGGATGACCCGCGCCAGGGCCTCGCCGCTGTCGATGCGGCCCTTGATCACGCTGATGAAATCCATGCCGTGGTCGGCCAGGGTACGGGCGATGGTCAGGCCCTCTTCCTGGCCCAGGCCGCCGGGCATGTCCTCTTCCACCGCCATGCGCACGCCGATGATGAACTGCGGCCCGACCGCCTTGCGCATGGCCGCCAGCACCTCCAGGGGAAAGCGCAGGCGCCCTTCCAGGCCGCCGCCGTAGCCGTCGTCGCGGCAGTTGCCGGGGCTCCAGAAGGCGTCGAACAGGTGGCCGTAGGCTTCGATCTCGACGCCATCCAGGCCGGCGGCCTTGCAGCGCTCGGCGGCGTCGGCGTACTGGCGCACGATGCGGGCGATGTCGAAGTCCTCCATCTGCTTGGCGAAGCTGCGGTGCGAGTGCTCGCGGCCACGCTGGGGCCACATCAGCGGCAGCCAGTCATCGGTGAAGTTGCTGGCGCGCCAGCCCAGGTGCGACAGCTGGCACATTACTGCGGTGCCGTGCTGGTGCACGCCGTCGGCCAGTTCCGCCAGCCATGGCACCACTTCGTCCTTGTACAGGTGCAGGTTGCCAAAGGCCGGTGGGCTGTCGGCGGCGACGATCGACGAGCCGCCGATCATGGTCAGGGCCACGCCGCCCTTGGCCTTTTCCTCGTGGTAGAGGCGGTAGCGCTGGCGCGGCATGCCGTCTTCCGAATAGGCCGGCTCGTGGGAGGTGCTGACCACGCGGTTGCGCAGGTGCAGGTGTTTGAGGGCAAAGGGTTGCAACAGCGGATCGTTGGCGCTGGCCATGGGGCATCCTCATCGATGGCGGCGGGATCAGGGCTGGGTGCTGCTGGCGGTCTGCGCCGCCTGGTCGAACATGGCGTCGAAACGGGGTTTGTTGGCGGCGTAATAATCGGCCACCACGCGGTCGGTGCCGCTGTCACGGGCCTTCAACATCAGACCCTGCAGTTCGGCCAGGGGCATCGTGTAATGGGCGAAGAAGTACGCTACCTGCGGGTGCTGCTGGCTGAAGCCCTTGCGCGCCACGGCGTGGATCTGCTCGGCGCCACCGAAAATGCCCTTGGGCTCGGCCAGGTAGCGCAGCTTCCATTTGGAGAACATCCAGTGCGGGTTCCAGGCGTTGATCACCGCCCACTGGCCGCGGCGCAGGCCCCGGTCCATCTCGGTGAGCATGCCGGTCTCGGACGAGGCCACCAGCTTGTAGCCGGCCAGGTGGTAGGCGTCGATGGCCTTGAGCGACAGCTTGTACTGGCCGTTGCCGGCCTCGGAGGTGAGGATGCGGCCGTCGAGCTTGGCCCGCACTTCGGGCTTGTTCAGGTCCTCGACGCTGGCCACCTCGCTTGCCGGCACGGTCTCGGGCACCGCCCAGCCGATGCGGCCTTCGTACAGCACGCCGAGGTCTTCGAGGCGGTCCTTGTACTTGTCCCAGTAGTCCTTGTGGGTGTTGGGCAGCCATACCATGGGAATCAGGTCGATGTTGCCGTTGGCCAGGGCCTGGAACTGGATGCCGATGTCGGCCTGCACCATCTTCACCGGCTGCTTGAGGTGGTCTTCCAGGGCGGTCTGGGCCAGCTTGGCGGTGATTTCGGTGTCGGACCAGTTCACCCAGCCGATGCGTATGGGGGCGGGCGCGTCGGCGGCGTGGGCCATGAGGGTGGTGGCGGCCAGCAACAGGGCGGCGAGCCTGGCATAAGCTTTTGGGCTATACAGATGCATTGGCTTGTTCCTCAACGTTAGGTCACGGTTTCCTGGGCAGTCGAAGTCAGCGCTATGTTTTTTGTTGATCAAAGCAAATCCCGGGCCGCGCCTGCAATCGATTAAAACTGCCGGTTGCCATGAGAAAAGATTATGGAAAGACTGCGTCGACGCCTGCCGCCCCTCACCGCCCTGGTGGTCTTCGAAGCCGCCGCGCGGCTACAGAGCTTTACCCTGGCGGCGCAGGAGATGTGCATCACCCAGGCCGCCGTGAGCCGGCAGATTCGCCAGCTGGAGGAGCACCTGGCCAACCCGCTGTTCATCCGCAACCACCGCAACGTCACCCTCACCAACGCCGGCCAGCGCCTGTTCGAGGCGGTGGACGAGAGCCTGGAGCGCATCGCCCAGGCCAGCACCGAGATCCGCGGCGACGCCAGCGACGCCATCACCATCGCCGCCACCGTGTGCATGGCCACCTACTGGCTGATGCCGCGCCTGGACGCCTTCCAGCGTGAATTCCCGCAGGTGGCGCTGCGCCTGTTTGCCTTCGACCGCGAGATTGACCTGCGCGCGGAAAACGTCGACATGGCCATTACCTGCGGCAACGGCGGCCAGCGCCACGGCGTGCGCCTGAGCCATTTGATGGATGAGGAACTGGTGCCGCTGTGCAGCCCCGCCTACCTGCAGGGCCGCACCCTGCACGAGCCTCATGAACTGCTGGGCGAGCGCCTGCTGAACCTTGACCGCGAGCACTGGCGCGGCTTCAACTGGGCGGTGGCCGACTGGGCCGCCTGGTTCGACCAGATGCAGGTGCGTGGCCCGCTGCCGCCTGCGCGCCTGGCCTTCAACAACCACGCCCAGCAGATCCTCGCCACCCTGGAAGGCCGCGGCATAGCCCTGGGCAGCCCGCACATGCTCACCGACCTGCTGGCCGACGGCCGCCTGGTGCAGGCCCTGCCCCACCGCTACGCCACCCGGCGCGGCTATTACCTGGCGGTGAACGAGCACAGCACCCGGCCGCAGGCAGTGGCGCGGTTGCAGGCGTGGCTGGAAGGCGCAGCGTGAGCCCAGCGCAGCCTGGCGGCAGCGGCACACCGCATCCGTAGCAGCGGCCATAGGCCGCGTCCGAAGCGCCGCGCTGTTCCCGGCATACCGCAGCGCACCCGGACGCCGCCTGCGGCAGCTGCTACGGGGACGCGCGCAACCCGCTGATCGCGATGCAGGCAACGCGGTTTCAAGACAGTTGCTCCTACGCGGATTTGGTGTAGCCGCTGCCGCAGGCTGCGCTGGCCCTTCTCCACGCTGAAAATCTTCCGTGCACGCCGGGCCCAGCGCAGCCTGGCGGCAGCGGCTAAAGCAATCGCGCACACCGCTCCCGTAGCAGCGGCCGTAGGCCGCGTCCAAGGCACCGCACTGTTCCCGGCACACCGCGGCGCACCCGGACGCGGCCTGCGGCAGCTGCTACGGGGCGGTGTCGAACGTCTCGCTTATCACGTCCACCAGGAACGCCATCACCGCGCGCAGCAACGGCGAATGCCGCAGGTCTGCATGCAGCACCAGCCAGATCTCCCGGGCGAACCCTTCGCCCTCGAACGGCAGGCGTTGCAACAACGGGTCGGCATCGCCCATGAACCGTGGCAGCCCGGCCACGCCCACGCCGCTGCGGGCGGCAGCGTGCTGGGTGGTGAGGTCGGTGACTTCGCAGGCAGCCGGCCGCCCCTGGGCCACGGCCATCATCCATTGCTGGTGAGGCATGTCGGCAAGCTCAGGCCCGTAGGTGATGAACTGCCATTGCGCAGGTGCATGCAGGTGTTCGTAGTTGACGCTGGCATACAGGCCGAACGGCATGCTGCCGACTTTGCGCGTGACACTGTCCGGCTCGGTGGGCCGGTACAGGCGCACGGCAATGTCGGCTTCGCGGCGGCCCAGGGACACGCTGTGGACCTGGCTGACGATGGACAGCTGCACCTGCGGATACTCCTGTTGGAAGCGGCGCAGGGTGGCAGCGAGGAAGTTGCTGGCCAGCACCGGCGGTGCGCTGAGCACTACCCGGCCGGCCGCCGGCGACTGTTCGGCGCGCACCACGCGCTGCACGGCAAACGCACTGGCCTCCATCTCGCTGGCCAGCGCAAACACCTGCAAGCCCACGGGGGTGAGCTGGCAGGCACGGGGCAGGCGGTCGACCAGCCGCACCTGCAACTCGGCCTCCAGCGCGCCAAGGCGCCGGCTGACCGTGGCATGGTCAACCTTCAAGGCCCGCGCCGCACCGGCCAGGCTGCCAGCGTGGCCAATGGCAAGGAACACACGAAGACTCTCCCAATCGAACATCGGTGCGTTTTCTCCAGTCAGCAGTGCGCATATACGGAATTTTCGCACAGAAGCAGGCACGTTAGCGTGGAGACCTCAATCTGGAGGTCAACCCTATGTTCAGTTCCACTGCCAGGAAGGTCCAATTCGCCACCTGCTTGGGGTTTTTCATCGTGCTGATGGACGTCAGCGTGGTCAACGTGGCGCTGCAGGCCTTGCGTCAGGACTTGTCGGCCAGCGTCACCGACCTGCAGTGGGTAGTGAACGCCTACGCCATGGTGTTCGCCGCGTTGCTGTTGATGGCCGGCACCCTCGCCGACCGCTTTGGCGCCAAGCGGGTGTTCATGCTGGGCTACGCGCTGTTTGCGCTGGCGTCCATGGGCTGCGGCCTGGCACAGGGCCTGGGCGCATTGATCATCTGGCGCCTGGCCCAGGGGGTGGGCGCGGCACTGTTGGTGCCCACTTCGTTGTCGTTGTTGCAACACGCCTTCCCGGAAGAAGCCGCGCGCAACCGTGCGGTGGGCTGGTGGGGTGCAGGCGGTGGCATCGCCCTGGCAGCCGGCCCGGTGATAGGCGGCGTGTTGATTGCCACATTGGGCTGGCGCAGCCTGTTTTTCATCAACGTGCCGATCGGCCTGCTTGGCCTGTGGCTGACCGCCCGCCACGCGCCCCGCTCCCCTGTACAGCCGCAACGCAGCCTGGACGTGCCCGGGCAGCTGGCAGGCGTGCTGACCCTGGCCAGTTTCACGTTTGCCCTGACCCAGGCCAGCGCCTTGGGCTGGGCCAGCCCGGTGATCATCGTCGCCGCGCTGGCCTGTGTAATGAGTGGGGTGTTGTTCGTGTGGCTGGAGGCTCGGGCGGCGCGGCCAATGCTGCCCTTGGCGCTGTTGCGCGACCCACTGCTGGCCAGCGCCAACGCCATCGGCGTGCTGGTCAACCTGGTGTTCTACGGCATGGTCTTCGCGTTGAGCCTGTATTTCCAGACCATTGAACGCCTCACGCCCGAGCAGACGGGCCTGGCGTTCCTGCCGATGATGGCGATCCTCATGGCAGTGAACATCCTCGCGGGCCGGTTGCTGCAACGAACCAGCCGGCGGCGCCTGGCGACAGGGGGCCTGCTGATTTCGGCGCTCGGTTACCTGCTGATGCTGCCAGCCTTGGCCGCCCACGGCTTCGCCTGGCTGGTAGTGCCGATGCTGCTGGCAGGGGGCGGCATTGCCCTGACCATCCCCACCATCACCGGCGCAGCGCTGGCGGCTGCGGCCCGGCACCAGGCCGGGGTAGCGTCCGGGTTGCTGAACGCAGCGCGGCAGGTGGGGGGTATCACCGGCGTGGCGCTGTTCGGCTTTCTGGTGCGCGGTGCTGCGCCGCAGGCGTTCATGCAAGGCATGCATGACGCGCTGGCGATCTGCGTGGTAGCACTGCTCGCCGCAGCCGCACTGGCGTCCACCGGCCTGCGCCCCACCCTCCAGCCATTGCCCCACACCACCCCGTAGCAGCGGCCGCCAGGCCGCGTCCGGCCCCGCCGCGGTGGCGCCTGGAGGACGCCGCCTGGCGGCAGCTGCTACGGGCACATTTTCTGTAGGACCCAAAGTAGGACATTTCTGATTTGCTCAGGTAGGGTACCCAGTGTCTTGTTATGCCTGGGGTGCACGCATACCCTCCTGCGGTCGCTGAATCACAGCGACCGGGTTTGGTAGCCCTGGGTAGACACGATGCGTCGCCACCTCTGGTGGCTGTGCGCAGGGCACCTCGTGTGCGCCGGTTCGCTCTACCCGGTCTACCAACCTGTGTACAGCCGCCTCCATCGTTTGGTAGCGATTTGGGGGCTCCCATGTTTTACGGAGCGCACTATGACAATCGAAATTCCCGCTAAACCTACCCCATCCCGCGAAACCGCTGCCACGCCCTTCGGCAGCTGCGACTCACATCACCTGCCTTTCTACACCGTGCGTGCCGGTATTCCCATGGACGATGCCCTTGTGCAAATTTCCCTGTTGCTGAAGTGCGCGGCAGAGTCGGCCTATGAACTCAGTGATTACGGCGTCAAGCAAAGTGGCCTGCTGTGGGCGACGCTGCATGCGCTGGAAACTGCCAAGGGCTTGGCGGATGCGTTGATCGAAGGGGCCGCGTAACCTTTACCCCCTGTAGCAGCGGCCGCACGGCCGCGTCCGGCCCCGCTGCGGTGGCGCCTGGAGGACGCAGCCTGACGGCAGCTGCTACGAGGTCGCGACGACATCAGAGGCAAGGGGTATCACCGTTTCGCACCGGGTGTATAAAATCGCCGCACCACAACAAGGAGCGGCAATACGTGATCAAGGATATTGATCTGCTGGAACAGATCATCGATCGTTTCGCCACCTGCCTGGGCAATGACCGGTCGGGTTATCGCAACCACGTGTACCGGTTGATCAATCTGTGCGACCTGCAGGCCGCCCTGACGCCAACAGACCTGGAAAAAGTCGTCATTGCCGGCGCATTTCACGACCTGGGTATCTGGACCGCCAACACCTTCGACTACCTGCTACCCTCGCGCCAGCTGGCGGTTGCCTTTCTGACCGAACATGGCCAACAGGCGTGGATCGACGACGTCACGCACATGATCGATGATCACCATAAGGTCAGCGCTGCCTCCAGGAACCCGCAGCACCTGGCCGAGATTTTTCGCCGCGCAGATTGGGTCGATGTCTCCCTGGGGCTGCTGACCTTCGGTCTTGACCGGCGCAAGCTGCGCGCGATTCGCCAGGCCTTTCCCAACGCGGGATTTCACAGGCGCCTGATGACGTTGTCTACCAGAAGGTTGCTGAGCCACCCCTGCGACCCGCTGCCGATGGTCAAGCGCTAGGCCGGGCACCGCAGCGTTGCCGGACGCCGCCTGGCGGCAGCTGCTACGGGCACTGTATCGTGGAAATAATCGCGATCTGTCACTTCTGGGCGGTGCGTGGGGTTGTTAACGTGCGTGCACGAATCGGCAAGGACTTAGCCCATGCAACTCCCCCTCTACCAGATCGACGCCTTTACCTCCCGCCTCTTCGCCGGCAACCCTGCCGCCGTGGTGCCCCTGGACGCCTGGCTGCCCGACGAGGTCATGCAAGCCATCGCCATTGAAAACGCCCTGGCGGAAACCGCATTTTTCGTGCGTAACGCGCGTGGCCATTATGAGATTCGCTGGTTCTCGCCGTTCACCGAAATCGACTTCTGCGGCCACGCCACCCTGGCCAGCGCCTTCGTGCTGTTCAACCAGCTTGGCGCCCCGGAAACCCTGACCTTCTGGGCCAAGGCCGTCGGCGATATTCCGGTGCGTCGCCTGCCGGATGGCAAGCTCGAACTGAGCTTCCCCGAACTTGCGCCCACGCCGCTTTCCGAGGTGCCTGCGGCCCTGGTCGAAGGGCTGTCGATTGCCCCCAGTGAATACTGGATCAGCCGCCAGGCATACTTTGCGGTGTACGACAACGCGGCGCAGGTGGAGGCCGTGGTCACGCGTTCCGACCTGCTGAAAACCCTGGCCCCACGCGATGTGGTGGTCACCGCGCCGGGCGTTGCCCACGACTTCCACTCGCGCTATTTCTGGCCGGCCAACGGCGGCGAGGAAGACTCGGTCACCGGTTCCATCCACGCGGGGCTGGCACCGTTCTGGGCCAAGCGCCTGGGCAAGTCGCACCTGCAAGCGCTGCAAGGCTTGCAACGCCAGGGCGAGCTGGACTGCCGCGTGGCGGACGGCCGCGTGTTCGTGGCCGGCCATGCCGTGCAATACCTGCAAGGAATGATCACCGTGAGGGCCGGCCAATGAACGTGCGCATCGAACTGGACACCAACCCCGGCGAAGCCGAGCGCAACGCCATCCTCCAGCCGCTGCGCGCATTCAACATCGCCAACGCCGGCAGCACGGTGCCGGAGACCTTCGCGCTGCTGGTGCGCGACGAGCAGACCGACGCGATCATCGGCGGCCTGTACGGCAAGCTGTTCTACCGTTGGATGTTCATCGAGCTGCTGGTGGTGCCCGAACAGACCCGTGGCCAGGGCACCGGCTCACGCCTGATGGAAATGGCCGAGGCGCACGCGCGGGCCAAGGACTGCGTGGGCATCTGGCTGGACACCTTCAGCTTCCAGGCCCCGGCGTTCTACCAGCGTCACGGCTACACCGAGTTCGGCCACATCGACGACTACCCGCCCACCCACACCCGCCACTTCTTCCAGAAACGCCTGCACCCGTAGCAGCTGCCGGTTTTGTGGGAGTGGGCTCTGCCCACGAAAAGGACGCAGCGGAACGTCTGGCTATACGCGTTGTTCTTCTTCGCGGGTAGAACCCGCTCCCACAGGCGTCATTCGAAATCCGACATCTCATAGAACGGCCGGATTTCGATTTCGCTCGGCCCGGGCATGGGGTTGGGGCAGCGTTTCACCCACGCCACCGCCTCGTCCATATCCTTGACGTCCCAGATCCAGAACCCCGCGACCAGCTCGCGGGTGTGGGCAAACGGGCCATCGCTGACGGTGCGCTTGGTGCCATCGAACGCCACGCGCTTGCCCTGGGACGACGGCTTCAGGCCATCGGCAGCCTGCAGCAACCCCGCCTTCACCAGTTCGTCGTTGAATTTGCCCATCGCCTCCATCAGCTCGGTGCTGGGCAGCGTGCCTGTTTCGCTCTCATCAGTAGCCTTGACCAATACCATGACGCGCATAACCTGCCTCCTTTTTCAAAGGTTGGACAGTTATCAGCGTAGCGCAAACCCATAGGTGCGACTCTCACGCTGCCGCTGCAGTGGTAATGCGCCCGCCGATCACCCGCGCCACGGCCAGGGCCCAGATCAGCACGGCCATGACCGCGACACTCACCAGCATCCCATGCACCCCCGCCGCGCTGATGACCTTGCCCATCACGAAGGGAAAGCCGAACACGCCGATGAAATACGCCAGGCTGAACAACAGCAGCGCCTGGGCCGTGAGCCGGGGTGGCGCCTGGTTGGCGGCCAGGCCGTTGATCACCGAGTAGTTCAGGCCATAGCCGACCCCCAGCAGCGCGGCGGTGAGCAGGTAGCTGAGGCTGCCGTGCACCCAGCTGGAGAAACCGAACACCGCCACCAGCATCAGCGTGGTGAGCACGGCGGATGCCGCCAGCGGGTTGCGCTTCACCACCCAGCCGGCAATCAGCAAGCGGCAGCCGATGGCCGCACCCATGAAGCCGATGAAGAACAGTGAATAATCCAGGCCCAGGCTGGCGGCGTAGCTGGTCTGGAAACTGCCCATGCCGCCAAAGATCGCCCCGCCCAGGCCCACCATCAGAATCGCCAGCGCGGCGCGCGAGCGCAGCACCTGGGCGGCGCTCGCCAGGCTGATCTGCACCGGCTCGCCCGAGCCCTGCGCGCCGCTGCCAAGCCGCCAGAAATACGCCCCGCCCACCACCGCGCACGCGGCGGCCAGCAGGAACGCACTCTGCACCGGCAAGCCATACAGGCTGGCCAGCTTGCCGGCCAGGGGGCCGCTGCCGATGCCGGTGAGCATGCTGCCCGACAGCAGCGCGAAGCAGTGGGTGCGCCGGGCCGGCTCGACCATGGCCGCGACCATGATCGGCCCCAGGGTGTAGAACAGCCCCCAGCCAACCCCCAGCAGCAGCCCGCAACCCAGCAGCGCCAGGCCCAGCCCCGGCACCAGGGCAAAGCCCAGCGAGGCCAGCACCAGGCAGCCGGCGCCCAACGCCACCGAGCGCCCGGCGCCCAGGCGCTGCATCACATGCCCGGACACCAGCACCGCCAGCAGGGTGCTGACCATGGCCACGGCAAACACTTGGCCGGCATCGCGCTCGCTGCCGCCGTGGCTGGCCACCAGCAACGACAGCAGGAACGTGCTGCCATAGGCGATGGACAGCAGGAAACTGGCGAGGCAGAACAGGCCAAAGCGCGGGCCGGGGCGTTGGGCAGGTGCAGGCATCAAGGGCATTCCGTGCGGAGTAGTCGCGCTGTTGTAACACGGCCGTGCGCACGGTTTGTCATGCAAATAGCGGAGTCAGGGTCAGCATCGGCGCACCTGTCACAACGGTGTCGAGCCATTCACGCTCGCGGTATGATCCAACCGACGCACACAGCTACGTTAGCGAACGGCCGCAGGCACCAACGGCCGCCCCCTGTGCCGCATCACGCCGATCACCAGCATGGCCCCTGCCACCCCTGCAGTCATCAGGGTTTCATAGCGGTACGCCGGGCTGATCAGCATGTAGCCCAGCACCAGGCTGATCAGCCCGATGACGAACCAGGTCAGCCAGGGGTACAGCCACATCTTGAACGCCAGCACCTGCCCCTCGCGCTCGCTGATCCTGCGCATGCGCAGTTGCGAGACGGCGATCACCAGGTACACCAGCAAGGCGATGGCGCCGGTGGTGGACAGCAGGAAGCTGAACACGGTGCCGGGGAACACGTAGTTGACGAAGCAGCCGGCGAAGCCCGCCAGGGTCGAGCACAGCACTGCCACAGTGGGCACGCCGTTGCCCGAAACATGGCGCGCCAACGGATGGGCCTCGCCGCGCGTGCCTAGGGAATAGAGCATACGCGAGGCGGTGTAGAGGCCCGAGTTCATGCAGCTGGTGACGGCCACCAGTACCACGATGTCCACCATCAGCTTGGCGCCCGGCACGTTGAGCACTTCCAACACGCGCTGGAATGAGCCTACCTGCAGCAGGCGCGGGTCATTCCAGGCCACCAGCGAGACGATGAAGAAGATCGAGCACAGATAGAAGATGGCGATGCGGTACACCACAAGGTTAGTGGCCTTGCGGATCTTGTCCTTGGGGTTGGCGGTTTCGTCGGCGGCGATGGTGACGATCTCGGCGCCGAAGAACGAGAAGATGGTCACCAGCACGCCTCCCAGCACGGCGCCGAAGCCATGGGGCATGAAGCCGCCATCTGCCAGCAGGTGGCCAACCCCCGAGACCTCGGCCAGCGGCCAGTAGCCGCTGACACCCAGCACGCAGACGACGATGAAGGCGAAGATGGCGATGACCTTGACCAGCGCGAACCAGTACTCGAACGCCCCGTAGTTTTTCACGCTGATCAGGTTGGTGGCCGACAGGGTCAGCATGATCAGGAAGGCGAACGCCCAAGACGGCACGGCGGGCACCCAGGCGTGCAGGATGTCGGCACCGGCGATGGCCTCCACGGGAATGATCAGCACCCAGAACCACCAGTACAGCCAGCCGATGGTGAAGCCGGCCCAGGGCGCGATGGCCTTGCTGGCATAGGTGGAGAACGAGCCGCTGTCAGGGTTGGCGATGGCCATCTCCCCCAGCATGCGCATCACCAGCAGCACCAGCAGGCCAGCGATGCCATAGGAAACCAGAATCGCTGGCCCTGCAGTGGCGATGGCGTTGGAGGAGCCGATGAACAGCCCGGCGCCGATGATGCCGGCGATGGAGATCATCGACACCTGGCGTGAGGTCAGGCCGTGCTTGAGTGCGCGTGGCGCGTGCTTGTGAAGTGAACTCATGAGGTACCCCTGGGTCGCGTTTCACCCGGCCACGGCCCAGCCATCGGCCAGGTGCGCAGGGCAGAAAAAGTGAAGAAAACCGGTTACCGGGTTAGCGGCGAGAGTGGGTCACGGTGGGGAATGGGTGAAGGGCCATGCGTCTTCCTTTTCATTGAGGTTGGGCGGCAGCGCAAACGTAATGAGGGTTTTATTGTTGTGTGACGACACGCGGGTGGTGCGGCGTTGACGTGGGTCAATCTTGTGACAGTTGTGCGCGGGCGACAAACGACGATTTAGAAGGTCATGATTCCATTGCGGAATGAAACGCCCTCCGTAGCAGCTGCCGCCAGGCGGCGTCCGGCGACGCCGCGGTATTCCTGGAAATACGCAGGGCGTGGGACGCAGCCTTCGGCAGCTGCTACGGGGGGTTACAGCAGGGTTTGCAGGACCACTTCCAGCGGGTGGCGCAGTTCGCGGTCGGCCATGCGCTTGACCTGGCTGCGGCACGAGTAGCCGGTGGCCAGGGCTTCGCCCTGCTTGTCCAGCTTGCCGGCCCAGGACTGCTCGAAGATGGTCCGCGAGGTGTCCTGGTTGCGCGCCTCGTGGCCGTAGGTGCCGGACATGCCGCAGCAGCCGGTGGCCTCGGTGGCCAGTTTCAGGCCCAGGCGCGCGAACACCTGCTCCCACTGGCGGGTGCTGGCCGGCACGTTGGTCTTCTCGGTGCAGTGGGCCATCAGGCGGTAATTGCCGGTGGCGCTGGCGGCCTGCTCGGGCAGCACGTCCATCAGCCATTCCTGGGGCAAGGCCACGGTCGGGCACTCGCCCAGGCCCGGCACCTTGAGGTATTCCTGGCGATACACCAGGGTCATGGCCGGGTCCAGGCCCACCAGGCGCACGCCGCAGTCGGCCACGGCCTTGAGTTGGCGGGCGTTACGGATGGCGGCCTTGGCGAACGCACCGAGGAAGCCCTGCACGTGCAGCGGCTTGCCGTTGGCGCTGTAGGGCGCCAGGAACACCCGGTAGCCCAGGCGGTGCGCCAGCTCGATGAACGCGGCCAGCAGCGGCGTCTCGAAGTAGCGGGTGAAGGCGTCCTGCACCAGCACCACGCTGCCCTCGCGCTGGGCCGGGGTCAGCTCGGCCAGGGCCGGCAGCGTGGCCACGCGCACCTTGCAACGGGTCAGGGTGGCCTGCAGGTTGTAGCGGCTGATCAGCGGGCTGTCGACCATGCCGGCCTGGCCCTTGAGCAGCCGGCCGATCAGCGCCGAGCCCATCACCGCGTTGTACAGCCCCGGCGCATGGGCCAGGTACGGCAGGGTGAATTCCAGCGAACCGATCAGGTAGTCACGCAGCGGGCGCTGGTAGCGGCCGTGGTACAGCTCGAGGAAGCGCGAGCGGAACTCGGGCACGTTGACCTTCACCGGGCACTGCCCCGCGCAGGACTTGCACGCCAGGCAGCCGGCCATGGCGTCGTACACCTCGTGGGAGAAATCGGCCTGGCCACGACGGCGCGCCAGGTTGTTGCGCAGCCGCGTCGGCAGGCCCTTGAGCCACGACACCTGGTTGCGCGCCGCCGCCAGCACGTCGATGTCCGCCGCGCCCTGCAGGCGCAGCCATTCGCGAATCAGCGAGGCACGGCCCTTGGGCGAATGCTGGCGTTCGCGGGTGGCTTTCCACGACGGGCACATGGCGTCGTCGGGGTCGAAGTTGTAGCAGGCGCCGTTGCCGTTGCAGTGCATCGCCGTGCCATAGTCCTGCCACACACGCTCGTCGATCTGGCGGTCGTAGTCGCCACGCAGCGGCGCTTCGTCGACCTTGATCAGGCCTTCGGCGCTGTCCGGCGGGGTGCAGATCTTGCCGGGGTTGAGCTGGTTGTGCGGGTCGAACGCGCCCTTGAGCTGTTGCAGCGACGGGTACAGTTCGCCGAAGTAGGCCGGCACGTATTCCGAGCGCAGGCCCTTGCCGTGCTCGCCCCACAGCAGGCCACCGTAGCTCTGGGTCAGCGCCGCCACCGCGTCGGAGATCGGCTTGACCAGCGCGGCCTGGGCCGGGTCCTTCATGTCGAGGATAGGCCGCACGTGCAGCACGCCGGCGTCGACGTGGCCGAACATGCCATAGGCCAGGCCATGGCTGTCCAGCAGCGCGCGGAAGTCGGCGATGTAGTCGGCCAGTTTTTCCGGCGGCACCGCGGTGTCTTCCACGAACGGCTGCGGCCGTGCCTCGCCGTCGACGTTGCCCAGCAGGCCCACCGAGCGCTTGCGCATGGTGTACACGCGGTTCACCGCCGCCGCGCCTTCGGCCAGGGTGTGGCCCAGGCGCTCGATGCTCTTGTCCGCCTGCAGGTGCTCGACGAAGGCCGCCACGCGGGCGTTGACCTCGGCCGGGTCGTCGCCGGCGAATTCCACCAGGTTGATACCCAGGGTCGGGCGGGCCGGGTCGGCCGGGAAGTACTCGGCCACGGCGTGCCAGATGATGTCCTTCATGGCCAGCAACAGCACCTTGGAGTCCACCGTCTCGATGGAGATCGGCGTGTGCTCGAGCAGCGCATTGGCGTCGCGCAGGGCGTCCATGAAGCTTGCGTAGCGCACGTTGACCACCACCTGGTAGGTGGGAATCGGCAGCACGTTGAGCTTGGCCTCCACCAGGTAGCCCAGCGAGCCCTCGGCGCCGCACAGCACGCTGCTGAGGTTGAAGCGCCCCTGCTCGTCGCGCAGGTGCGCCAGGTCGTAGCCGGTCAGGCAGCGGTTGAGCGGCGGGAAGGTGCGCTCGATCAGCTCGCCCTGGGTTTCCTGGATGGTGCGCGCGGCGCGGTACACCTCGCCGGCACGGCCGGGCACGGCGCAGGCCTGCTCCAGTTCATCGTCGCTCAGCGGGTAGGTGTGCAGGCGCTGGCCGCCCAGCAGCACGCTGTGCAGTTCCAGCACGTGGTCGCGGGTCTTGCCGTAGGTGCAGCTGCCCTGGCCGCTGGCGTCGGTGTTGATCATGCCGCCCACGGTGGCGCGGTTGGAGGTGGACAGCTCCGGGGCAAAGAACAGCCCGTGGGGCTTGAGCGCGGCGTTGAGCTGGTCCTTGACCACCCCCGCCTGCACGCGCACCCAGCGCTCCTCAACGTTGATCTCGAGGATGTTGTTCATGTGCCGCGACAGGTCGACGACGATGCCATCGGTCAGCGACTGGCCGTTGGTGCCGGTGCCGCCGCCACGCGGGGTCAACTTGACACCCTGGAAGCGCGGCTGGGCCATCAGCGTGGCGACGCGCGCCACGTCCTCGGCATCGGCCGGGAACACCGCCGCCTGGGGCAGGCGCTGGTAGATGGAGTTGTCGGTGGCCAGCACCGTGCGGGTGGCGTAGTCGGTGCTCAGCTGGCCCTTGAAGCCGGCGCTGCGCAGGGCACCGAGGAACTCGGGGTACAGTGTGGCCGGTGCGGTGCCGGTCAGTTGGGCGATCATCGGGGATGGCCTCGTCTTTATGTCAGGATAATCATGGATACTGCCCTGGGCGTGCTGGTTATCAGCGGCCAGGTAGTGGATGATGCCAATGATCCCGGAGCCCGGCGTTCGGCACAAACCGATATTCGCACCTGCATTGATGACTTTTACGAATGAATTACCGCAACCTCACCCCGTCCATGTCGGTGTTGCTGGCCTTCGAGGCGGCGGCGCGCCATGAAAGCTACACCCGCGCCGCCGAGGAACTGTCCCTGACCCAGAGCGCGGTGACCCGCCAGGTGCAGGCCCTGGAGCAGCAACTGGGGGTGGCGCTGTTCCGCCGCGAGGGCCGTGCGGTACGGCTCACCGAGGTGGGCCGGCTGTACCAGCGCGAGATCAGCGAAGCCCTGGGCCGGGTGCGCAGCGCCACCCTGCACGCCATGGCGCACCAGACCGGCAGCGGCAGCCTGCGCCTGGCCACCCTGCCCACCTTCGGCTCGAAATGGCTGCTGCCGCGCCTGCATGACTTTTACCGCCAGCACCCGGACATCATGGTGCACATCAACTCGCGCATCGAGACCGTGGACTTCGAGACCAGCGGTATCGACGCCGCCATCGTCGTCGCCACCGGCGACCAGCCCGGGCTGGTCTGCCACCGCCTGTACGCCGAGGAATTGATGGTGGTGCTGTCGCCAACCCTGGCGGCCACCCGCGCCGAGTGGACCCCGGCGGCCCTCGGCCAGCAGGTGCTGCTCAGCGTGGTCAACAACCCCAGCGCCTGGGGCGAGTGGTTCGCCCACCATGGCCTGGCGCACCAGGGCATGCGCCTGGGGGCCAGCTTCGAGCTGACCTCGCACCTGGTGCAGGCGGTGCGCGCCGACATCGGCATCGGCCTGGTGCCACGGGTGCTGATCACCGAGGAACTGGCCAGCGGCGAGTTGCTCAGCCCTGCCCTGCCCTACGCCAGCGCGCGCAGCTATTACCTGGTGTACCCGCCGCGCAACCGCGCGCTGCCGGCGTTGGTGGCGTTTCGCGAGTGGTTGATCGGCAACGTGGGAGCTGGCTTGCCAGCGAGCTGTTGAGGCCCTAGAAGCTCGCTGGCAAGCCAGCTCCCACAGGCCGGTTAACCCCCACCGACGTCAACCGCTCACCCAGGTAATCCACCAACACACTCACCTTGGGCAGGCTCTCGCGGCTGCGCAACCACACCAGGTTCATCGGCTGGCCATCGGTGGCCAGGTCCGGCAGCACCTCCACCAGCGCCCCGCTCGCCACGTGCGTCGCCACCAGCCAGGTCGGCAACTGGGCGATGCCCAGCCCCGCCAGCGCTGCCATCACCTCGCCTTCGCCATCCCCCACGGCAATGTGCGGGTGCATGATGCGCCGCTCCATCTCCCCCGGCTGGCGCCCCTTGAAGTACCACGGCCCCACCAGCCCATCGTTCTGGCCATAGCCCACGCAGTGGTGGTGGTCCAGGTCATCGGCCGACTGCGGCACGCCATGGCGCGCCAGGTACGCGGGCGCGGCGCAGAAGATCATGCGCTGGGCGCCGATGTAGCGGTGCGCCAGCGCCGCGGGCCAGGCGTCGGCGCCACCGATGCGCACGACGATGTCGATGCCATCCTGCACCGGATCGACGAAGCGGTCGGAGAACGACACATGGGGCAGCAACCGCGGGTGCTGCTTGACGAAGTCGAGGATCAGCGGCAGCACATGCAGGCGCCCATAGGACGCCGGCAGGTCTATGCGCAGGTGGCCATGGGGCTCGCCCTGCTCGGCGCCCAGCGCCAACTCCACCTGCTCAAGGTCGCAGAGCACCGCCGTGCAGGTGCGGTAGAAGGTCTGCCCGGCCTCGGTCAGCGCCATGCGCCGGGTGGTGCGGTTGAACAGCCGTGCGCCCAACCTTGCTTCGAGGCGGGCGATGCTCTTGCTCACCGCCGAAATGCTCAGGTGCAGGCGCTCGGCGGCCGCCGTGAAGCTGCCCAAGTCCGCCACGCTGACGAACACGTCGATACCCTTGAGCCGTTCCGAGGAAAACATCGCCGCTCCATTGTTGAACTGGGTTCAAGACAGTTGGTAAAAAACGGCGCAAATAGGCCGTCAATTCTCCAATAGGCTACGGCAAAACCTTTCTGGAGTTAAGTGTCATGCCGTCCTCAACCGTGGCCCAGGCCACGCCGTCCGCCCATTCAGCCCTGCAGATCCTGATCATGACCGTGGCGGCGTTCATCATTGTCACCACCGAGTTCCTCATCGTCGGCCTGCTGCCGGCGCTGGCCCGCGACCTCGACGTGTCCATTGCCGTGGCCGGCCAACTGGTGACGCTATTCGCCTTCACCGTGATGCTGTTCGGCCCGCTGCTCACCGCGCGCCTGGCGCAGGTGGAGCGCAAGCGCCTGTTCACCGCGATTTTGCTGGTGTTCGCCGCCTCCAATGTGCTGGCCGCGTTGGCCAGCAATATCTGGATCATGGCCCTGGCGCGCTTCATCCCCGCCTTGGCCTTGCCGGTGTTCTGGGGCACCGCCAGCGAAACCGCCGGGCAACTGGCGGGGCCGGGCAACGCCGGCAAGGCGGTGTCTAAAGTGTACATGGGCATCTCCGCGGCCCTGGTGTTTGGCGTGCCGCTGGGCACCGTGGCCGCCGACACCCTGGGCTGGCGCGGCACGTTCTGGGCCCTGGCGGCGGTGTCGCTGGTGATCGCCGCGCTGATGCACCTGGCCATGCCCACCCTGCCCACCTCACCCAAGCCCGCCGACGGCGAGAAACAGAGTGCCATCCTGCGCCAGCCGCACTTCCTGGCTCACGTGCTGCTGTCGGTGCTGGCCTTCACGGCCATGTTCACCGCCTACACCTACCTGGCCGACATCCTTGAACGCGTGGCCAGCGTACCGGCCAGCCAGGTCGGCTGGTGGCTGATGGGCTTCGGCGCCGTGGGCATGCTGGGCAACCATTGGGGCGGCCAGCTGGTAGACCGCAAGCCGCTGGGGGCCATGGTGCTGTTCCTGCTGGTCATGGGCGCCGGCATGCTCGCCGTGGTCCCGGCCGCCGGGCACCACGCCTGGCTGATCGTCGCGCTGGTCGCCTGGGGCATCGGCTACACCGCGCTGTTCCCGGTGTGCCAGGTGCGGGTGATGCAGGCTGGCGCCCGCGCCCAGGCACTGGCGGCTTCGCTGAACATTTCGGCGGCCAACGCGGGCATTGGCCTGGGGGCTATTCTGGGCGGGCTGGGGATTCGGCACCTGGGGTTGGAAGCCTTGGGCTTGATCGCCACGGCCATCGCCGCCTTGGCCCTGCTGGTGGCACTGCTGATGATGGGCCAGCGTCCCGCGGTCATGGCCCAACCCGAGGGGGCATGCCCAAGCCGCTGAACCCGGCTCGCTACTTGCCGGCCTTCGCCCGCTTGGCCTCCTCCAGCGCATAACGCCGGCAATGCTCCAGGTAGCCCATTTCATGGCTGGCCACCAGCTGCACCACGCTCTTCCACAGCCACGACGGCGCATCCAGGGTGCGCGAGCGGTTCAGTTGCAGGTCCTTGATCCAGCCGGCGCGGGTGGCCAGGTCCATCTGCCGGGCGTGGGCCAGGCCCACCACCCGCGCCAGGTAGGCCGCTACGCGCATGGCCTCGACCTGGGTGAGTTGGTCCAGCTCCAGTTTCATGTCCTGGGGCAGCAGTTCGCGGATGAAGAAGCCGTTGTCGAGCATGCGCGTGGCCAGCATGCGGTTGCCCAGGCCCGGTGACAGGTGGCGGGCGCCCTCCACCACGCGCTGGCCGTTGTCCCGTGGCATGGACGCGCGGGCGGCGCGCGGCGCGGCAGCGCCCACGGCCTGCTTGATGTCGATCAGGCAGTAGTCGGGGTCGTCGTCATCGCCCACGCTCAGCAACGCCGCGTAGCGCTGCAGGCCCAGGGAGCTGCAGCCCTTGACCCAATAGGCGGAGTCCAGCAGCTCGACGCGGTCATCTTTGGAGCGGCCTTTGAGCGAGGTCACCAGCGCGTGGATGTCGTCACTGGCGCAGAGCTTCTTCAACGCGGTGCGCTCGTCCTTGGCCAGTGGCCAGAAGTGCTTGCCTTGGGGGATGGTTGGGCGGGTGTCCTCGATGCGCTCCTGGGCCAGGTGCTTCCAGGTACGCTGCACGGCGCTGCGCATGCCGGCCTTGACCTGGGCCGGGCGTGGCGGGTCTTCGTCGACGTTGGTTTCGAACGCCAGCTCGTAGCCGCGCATCATCTCCTCGAGCATTTTCGCGGTGGCCACGCCGGGCAGGTCGGAGCCGCGCGCGGCGGTGGCCAACGACAGCGCCAGGCGCACCAGGTCGTGGGCCGGGTTGCCGATCACGGTCTGGTCGAGGTCGCGGATGTGGATGTCGATCTTGCCCTTGAGGTCGCCCGTGGGGCCCAGGTTGCCGGCGTGGCAGTCGCCGCAGATCCACACCGCCGGCCCGCTGGGCAGGCGCTTGCCCGGCTGGCTGTGCAGCCACTGGTAGAACTGCACCGTGCTGCCGCGCACGTAGGCGTGGGCAGAACGGGCCATTTTCAGGTTGCGAAGTTCGGTGAGCGGGGCGAGGCGCGCGGAGGGTCTGGGTGTTTTCATAGGGGCGTCTTTGGCAGATGTATGCAGTGGACTTACAGCTGTCATAAATGTTTCAAAATATTTCCCAGATACCCCATAACAACGGCCGCCAGGCCGCGTCCCGCCCCACCACCCTCACATCTGGCAGAACCGCAGACGGTTGCCGAACGGGTCGTACACTTCCAGCACCTGCCCCCAGTCCTGCTGCACGATACCGGGCCGCGCATTGCCGTAGCGCCTGGCCACCAGCTCATCGCGCAGCTGTTCTATGTTGTGCATCGGAATAAACACCGTCGCCCCCGGGCAGGCATCGCCGTGGTGTTCTGACAGGTGCAGTTGCAACGCGCCGCGGCGAATGCCCAGGTACAGCGGCAGGCCAGGCTCGAAACGGTGCTCGAACTCGACACTGAAGCCGAGGAAATCGAGGTAGAACTCGCGGGCCTTGGCTTCGTCGAAGCTGCGCAGGATGGGGATGGGGCTATCGAACGTGGGTGCGGTCATGGTTCCCTCCTGGAACGGATGTGTGGGGGGGGGGGGCATGCCCCCTGACGCGGCCGTTGTTGTGGGAGCTGGCTTGCCAGCGAGCTGTTGAGGCCCTAAAAACTCGCTGGCAAGCCAGCTCCCACAAAGACAGTTGCTGCTACGGGGATATTGCCAGGGCTTGGATCAGGGCGTCGAGGGTTTCGGGGGCGGCGGCGTGGTGGCTGGCGCAGCGTTGCTGGTCCCAGGGCATGGCGTCGTCGGTGCAGTAGTCGCCCACGCACTCGGCGTCCAGCGGGCCGTCCAGCAGGCCCAGCGGTACCCACACATACGGCTCGCCGCGCAGGGGGTTGGGCACGGTGGCGCCGCACTGGCCGCAGAAGTCGTTGCGGTAGCCGGTTGCCTTCTGCCAGGTGCTGATGGCGCTTGCGCCGGCGTGCCAATGGAAGTCGGCGGCCTTCACCACGGTAGCGAGGTTATGCCCCACGCCCGTCTGCCGGCGGCACAAGCTGCAGTGGCAGCGGTAGAAGGTTCGCGGCGCCGCTTCCAGGCTGAAGCGCACGGTGCCGCACAGGCATTGTCCTGACGTCATGACCATTCCCTTGAAATAAACCACCCTTGTAGCAGCGGCCGCCAGGCCGCGTCAAAACCCGCTGCCACCCCGCGCAACCGTTGCCTGCCGATACTGCCGCGGGGTAAACCCGGTCAGCGTCTTGAACTGGCGGCTGAACGCACTGTGGTCGGTGTAGCCGCACTGCATCGCCACCTCGGTGATCGGCAGTTCGCTGTGCAGCAGCCGATGGGCGTGCTCCAGGCGCACCTTGTGGATCATCTGCCGCGGCGTGAGGTGGAACACGCGCTTGCAGTAGCGCTCCAGCTGCGCCACCGAGATCCCGGCAATGCGGGTCAGCTCGGCCATGCTGATGGGGCCCTGGAAGTGCCCGCGAATGTACTCGTCCACTGCCGCCAGGCGCTGGTACGCCGGGTGGCTGGCGCTGGCGGTCTGCAGGTCCACGGAGATGCCGGCCAGGCCGATGATTGCACCGTCGCGGTTGTAGATGGGCTGCTTGTGGGTCAGGCACCAACCCGGCTCGCGACTGCCATACAGGTGCAGCTCCAGCTGGTCCTCCTGCACCAGGCCTTCCTCCAGCACGCGGCGGTCCTGCTCGGTGTAGCCGGGGCCCAATTGTGCGGGGAACACCTGGGCGCTGGTCTTGCCCAGCAGCGGCTGCAGGCGCTTGAAACCACAGCGCTGCAGCAGGGTGCGGTTGGCCAGGCGGTAGCGCGCCTGGGGGTCCTTGATGAAGACCACCGCGTTGGGAATCACGTCGAGCATGGGCAGCAGGGGCGCCATGCCGGCGAGCATTTCATCCAGTGTTTGCGGGCGTTCCAGGGCGTGCCCCTGGCCCAGCAGCGTCAGTGCATCCAGGGTCATGGACCAGGCTCCTCACGGCGGCACGCACCGCCATGGCAGCGCTGCGGCCGGCCAGCTTGCCGCACTGGGCGAGCGCTGTCCAGCGGCTGAAACCATTCTGCCAATTGTGCCGATTTCGTCATCGTCGCTGGCGAAAAGCATCAAGTAAAGCGGCGCCGCAAGGTTCACTGTAGAGCCCACGGGAAGCGCCCAAGCGGCGCCGCCCAACAATAACAACTGCAAGGCGACATCCACTCCTGCCGACCAATAACACACAAGAAGGCGACGCCATGTCCGGCACAGGCAAGTTCAAGAAACAACTCTCATTGATGGACCTGACCTTCATCGGGCTGGGTGCCATTTTCGGTTCCGGCTGGCTGTTCGCAGCCAGTCACGTCTCCACCATCGCCGGCCCCGCGGGTATTTTCTCGTGGATGCTGGGCGGCTTCGCGGTGCTGCTGCTGGGCATCGTCTACTGCGAGCTGGGCGCCGCCCTGCCCCGCGCCGGCGGCGTGGTGCGTTACCCGGTGTTCTCCCACGGCCCGCTGCTGGGCTACCTGATGGGCTTTATCACGCTGATCGCGTTTTCCAGCCTGGTGGCCATTGAGGTGGTCGCCGCCCGCCAGTACGCCGCGGCGTGGCTGCCGGCGCTGAGCCAACCGGGCACCGGCAACCCGACGTTGCTGGGCTGGCTGCTGCAGTTCGCCCTGCTGTGCCTGTTCTTCGCGCTGAACTACTACAGCGTCAAGACCTTCGCCAAGGCCAACAACTTCATCAGTCTGTTCAAATTCATCGTGCCGCTGCTGGTGATCGGCGTGCTGTTCACCTTCTTCAAACCGGCCAACTTCACCGTGCACGGCTTCGCCCCGTTCGGCCTGTCCGGCGTGGAAATGGCGGTGTCGGCCGGCGGCATCATCTTCGCCTACCTGGGCCTGACGCCGATCATTTCGGTGGCCAGCGAGGTGCGCAACCCGCAACGCACCATTCCCATTGCGCTGATCCTCTCGGTGCTGCTGTCCACCGGCATCTACGTGCTGTTGCAGGTGGCATTCCTGGGCGGCATTCCCACCGAGATGCTCAGCCAGGGCTGGGCCGGCATCAGCAAGGCCTTCTCGCTGCCCTACCGTGACATCGCCCTGGCCCTGGGCGTGGGCTGGCTGGCGTACCTGGTGGTGGCCGACGCGGTGATCTCGCCCAGCGGCTGCGGCAACATCTACATGAACGCCACGCCGCGGGTGATCTACGGCTGGGCGCGCACCGGCACCTTCTTCAAGGTCTTCACTCGCATCGACGAGAAATCCGGCATCCCGCGCCCGGCGCTGTGGCTGACCTTCGGCCTGTCGCTGTTCTGGACCCTGCCGTTCCCCTCCTGGGAAGCGCTGATCAACGTGGTGTCCGCCGCCCTGGTGCTGAGCTACGCCATCGCGCCGATCTCGGTGGCCGCCCTGCGCCGCAACGCCCCCGACATGCCCCGGCCGTTCCGGGTGAGAGGCTTCGCGCTGCTGGGCCCGGTGTCGTTCATTGTCGCTGCGCTGATCGTCTACTGGTCGGGCTGGGGCACCGTGTCCTGGCTGCTGGGCCTGCAAATCGTGATGTTCGTGGTGTACCTGCTGTGCCAGCGCCTGGTGCCTACCGACCACTTGAGCATCGGCCAGCAAGTGCGTTCCTCGGCCTGGCTGATCGGCTTCTACGCCGTGACCATCCTGCTCTCCTGGCTGGGCAGCTTCGGCGGCCTGGGCGTGCTCGGCCACCCTTACGACACACTGGCCGTGGCCGCCAGCGCGCTGGTCATTTACTACTGGGGCGCCGCCACCGGGGTGCCGGCCCACCTGGTACGCCTGGACGCGGACGACGCCGAAAGCGAGGCGGTGGAGCACGCCGGCCGCGCGCAACCGGCGCACCTGCCCCACGCCACCACCCGTTAATTCAACCTGGACGCACCCATGAAACAGGTACACGTGATCGATTCCCACACCGGCGGCGAACCCACGCGGCTGGTGATGCAAGGCTTCCCGGCGCTGACCGCCAGCACCCTCGCCGGCCAGCGCGACGAACTGCGCGAACTGCACGATGACTGGCGCCGCGCCTGCCTGCTGGAGCCACGCGGCAACGACGTGCTGGTGGGCGCCCTGTACTGCCCGCCGGTGTCGGCCGACGTCACCTGCGGGGTGATCTTCTTCAACAACAGCGGCTACCTGAACATGTGCGGCCACGGCACCATCGGCCTGGTGGCGTCCCTGCAGCACCTGGGGCTGATCGGCCCCGGCGAGCACCGCATCGACACGCCGGTGGGCCAGGTCAGCGCCACGCTGCACGCCGACGGCGCCGTCACCGTCGGCAACGTGCCGTCGTACCGCTACCGCCAGCGCGTGCCGGTGCAGGTGCCTGGCCATGGCCTGGTGCACGGCGACATCGCCTGGGGCGGCAACTGGTTCTTCCTGGTGGCTGAGCATGACCAGGTGCTGGAACTGGCCAACGTCGAGGCCCTCACCGCCTTCACCTGGGCGCTGCTCAAGGCCCTGGAAGCCCAGGGCATCCACGGCGAAGGCGGCGCGCTGATCGACCACGTGGAGCTGTTCGCCGCCGACCCGCACGCCAACAGCCGCAACTTCGTGATGTGCCCCGGCAAGGCCTACGACCGCTCCCCATGCGGCACCGGCACCAGCGCCAAGCTGGCGTGCCTGGCCGCCGACGGCAAGCTGGCCGAGGGCGAGCGCTGGGTGCAGGCGAGCATCACCGGCAGCCAGTTCGAAGGCCGCTTCGAATGGGACGGCGAGCGCATTCGCCCGTTCATCACCGGCCGCGCCTACATGACCGCCGACAGCACCCTGCTGATCGACGAGCAAGACCCGTTTGCCTGGGGCATCTGAGCCCACTTTTTTCGCACTCACTGACTACTGGAGAACACACCATGACCGACAACATCTTCACCGGCTGCATGCCCGCCCTGATGACCCCGTGCACCGCCGCGCGCACCCCGGACTTCGACGCCCTGGTGGCCAAGGGTCGCCAACTGATCGAAGCCGGCATGAGCGCCGTGGTCTACTGCGGCTCCATGGGTGACTGGCCACTGCTCACCGAGGCCCAGCGCCAGGAAGGCGTGGCGCGCCTGGTGGCCGCCGGCATCCCGACCATCGTCGGTACCGGCGCGGTCAACAGCCGCGAAGCCGTGGCCCACGCCGCCCATGCCGCCAAGGTCGGCGCCCAGGGCCTGATGGTGATTCCGCGGGTGCTGTCGCGTGGCGCCTCGCCGGCCGCACAGAAGGCGCACTTCAGCGCCATCCTGAAAGCCGCCCCGCAACTCCCGGCGGTGATCTACAACAGCCCCTACTACGGCTTCGCCACCCGCGCCGAGCTGTTCTTCGACCTGCGCCGCGAGCACCCGAACCTGATCGGCTTCAAGGAATTCGGCGGCGCCGCCGACCTGCGCTACGCCGCGGAAAACATCACCTCCCAGGATGACGACGTGACCCTGATGGTGGGCGTCGACACCCAGGTGGTGCACGGCTTCGTCAACTGCAACGCCACCGGCGCCATCACCGGCATCGGCAACGCCCTGCCGCGCGAGGTGCTGCACCTGGTGGCGCTGAGCAAGCAGGCGGCCAAGGGCGACGCCCGCGCCCGCCGCCTGGCCCGCGAGCTGGAGGCGGCGCTGGCAGTGCTGTCGTCGTTCGATGAAGGCTGCGACCTGGTGCTGTACTACAAGCACCTGATGGTGCTCAACGGCGACCTGGAGTACAGCCTGCACTTCAACGACACCGACGTGCTCAGCGACGCCCAGCGCCGCTACGCCGAACAGCAGTACGCGCTGTTCCGCCAGTGGTACGCCGCCTGGTCGGCCGAGCAGAACCAGGCCTGACACCTTTGCCGCGCCGGGCCCTGGGGCCCGGCCTCGTGACCTTTTAAGGATGCACCATGACACTGACAGGCAAGCTGCTGATCGGCCGCCACGCCGTCGCCGGCACCGGCGCCCCGGTTTACGCCATCAACCCCGCCACCGACCAGCCGCTGCAGCCCGGCTACCCGGGCGGCAACCGCGAGCACGTGGCCCAGGCCTGCGCCCTGGCGTGGGACGCCTTTGACGCCTACCGCGAGACGACACCCGCCGCCCGCGCAGCCTTCCTGCAAGCCATCGCCGAGGAAATCGAAGCCCTGGGCGACACCCTGATTGACCGCGCGGTGGCCGAAACCGGCCTGCCGCGCACACGTATGCTTGGCGAACGCGGGCGCACCTGCCAGCAACTGCGCACCTTCGCCCGCGTGGTGCTGGCCGGCGAATGGCTGGACGCGCGCATCGACCCCGCCCTGCCCCAGCGCCAGCCCCTGCCGCGCGCCGACCTGCGCCAGCGGCACATCGCCCTGGGCCCGGTGGCGGTGTTCGGCGCCAGCAATTTCCCCCTGGCCTTCTCGGTGGCCGGTGGCGACACCGCCTCGGCCCTGGCCGCCGGCTGCCCGGTGGTGGTCAAGGCCCACGGCGCCCACCCCGGCACCAGCGAACTGGTGGGCCAGGCCGTGGCCCGCGCGGTGCAGCGCTGCCAGCTGCCGGAGGGGGTGTTCTCGCTGCTGTACGGTTCGGGCCGCGAAGTGGGCATCGCACTGGTAAGCGACCCGCGCATCAAGGCCGTCGGCTTCACCGGTTCGCGCAGCGGCGGCCTGGCCCTGTGCGCTGCCGCCCAGGCGCGGCCGGAGCCGATTCCGGTGTACGCGGAAATGAGTTCGATCAACCCGGTGCTGTTGTTCCCAGCCGCCCTGCAGGCCCGCGGGGAAGCGCTGGCGCAGGCGTTCGTCGGTTCACTGACCCAGGGCGCCGGGCAGTTCTGCACCAACCCCGGGCTGGTCATCGGCCAGCGCGGCGCAGCGCTGGAACGCTTTGCCACGGCCGCCGTGGCGGCGCTCACGGACGCCCCGGCGCAGACCATGCTGACCCCCGGCATTTGCCAGGCCTACCAGCAGGGCGTCGCGGCGCTGGCCAGCCACCCGCTGGCGCACACCCTGGGCCAGGGCCTGTCTGCCACCGGGCCAAACCAGGGCCAGGCCCAACTGTTCATTGCCGACGCCAGCGACTTCCTCGCCGCCCCGGCGCTGCAAGCCGAAGTGTTCGGCGCCGCCTCGCTGATCGTCCAGTGCGACGATGACCAGCAAGTGCGCCAGGTGCTCGAACACCTGGAAGGCCAACTGACGGCCACCCTGCACCTGGACGACGCCGACCTGCCCCAGGCCCGCGCCTTACTGCCGGTGCTGGAGCGCAAGGCCGGGCGCCTGCTGGTCAACGGCTGGCCTACCGGCGTCGAAGTCTGCGACGCCATGGTGCACGGCGGGCCGTTCCCGGCCACCTCCGATGCCCGGGGCACCTCGGTGGGCACCGCGGCCATCCTGCGTTTCCTGCGCCCGGTGTGCTACCAGGACTTCCCCGACAGCCTGCTGCCCGTGGCCCTTGGCGCTGCCAACGACCTGCAGCTGCGGCGGCTGGTCGACGGCCAGCGGGAGGCTTGAGCCATGAGCCAGCCTTTCGCTGAGCCGACCACGGCGGACGTCGCCGTGGTGGGTGCCGGCATCATCGGCGTCACCTGCGCCCTGGCCCTGGCGCGCCAGGGCCGCCGGGTGCTGGTGATCGACCGCCAGGCCCCGGGCCATGGCGCTTCCTACGGCAACGCCGGGCACCTGGCCACCGAGCAGGTGTTCCCCATCGCCGACGTGTCGATTCTCAAGCGCCTGCCGGCCATGCTCATGGACCCCATGGGCCCGCTGCGCCTGGATTGGAAGTACCTGCCGCGGGCGCTGCCGTGGTTCACCCGGCTGCTGCTGAACCTGCGCCCGGCGCCGTTCCAGCGCACGGTGGCCGGCATCCGCGCGCTCAACGAAGGCAGCCTGGGCGCCTGGCAGCGCTTGTTGGCCAGCGTGCAGCGCCCCGGACTGCTGAAGGAGGACGGCTCGCTACTGGTGTTCGAACGCGCCGCGTCCCGCCCCGCCCTGGATGCCCTGCAAGCGCGCCTGCGCCAGCAGCAGGTGCCGGTGGACTTCTGGGCCGCCGACGCCGTGCGCCAGGCCGCGCCGCAATTAAGCGAACGCCTGCAGGGCGGATTGTTCTTCCCCGCCACCGGGCACTTCATCGACCCCTACAAAGTGCTCACCGAACTGGTGGCAGCGGCCAAGAGCTGCGGCGTGCAGTTCCTGCAGCACGGCGTGCTCGACGGCCGCCTGCACGACGGCGGCGTGGTGCTGAACACTGAGCAGGGCACGATCGGCGCACGCCAGGTGCTGCTGGCCTGTGGTGCTCATTCGGCGCCGCTGGTCAAGCGGCTCACCGGCAAGCAGGTGCCGCTGGACACCGAGCGCGGCTACCACCTGATGCTGCCGGCGGAGCAACACCGCCTGCCGTTCGCCGTCACCTCGCTGGAACGCAAATTCATCATGACCCCCATGGAGGGCGGCCTGCGCCTGGCCGGCACGGTGGAATTCGCAGGTCTCGACGCACCGCCGTCGATGGCCCGCGCGCGGCAACTGCACCACCTGAGCCAGGGCCTGTTCAGCCACGACCTGGACGCCCGCGGCGCTACCGAGTGGATGGGGTTCCGGCCGTCGTTGCCCGACTCCCTGCCGGTCATCGACCGGGTGGCGGGCGGCAAGGTGCTGCTGGCGTTCGGGCACCAGCATCTGGGGTTGACCCAGGCAGCGTTGACGGCAGAGATGGTTGCGGCGCTGGCCAGCGGCGAGGCACCTGTTTCGAGCGCCTACCGCCTGGCTCGGTTCTGATCCGCGCCGTGGGGCTTTTGTGGGAGCTGGCTTGCCAGCGAGCTTTTAAGGCCTCAACAGCTCGCTGGCAAGCCAGCTCCCACAGGTCAGGCCCGTAGGCGCCTCGGCGCCAGGAATCCGGCGAACCCGCGCAGGCACGCCATTTATCGCATTTGCCTGCATTTTTTTTGAATCAACCACGCCCCGCCGTGTTCCCAACCACATGGCACGATGGAGGCGCCCATGAACCCACAGCTCTACGTCATCGAATACCTGCTACACGGCAAACCGGCCTCGTTCATCATCCGCCTGGAAAAAATGGACAACGCCCTGGCCTGGCACTGGGCCAGTTGCGACGCAGGGGTCGGCATCATCCCCAAGTTCGGCCGCCAGCAGACCCGCCAGGTCAGCCGGCCCATGGCCGAGCGCTACGGCATTACCGAGGTGAAATGGCGCCTGGCCGGCCAGCGCGGGGCACCCCGGCAGGGCAATGATGAAACCGCTTCATCGGAACCCGCCGAAAGCTGACTGTCGCGCTTTCACAGCAAGGAGTACATTTGTACTCCCACCATTACTCCTCATCCAGCGAACGCGGCTCCTGCATCGGGCAACCCTGATGCTGCCCGCGGAACCCGGCGGAATGTTCATAGGCCGGCTTGCGCACGCGCATCACCCCACCCAACGGCCGATGCGCCGCCAACCCGTGCCAGGGGCTGAACGCCATGCGCTCGTCAATGCGGCTGACGTTCTCCGCTGACCACGACACTTGCCGGGGCACATGGATGCGCGCCACGGTGACGTAGGGGCTAGCTTCCTCGGGCCAGGCTTTGGACGCATCCTCGATGGGCATTTTGTCCAGGTCGGTAGCCAACTGCACGCGCACCTCCCAGGTGCCGTCATGGCTGGCAAAAAACTGCGTCACTGACTCGCGCAGGCCGTCGGGTTTATCGTCCAGGTCCACTGGCTGGTCGGTCAGCGCCTGCAGTTCAGGCGACACCGGAGCCACGCTCAACTTCGCGTAGTAGGGGCCGTAGAGCAGCGGCACCACCGTGTTGTAGGTTTCGCCGAGCAGGTTGGTGCGCGGGTGGCCGCCCAGGCTTTTCAAGGTGCCGCTCTCGCCACCCAAGGCCTCCACGGTGCTTTCGATGCCTCGCAGCGCCGCTGACATGGCCTTTTTGAAACCAGGCATCTTGTCAGTGGTCTTGGCCAGCAGCTTCAAGGTACGCAGAAACGCCTTGGGGGTGGCCGCCGTGAACGCCTTGGCGTTCTGCATGACGAAGTCCTGGGTGGTATCGCCCTCGCTGCCGGGCAGCCGCGCACCGTCCAACCCAATTACCTTGATGGCCATGCCGCGCGGCGTGGACACGTTGTCATCGAGAATGTCCCCCGGGTTGGTGGACAGGCGCATTACCAGCCGGTACGTGCCAGGTTGCGCGAAGGCGCCCTGGGCCAATTCCACAGGCAGGCCCGGCAGCACTTCCAGGCTGCCCAGCAACAGCCCGTGGGCCTTGGCGTGCACGCTGCGCACCGGATGACCGTAGTCCGCCTGGGTCTTCTCCAAAATGCTGTGCATGGCCTCGACCAGCTCGGCGCTGGTCTGCGCCTCATCATCCGGTATCTGCTCGAAGGACGCTTGGAACAACAAGGGCGTGACACTTAGTGGAATGGCACTCATGGCGATACCTCATCAGGTCGACAACGCAGCGCAGGGGTTCTTGATGACCCTCGACGCCTTGCGGAAAAGTGTCCGCTCACCTGGCATCAGTCAGGGGCAGGTGCCGTTGCGTTCAAATAATTGAGCGGCGCCGGGGACGGATGGCAGCCAGACGCCCACCCGTCGGCTGGCTGCAGCCGTCAGCAGCGGGACGTCAGGACGTGCTCCTGCTGCGCCTGGCCGACCAGGTACGCGCCTATCAGCCCGACTGCCCGCACGCCGCTGGAGGACGGCACGGTGTGCGAGCACAGGCTGATCTGCCCCAGGCACAAGGCGGCATTTGCCGTGGAAGACGGCGATGTCTGCGAGCCCCCTGCCCTCACCCGCCTGCTCCGCTACCCGGCAAGCTGCCAGCCGCTTTGTGGTGGCGCGCGCCCAGGCATTGGCGCTGATCAACGCCTTCGGCGAAGGGTCCGGAGCATAAAAATGGAACTGCACCATGGGGCCCGAACCCAAATGAACACATCACGTTGCAATCTGAGGACTCACCATGAGCACGCAACTCGAAGGCAAGAAAATCCTGGTCATCACCAGCAACACCGGCATTGAGCGCGATGAGCTGCTCAAGCCGCTGGACACCCTGCGCGGCCTGGGCGCCACCCTGGTGCACGGCTCAATCAAGGGCGGCACCACGCAGACCTTCCAGCAGGACACCGAGAAGGACCGCACGGTGGAGTCCGATACCCGACTGGCGGAAGTAACAGGCGCCGACTTCGATGCCCTGGTGATTCCCGGCGGCACCGTCAACGCCGACACCCTGCGCCAGGACAAGGACGCGCAGCGGCTGGTCAACGAGTTCGTCAAGGCCGGCAAGACCGTGGCCGCCATCTGCCATGGCCCCTGGGTGTTGATCGACGCCGGCGTCATCGAAGGCAAGACGCTGACCTCCTACGCCAGCGTGCGCACCGACCTGGTCAACGCCAAGGCCGCCGCCTGGGTGGACGAAGCAGTGAAGCAATGCGGCGCCAACGGCTGGACCTTGATTACCTCGCGCACGCCCAAGGACCTGGCGGCGTTCAACGACGCCATCGCCAATTCGCTCCCGTAGCAGCGGCCACCAGGCCGCGTCACTGGCACTGCGGTGTGGCAGACTGACGTCACATCCTGCTCATCCATCTGCCGAAGGGACTCCAGTGCCGACCACTACTCTTGAGCGCGCCTGCCACAGCGTGCACCACGTACATGAACTGATTCACACGGTCTTCACCGCCGCCCAGGGCCAGGCGGCAATCGCCGAGCTGATGCCCGCCTTCGCCGACGACTTCCGCATGGTCACCACCCAGGGCGTCGAGGTGGACCGCCAGCAGGTCGAACGCATGTTCCAGGGCGCAGCCGGTGCCCGGCCGGGGTTGCAGATCGAGGTCAGCGACGTGCAGGCCGTGTGGCAGGACGGCAACGCCGTGACCCTGCGCTACCGCGAGGTGCATCGCCTGCAGGGCGTGGAAAGCGCGCGCTGGTCCGTGGTGGTGATGAGTGTCGGCCAGGCGGGCGTGCAGTGGCATTTTTTACAGGAAACGGCAGTTTGAATACTTACTGATCCCGACCAATGGCCGGCATTTCCCTGCCAGATAGGCGCATGCTCTGGGTTTACGTCGACGGGGCATGATGCCGTGCCAGACAGACCCCTCAAGCTGCAGAACTGGGACCGCGCCTGGCGGTTGCTGGGCGACCACCTGCAGTGCCCGCTGTGCGGGCAATCGCAGCTGGCGAGCAAGGCGTACACGCCATTCACCCACGCCAAGGCCTGCGCGGCGCGTACCGAGCAGGACCAATACCCGTGGCTGGACCTGGACGCGATATTGCGTTCGGTGCTCAAAGACGCCTGATACCCGTCCCCTCCGCCCCCAACGCGGTTCCACCGCAACACCGCGTTGCCCGTGGACGCGGCCTGGCGGCCGCTGCTACGGGGAGGTGCGTACCCCCGTAGCAGCTGCCGAAGGCTGCGTCCGGCCCCGACGCGGTTCGGTCAAGGCACAGCGGCGCCCAGCAGTTCGCGGGTGTAGGCCTGGCGCGGCTGGGTGAACAGCCGCTCGGTGCTGCTGTACTCCACCACCCTGCCCGCCTGCAGCACCATCACCTGGTGCGCCAACGCGCGCACCACCGCCAGGTCGTGGCTGATGAAAATGTAGGCCAGGCCATGGTCGGCCTGCAGCCGCCGCAATAAGGGCCGGCGCAGACGCTCACTAACCAGGGAAGAAGCGGTTCGCCGGGCGCGGCAAGCCGAGGTTTTCCCGCAAGGTAGTGCCTTCGTATTCGCGCCGGAAAATCCCCCTCCCCTGCAACTCCGGCACCACTTTGTCGACAAAATCATCGAGCCCGCCGGGCAACCACGGGAACATCACGTTGAAACCGTCGCTGCCTTCGCGCTCCAGCCATTCCTGCATCTGGTCGGCGATGGTCTGCGCGGTGCCGACGAATGCCAGGCCCGCGTAACCACCCAGGCGCTGGGCCAGCTGGCGCACGGTGAGCTGCTCGCGGTCGGCCAGGGCCAGCACCCGTTCGCGGCTGCTCTGGCTGTCGTTGGTCTGCGGCACGGGCGGCAGGTAGCCGTCGGGGTCGAAGCGCGAGGCATCGGTGCCCAGGGCGATGGACAGCGAGGCGATGGCGCTTTCGTAGTGCACCAGGCTGTCGAGCCGGGCGCGAATGGCTTTTGCCTGCTGCAGGCTGTCGCCCACCACCACGAAGGCCGCCGGGAGAATTTTCAAGTGGTCGCGTTCGCGTCCCAACGGCGCCAGCCGCGCCTTGACGTCGGCGTAGAAGGCGCGGCCGTCGTCCAGGTTGCTGGGCGCGGCAAAGATCACCTCGGCGGTTTCCGCCGCCAGCTGCCGGCCTGGCTCCGATGAGCCCGCTTGCACGATCACCGGCCAACCCTGCACGGGCCGGGCGATGTGCAGCGGCCCACGCACGTGCAAATGCTCGCCATGATGATTGAGGGTGTGCAGCTTGGCCGGGTCGAAAAACTCGCCGCTGTCGGCATCGCGAATGAAGGCATCGTCGGCCCAACTGTCCCACAGGCCGGTGACCACGTCGTAGAACTCGCGGGCGCGGGCGTAGCGCTGGTCGTGGTCTAAGTGCTGCTCCAGGCCGAAGTTTTTCGCCGCGTCGGGGTTGGAGGTGGTAACGATGTTCCAGCCGGCGCGGCCGTTGCTCAGGTGGTCCAGGGAGGCGAAGCGCCGGGCGATGTGAAACGGCTCGTCGAAGCTGGTGGACGCCGTGGCCACCAGGCCCAGGTGCTCGGTGGCCTGGCTCAGGGCCGAAAGCAGCGTGAACGGCTCGAACGAGGTGGCCGTGTGGCTGCGCTTGAGGGCGTCCAGCGGCATGTTCAGCAGCGCCAGGTGGTCGGCCATGAAGAAGGCGTCGAACTTGCCGCGCTCCAGGGTCTGGGCCAGGCGCTTGAGGTGCTGGAAGTTGAAGTTGGCGTCACGCCAGGCGCCTGGGTAGCGCCAGGCGCCGGTGTGGATGCTGACGGGGCGCATGAACGCGCCCAGCTTGAGTTGTCGCGTGGTGCTCATGGGCGGGGTTCCCTGTGCCGTGCAAAAGCCAGCAGCATTCCCCGGCGGCACGCTGGCCGTCCAATAATCGATGGTGCCCGGTTATGCCGGGGAAGCATAAGCGTTGCCAGCCGCGGCCTGGCTGCCTATAGTGGCCACCACGGCGTCATCCACGCCGCCATCCGCGGGAAGGGCTGCGCCCAGGACACGAATCGCCTGCCTGTCATTACGACTCCCAACCATGAAGCGGACCTTGGTTGCACAAGGAGATCGTATGCCCGCCCCAGCCCCGTCATCCCCTACCGATGGCCGTATCAACCTTGAGCAGCAGCGCAAGCGCGCCAAGGAACGCCTCAAGCAGCTCAGGCAACACCCGCCCTTCGACCAGACCCTGGCCGACGCCCAATGGCAGATCGCCAAGGAGCTGGGTTTCAGCAGCTGGCCCAAGCTGGTGGCCCACGTCGAGGCCATCGACTTCGCCGCCCGCCACCCCGATTTTGCCGCCAGCGACGAGCCGCGCACCACCCATTGGCGCTGCGGCAACGACATCGCCCACAGCCTGCAACTGGCCGGGTTCAAGGGGCGCTTTCGCATGCTCGCCGACCCGCTGTGCATGGGGCCGGTGCAGCAGTTGCCGGCGGCGGCCTACAAGCGCCAGCGCAGCCGCTTCGTCAGCCAGGCGTTCGGCCTGGACCTGGGCGAAGTCAGCCGCCGCTTCGACGATGAATACCGCGACCTGGCCGAGCTGGGCAACGGCCAGCCGGGCGTGTTGTGGTGCGAGGCGGACGCCTATGACCAACTGTTCCTGATTCGTGTGCTGGCCGAGTTGGCGCAAGTGCCTGATGGGCTCGAGCTGATCGAGGTCAGCCAGGTGCCCGGGGTCGAGCGCTTCATCGGCATCGGCCAACTGGCACCGGACGTGCTGGCGTGGCTGTGGCCACAACGGCGGCCGGTGGACGCCGCCATGCTGCAGCTGGCGCGGCAGGCGTGGCAGGCCTATTGCGAGCCCTCGCCCATGACGCTGGCGGCGTTGGCCCAAACCGACCACCCCGCCCTGCCCTTACTGGGCCGTGCGTTGCGGCGCCAGTTGCAGGAGTTGCCCGGCGTGCGCGACGGGCTGTCGCTGACCGAGCGCCTGGCGCTGCAGGTCATCGCCGAGGCAGGCTCGTTGCCGCTGGGCAAGGTATTCGGTGTGCTGATGCTGCGGCACGAGCCGCTACCGTACCTGGGGGACCTGATGTTCTACGCCATGATGCGGCCGTTGATCGAGGGCGCCAACCCGCTGTTGATCGGGCAGGAACCACAGTTGCCGTGGACGCAGCGGCCGGTACGGTTGACGGCATTGGGCGAACGAGTGTTGGCGGGACTGGCGTATTGGCCGGACCTGGCCAGCCATGAACGTTGGGTGGGTGGTGTGTGCACAGCGCCTGGTGCGGCGCATTGGGCCATTGATGAGCAGGGTGTGCCTGTGTGGCAGGTTCGCCAGTAAGACGCCGCCTGCGGCAGTTGCTACGCGAATGCGCACACCGCTTAAATCGCGTTGCCTGCATCGCGGCCAAGGCCGGCTCCTACCACGAACGGGGTAGGAGCCGACTTTAGTCGCGATGCAGGCAACGCGGTTTCAGGACAGTTGCTGCTACGCGAAATTACCGTAGCCGCAGCCTCGCGGCAGCGGCTACATCAGTTATGCGGAGCGCCTGCGACAACCGCGTCAACCAACGCCTTGGCTGCCTCGACCAGATGCAGAGCAGACCAGATCAGCCCGGAATGCCCCAGGTCATTTTCCGCAAGCTCATAGGTCGTTTCGTACGCCCCCTTGAGCAACAGCGACGCCTGGTTCAGGGCATCCTCGATGCGAACGCCAGGGGCGATGGTGAACAACCGTTGCTCGTAAGGACCGCAAGCACCGAACGGCAGCTCTGCCGTGACGTGGTCTGGAGGGCGAGCGCCCACGGTTTGGGAATCAGGTACCGGTGTATCCATGACAGTCAATCTCCTTAGCTGGTTGAACCACCTCCTTACCGCTGTCAAACAGTAAGGGTGGCGGCAGTACGAGGGTTGACAGACCAGGAGCTAAAGAACCCGGCGCACCCGAAGGTGCCCCGCGTACAGCCGCCATGAAGGCGAATGACAGGCGTAACGATGCCTGATGATCCACCATGAGAGCTAGCACATATTCAGCTTTTTTCGGCCTGTCAAAACCGAGCCGTTGTTTGTGCAACGGCCGGCAGAGGGTAGGTTTGCCCAGGCACCATAACAAGCGTTTTCAGGCGATGGCCTGACATTTCGGAAACGTCCTACAAGCCGACCCAGCGGGTGCCCAAGGAATTACCGTAGCCGCTGCCGAAGGCTGCGCTGGCCCTGTACCACGCTGAAGATCACCAGTGAACACAAGGGCCAGCGCAGCCTGGCGGCAGCGGCTACGCGAATCTTACGGGCTCAATAACCGCTGAGGATTTGCACGATGGCGCCCGTGGCGATGGCCACCAGCACGTAGTCGCCGTTCACGTACAGCCAGCGGTGGTCACGCGGCGGTTGGCGCAGGTGGCGCGCATGCCAGTCGGTGACCCAGTAGCGGTCTCCACGGTATTGCTGCGGCGCGAAGCCGCCGCGGTGCCATTCGCTGTGCGGCCGCGGCATGCCCGGTTGCGGGCGGTAGGCCTGGCCGCCACCGCCCTGCCAGCCCGGACGATGCTGTTGTTGTGGACCACCGTGTTGTGGTGGCCGCTGCTGCTGGCCGCCGCCGTGTTGCGGGCCGCCACCGCCACCCTGTGGTGGGCGCCCCTGCTGCTGCCCACCGCCGTGGCCGCGATCAGGGCCGCCGTTGTCCGGGCCCGGCTGGGCGAAGCTCGCCAGCGGCGTCAGCAGCATCAGGCAGGCACAACCTGCCGCAATGATCTTTTTCATGTGTATCTCCATGGCTAGTCGAGCAGCGCTCGCTCTCACGCCTTTGAGTATCGGTTAAAAACACGCAGGTAACGTCTGCAAAGGGTAAATTTTCGGTCAGTTTCGCGGCAGCGCCGTGGCTGCTGCCGGGTCGTCGGCAGCGCGCCCGCGCAGGAACAGTTCGGGGTAGCGGTTCCACAGGTCCAGCAGCGCCTGCACCGAGCGCGAAGCCTGCTTGATCTGCAGCGCCGTCTCGTCGAACTGCTCGCGTTGGGTCGCGCCCTCGGCGACGCTATCGACCACGCCCTTGAAGGTTTGGTTCGCTTCCAGCAAGGTATCGCGCAATTGCGGCACCACCTGCTGGTTCACCTGCTGCACCACCAGCGGCAGCTGCTGCAGGCTGCGGGTGAAGTTTTCCGACAGCTGCCGGGTGGGCAGGCGCCCGGCCATGGCCATGATCTGCTTGAGCTGGTCTTCCATCACCGACAGGCTGCCCGACACCGTCGGCACCTCCAGCGGCCGCGCCGCATAGTCGAACTTCACCGGCGCAGCGCCCGCCACGAAACCCAGCAGGATGTATTTCTGCCCGGTCAGCAAATTGCCGGTGCGCGCCTGCCCCCGCATGCCGTGCTCGATAAAGCGCCCCACCAGCATGGCCGTGGTGCTTTCGTCGTCGCGGCCCAGGTCCTTGTGCAGTTTTTCATGCACCGCGCCCAGGCGGTTGGGGTAGATCACCGCGCCCACGTGGGTCACCGGCCGTTGCCGCGCCTCGTCGTAGTCCAGGCGTACCGAAGTGACCTGGCCAATGCTGACGCCGAAGAACTCCACCGGCGCGCCCACCGCCAGGCCGCGCACCGAGTCGTCGAAGTGCATCACCATGTAGCGGGCATAGCCCAGGGGCCGGGCCAGGGCGTCGTCGCGTTCGTCGAACAGGGTGAAGCGGCTGTTGGCCAGGGCCACGGGCGGGTTATCCGGGTACGGCGGGTTCTGGAACGCCACGGCGCCGTTGAGCACCGCGGCCAGGGACTCGATGTTGACCTCGCGGCCGCCCACGCCGACGTTGATGTCGACGCCGCTGGCGTTCCAGAACCGGCTGTTCTGGGTGACGAAGCGGTCGTTGGGCGCGCTGATGAACACCGTCACGTCGACGCCCTTGCCTTCGCTGCTCAAGCCACGGCCAATCACCCGGCCCACCTGCACGCGACGGTAGTACACCGGCGAGCCGACGTTCAGCGAACCCAGGTCGTCGGCGTGCAGCACAAAGCGCGTGCCGGCCTCGCCGAAGCTGGTGGCGGGCGGGTGTTCCAGGCCACGAAAATGATCGGCCTGCTCACCGTCGCGGCCGGCGTCGGCGCCGATGAAGCTGCCGCTGAGCAGGGTCTTGAGGCCGGAAATCTCGTTGAAGCCGATGCGCGGGCGCACCACCCAGAAACGCGTGCCCTTGTCGGCGAAGGCCTTGGCCGAGGCCTGCAACTCAATGCTGACGTCCACGCGGTCACGGTTCTTGTCGATATCGATGGCCACCACTTTGCCGATGGGCACGTGCTTGAACATCACCAGCGTGTGGTTGGCTTCCAGGCCCTCGGCGGTGCGAAAGCTGACGGTGATGCGCGGGCCCTGGCCGATGAAGTGCCCGGTCAGCACCAGCACGGCGGTAATGGCCGCGGCCAGGGGCAGCAGCCAGAACAGCGAGAATCGGGAGTGCGGGCGCTCGCTCACGCAGCGGGTCCTGTGCGTTGGGTGTCACTGAGTAATAGGCGATGACCGGGCTTTCGGCCTGGCCATCGGACGAAAGACAGGCGAAAAAAAACGGGCCTGACCAGGCCCGTTTTCACTCAGCTGGATAGCTGCAACTTATACCGCCGAGCGCCGGTAAAAGCGATAGCGCGGGAACCAGAAGTTGCGCTCGATGGCCGCCAGCAGTAGCTCCTCGGGCGTTTCCAGGGCCACGCCATCGGCCTGGGCCTGCTTGGCCACGGCCACGGCGATTTTCTTGCTCACCGCCTGGATGTCTTTCAGCGGCGGCAGCACCGCGTCGCCGCTGCCGGTAACCACCGGCGAGCACTCGGCCAGGGCGTTGGAGGCGGCCATCAGCATGGCGTCGGTGATGCGCGTGGCCTTGGCAGCCACCACGCCCAGGCCGATGCCGGGGAAGATGTAGGCGTTGTTGCACTGCGCGATCGGCAGGCTGCGGCCGTTGATTTCCACCGGTGCAAACGGGCTGCCGGTGGCGACCAGGGCGTTGCCTTCGGTCCATTCCAGCACTTCGGCCGGGGTGGCCTCGACGCGCGAGGTGGGGTTGGACAGCGGCATGATCAGCGGCTGCTTGCAGTGGGCGTAGACCTCGCGCACCACGGCCTCGGTGAACAGCCCGCGCTGGCCCGACACACCGATGAGAATGGTCGGCTTGGCCTGTTTCACCACCTCCAGCAACGGCAGGCCGCTGTCGTCGCGCTGCCAGCCTTGCAGGGCGCTGGCCTTGTGCGCCAGGCGCATCTGGAAGTCGTGCAGGCCGGTCATGTCGTCGGTCAGCAGGCCGAAGCGGTCGACCATGAAGATGCGCTGGCGCGCCTCGCTTTCCGACAGGCCTTCGATCTGCATGGCCGCGACGATGTGCTCGGCAATACCACAACCCGCGGAACCGGCGCCGACGAAGGCCACCACCTGCTCGCCCAGCTTCTGGCCCTTGACCTTGCAGGCCGCCAGCAGCGTGCCCACGGCCACCGAGGCGGTGCCCTGGATGTCATCGTTGAAGCAGCACAGCTCGTCGCGGTACTTCTCCAGCAGCGGCATGGCGTTGGTTTGCGCGAAGTCCTCGAACTGCAGCAGCACGCCCGGCCAGCGGCGCTTCACTGCCTGGATAAACAGGTCGACGAACTCGGCGTAGTCCTGACCGGTGATGCGCGGGTGGCGCCAGCCCATGTACATGGGGTCGTCCAGCAGCTCCTGGTTGTTGGTGCCCACGTCCAGCACGATCGGCAGGGTATAGGCCGGGCTGATGCCGCCACAGGCGGTGTACAGCGACAGCTTGCCGATGGGAATGCCCATGCCGCCGATGCCCTGGTCGCCCAGGCCGAGGATGCGCTCGCTGTCGGTGACCACGATGATCTTCACCGAGTCCTTGGTGGCGCTGCGCAGGATGTCGTCGATGCGGTCACGGTCGGGGTAGGAGATGAACAGGCCGCGGTGGGTGCGGTAGATCTTGGAGAACTCCTGGCAGGCCTGGCCGACGGTGGGGGTGTAGATAATCGGCAGCATCTTGTCCAGATGCGACTCCAGCAGGCGGAAGAACAGCGTCTCGTTGTTGTCCTGGATGGAGCGCAGGTAGATATGCTTGTCCAGGTCGCTGGCGCACTGTTCGTACTGGCGGTAGACGCGGTCCACCTGCTCTTCGATGGTTTCGACGTTCTGCGGCAGCAGGCCGATCAGGTTGAAGTCGATGCGCTCTTGCGGGGTGAAGGCGCTGCCCTTGTTCAGCAGCGGCATTTCCAGCAGCGAAGGGCCGGCGTAGGCGATGTACAGGGGGCGAGACTGGTTCGGCACATTTTTCATGGGTGATTTCCGTCATCAGGCAAAAGCACTCCGGCCAGGGTATCGCCGGCAGGCTGCACGCCCGTGACACCGCTGGAGAAGGCTTTTTGTATACACGTCAAAGCACCGATTAGCGCAATTTTGACACCCCTGCGTCAAGTTGCCACACCATGAAATTCTCGACAGGCCTGTTGTGGTGGCCCCGGACGCCGCCTGGCGGCAGCTGCTACAGGGGGTTGGTGCAGGCCTGGGCGATATGCTCGCGCAGCCAGCGGTGCGCCGGGTCGCGGTGGCAGCGCTCGGGCCAGAGCATGGTCATCTGGAAGCTTGCCACCGCCAATGGCGGTTCCAGCACGCGCAGCTCGGGATCGCCACGCACCAGGCGCTCGGGCAGCAGCGCCACCAGGTCGCTGCTGGCCAGGGCATGGGGCACCAGGAGGAAATGCGGCACCGACAGCACCACCCTGCGGCTCAGGCCCAGCGCCGCCAGGGCGTTGTCGGTGGCGCCGCTGAAGCCGCCGCCATCGGGCGAGACGATCACCTGCTCAAGCTTGCAGAACTGCGCCAGGGTGGGCTTGCGCTTGAGCCGCGGGTGGTCCTTGCGGCCCACCAGCACGTAGCGCTCCTCGAACAGCACGCGGCTGCGCAGGCTTTCCGGCGAATCGTCACGGGTGTGGAACGCCAGGTCCACCTCGCCCTCCTCGGCCTGCCGCGCCACCCGCGCCGGCACCAGTTGCAGCACCGCCACCCGCGTATGCGGGGCGGCGGCGCGCAGGCTGCTCAGGGCCGGCAGCAGGATAGTCGCGGTGCTTTTGTCCGAGGCTGCCAGGCGCCAGGTGTCCCGCGCCTGGGCCGGGTCAAACGGCGCCACGGGCGCCACTGCCTGCTCCAGCCCCGCCAGCGCCTGGCGCAGCGGCTCGCGCAGGGCCTGGGCCCGCGCCGTGGGGCGCATGCCACGCGGGCCTGGCAGCAACAGCGGGTCATCGAACACCTCGCGCAGCTTGGCCAGGTGCACGCTGATGGAGGGCTGCGAGTAGTTCAGGCGCTGCGCCGCGCGGGTCACGTTCTGCTCGCTGAGCAGCACGTCCAGGGTCACCAGCAGGTTCAGGTCCAACTGCCGCAAATTAACCATGCCAATACCTACAATATCAGTTATTCATTTCCACTATACCCCAGCCGGCGCGAGGATAGCCCCAACCCCACCCGCCCGGACTTCACCATGAACATTCTGATTGTCTACGCCCACCCCGAAGCCAAATCCCTCAACGGCGCGCTGAAGGATCTCAGCGTCGCCCACCTGCAGCAGGCCGGCCACCAGGTGCAGGTCTCGGACCTGTACGCCATGCACTGGAAGACCACGCTGGACGCCGACGACACCCAGCAGCGCCTGGACCCGCTGCACTTCGACGCCTCGAAAGAGTCCCGCCACGCCTTCGCCAACGGCCAGCAAAGTGCAGACATCGCCGCCGAACAGGCGAAGCTGTTGTGGGCCGATGCGGTGATCTTCCAGTTCCCACTGTGGTGGTTCTCGATGCCGGCGATCATGAAAGGCTGGTTCGACCGGGTGTACGCCTACGGTTTCGCCTACGGCGTGGGCGAACATTCCGACACCCGCTGGGGCAACCGCTACGGCGAGGGCTCGATGCAGGGCAAGCGCGCCATGCTGGTGGTGACCAGCGGTGGCTGGGAGTCCCATTACAGCGAACGCGGTATCAACGGGCCCATGGCCGACCTGCTGTTCCCCATCCACCACGGCATGCTGCACTACCCCGGCTTCGACGTGTTGCCGCCGTTCCTGGTGCACCGCACTAGCCGGGTAGACGAGGACCGCTATGCCACGCTGGCCCATGCCCTGGAGCAGCGTCTGGATAGGTTGTTCAGCGAGACGCCGATCGCGTTCCGGGCGCAGAACGGCGGGGATTACCAGATTCCGCAGTTGACGCTGCGTGATGACGTGGCGCCCGGCCAGACCGGCTTCCACGCCCACGTGATCCCCCACCGCCCGTAGCAGTGGCCGCCAGGCCGCGTCCGGCCCTGACGCGGCCTGGCGGCCGCTGCTACATTCATGAGCCAGGCTCATAAGTTAATCCTGCAGGGGCGCCTTAATCCGCGCCGCCGCGGCTTGTAGCATGGGCTGCTCACCCACAAGGAGGCACCCACCATGCAAACCCGCCAACTCGGCAGCACCGGCCTGCAGGTCTCGGCCCTGGGCATGGGCTGCATGGGCCTGAGCTTCGGCTACGGCCCCGCCGTCGACCGCGCCACCGGCGTGCAATTGCTGCGCGCCGCCTTTGAACGCGGCGTGACCTTTTTCGACACCGCCGAATGCTACGGCCCGTTCACCAACGAGGAACTGCTGGGCGAAGCCCTCGCACCGTTCCGCGACCAGGTCATCATCGCCACCAAGTTCGGCTTTGAGAACGGCGACTCCAAACAGCCGCTCAACAGCCGCCCCGAGCGCATTCGTGCAGTGGCCGAAGCCTCGCTCAAGCGCCTGAAGACCGACCGCATCGACCTGTTCTACCAGCACCGGGTCGACCCCAACGTGCCCATGGAAGACGTGGCCGGCGCGGTCAAGGACCTGATCGCCGAGGGCAAGGTCAAGCACTTCGGCCTCTCGGAGGCCGGGGTCGGCTCGATCCGGCGTGCCCACGCGGTGCAGCCGGTGGCGGCGCTGCAAAGCGAGTATTCGATGTGGTGGCGCGAGCCCGAGCGCGAGGTGCTGCCGACGTTGGCCGAACTGGGCATCGGCCTGGTGCCGTTCAGCCCGCTGGGCAAGGGCTTCCTGACGGGCGCCATTACCGAGACCACCACCTTCGACGCCAGCGACTTCCGCAACCAGGTGCCCCGCTTCAGCGAAGACAACCGCAAGGCCAACGCCGCGCTGGTCGAGGTGCTGGGGCAGATCGCCGAGCGCAAGCAGGCCACACGCGCGCAGATCGCCCTGGCCTGGCTGCTGGCCCAGGCGCCGTGGATCGTGCCGATTCCGGGCACCACCAAGCTGCATCGCCTGGAGGAAAACACCGGTGCCGCCAGCGTGGTGCTGGGCGCCGACGACCTGGCGGCCATCCAGGTGGCGCTAGACGGTATCACCGTGGCAGGTGACCGCTACCCGGCCCATTTGCAGAAGCGCGTAGGCGGTTGATGCAACGCGGCCCCTGCTAGAATGGGGGGCCGCCCCCTGAAGGAATCGCCTCAATGCTGCGCGAGAACGCCAACGACCTGCTCGCCTTTCTCGCGGTGGCCCGCGAGCGAAGCTTCACCAAGGCGGCAGCCAAGATCGGCGTGTCGCAATCGGCGCTGAGCCACACCATCCGCGGCCTGGAAGCGCGCCTGGGCCTGCGCCTGCTGATTCGCACCACTCGCAGCGTGTCGCCGACCGAGGCCGGGCAACGGCTGTTGCAGACCGTAGGCCCGCATTTCGAGGAAATCGAGATCCAGCTGGCCGCCCTCAGCGACCTGCGCGACCGGCCCGCCGGCAACCTGCGCATCAACGCCTCGGATTACTCCTTGGATACGGTGCTGCGGCCCAGGCTCAGGACTTTCCTGCAGCAGTACCCGGACATCAAGGTCGAGGTGTGCTGCGACAACGGCCTGGTGGACATCGCCGCCCAGGGTTTCGACGCCGGCGTGCGCCTGGGCGAGCAGGTGGCCGAAGGCATGATCGCCACGCGCATCAGCGCCGACATGCGCATGGCGGTGGTGGGCACGCCCGAGCATTTCGCCCGCTACCCCAAGCCGCTGACGCCCCGCGACCTCACCGCCCACCCGTGCAACAACCTGCGCCTGGCCACCCACGGCGGGTTATACGCCTGGGAGTTCGCCAAGGGCGGCGAAAGCCTGAACGTGAAAGTGACCGGGCAGATCATCCACAACGGCGTCTACCAGTTGCTGGCGGCGGCAGTGGACGGGCTGGGGCTCAGCTACGTGCCGGAAGACCTGTGCGCGCCTTATTTCCAGCGCGGTGAACTGGTGCGCGTGCTGGAGGACTGGAGCCCGGCGTTTGCCGGCTTTCACCTGTATTACCCCAGCCGGCGCCAGGCTTCGCCGGCGTTCGCGTTGTTGGTCGACGCCTTGCGGCACCCCATGCCGTCTTTGTAGTCGTGGGGGCCAGGACGCAGCCTCCGCTTAAATCGCGTCGCCTGCATCGCGGCCAAGGCCGGCTCCTACCACGAACGGGGTAGGAGCCGACTTTAGTCGCGATGCAGACGACGCCGTTTCAAGACAGTTGCTGCTACAGATCGCGCGCTGCATCTGTAGCAGCGGCCAACGGCCGCGTCAGTGCATCACCCGCGTGACCAGGAAATTCGCCAGATCCGGCTCGTCATCCAGCTCGATGGCGCGCGCCGGGCGCGGCAGTTCTTCCAGTACCGAGTCCCAGAACGCCATGGCCGCATCATCCTGGCGGTAGTAGCGCACCAGCCAGTTCTCGTGGCCGCCCATCAGCACCTGGGTGACCAACGCCTTGCCAATGCCCTTGCGGCGGTAGCGCTTGAGGATGAACAGGTCGGCCAGCTCCAGGGCGTCGATGCCCGGCAGCTCGCTGCGTTCCACCAGCAGGAAACCGGCCACGCAGCCGTTGACCAGCAGCAGGTTGGCGCTCCAGTCCTGCTCGTGCCAGTAGCGCATCAAGTGTTCGTCGTGGATGTAGTAGCGGCCGTCGTCGTCGACGTCCTCCTGCTCCCAGTCGGAAGACTCGTAGGCGTAGAACTGGTACAGGTTGCGGATCAGCTGCGCCTGGTCCACCTGGGTGGGCAACAGCTCGACGGTGAAATCGTTCATGGCTGAAGCTCCCGGGCAGGAGAGCATGGCGCGTGGCAGGCGAAAATCGAAGGCATGGAGTTCCCGGTAAAAATGACCATGGCGCGGGCCCGAACGGGCCGCGCGGTTTTGCAGGGCGCTATTGTTTACAAAAGCGCCGCGCATTGCCATGGGCAAATGTCATCAGGCCAACGCGGCCATGGCCTCCACCTCGATCAGCATGCCTTCCAGCGCCAGGCGCGGCACCGGGATCAGCGTGCAGGCAGGCTTCATGGCCGTGCCCCAGGCCTCGTCCGCCGCGGCCACCCAGGCGCGCAGCCGGGCATCGTCGTGGTCGACGATCAGCAGGGTCAGCTTGAACACGTCGGCCAGCGTCGCGCCCTGGGACTGCAGCGCCACCTGCACGTTGGCCAGGGCCTGGCGCGCCTGCGCGGCGAAGTCGGCCGGCAGCACCCCGTCGCGGTCCTCGCCGCCCTGCCCGGCCAGGAAGATCATGCGCGCCTGGGTGGGCACGCTGGCCACGTGGGAATAGGCGTTCGGGGCGGGGTCGTAGAGGCCCGGTGGGTTGGACAGTTCGAAGGCGCTGCGGCTCATGGCGTGTATTCCCTGACAAAATGAAACGGCAGTATTGCACGCCGCCGTCCTGCAGCCACGGCATAAACCCGGCGCTATACTCAGCACTCATGAGCGGCACGGATGCCGGCAGCCTTCCGTTTGCCGCAAGCAGGCCGTGCACATGACACCCGATACCGCAAGCGTCACCGCCAACGCCGTCCAACTGGCCGCCCTGCACCGGGTCATGGCCATGGCCTGGTTCAGCCCCGAGGGCACCTTGCTCGACGCCAACGCCAACTACCAGGCCCTGCTGGGCTATGGCGGGGTGGACCTGCGCGGCCGCCATCACAGCGCGTTCTGCCCGCCAACGTTGGTGAACAGCGCCGAATATGCAGCGTTCTGGCAGAGCCTGCGCGACGGCGGCTCGCGCTCGGGCGTCGCCGAGCGCCTGCGCCGTGATGGCAGCAGCTGCTGGCTGGAGGCAACCTACCTGCCGGTGCTGGATGAAAACGGACAGGTGGCGCAGATCCTCAAGATCGCCACCGACATCACCGCGCGGCTGGAGCAGGAACACGCCCAGCAGGAGCGCCTGAAGCTGCTGTCGATCGCCGCCGAGGTCAGCGACACCGCCGCGGTGATCACCGACCGCCAGGGGCTGATCACCTACACCAACAGCGGCTTCCGGCAGATGTTCGGCTGGAGCGACCACGAGGTCTGGGGCTGCGACCCCGCCCAGCTGCTGGCGCCGCGCGAGGACTCCAGCGCCGAGGACGGCGGCCACCGCGAGGCCATCGTCACCGGCAAGCAGGGCCAACGCTACTGGGCGCGCATGACCAGCAGCCCGATCGTGGATGACAACGGCCGGCTGCAGCACACCGTCACCCTGTTCACCGACATCACCGAGAGCAAGATCCACCGCGCCCTGCAGCACCAGGTGCTGGAAGCAGTGGCCCGCGAGCAGCCGCTGACCGAGGTGCTGGAGCTGATCTGCCTTGAAGTGGAACGCATCGCCCCCGAGGTCACCGCCTCGATCCTGGCGGTGGACGACCAGGGCCAGCTGCACTCCCTGGCCGCGCCCAGCCTGGACCCCGAATACTGCCGCCAGCTCAACGGCCTGAGCATCGGCCCCAAGGTGGGCTCGTGCGGCACCGCGGCCTGGCGCAACGAAGCGGTGCGCATCGACAACATCGCCGAAGACCCGCTGTGGGCCGACTTCCTCTACCTGGCCCTGCCGCTGGGCATCATCGGCAGTTGGTCTACGCCCATTCGCAACAGCGAAGGCCAGCCCATCGGCACCTTCGCCTTCTATTTCCATGCGCCGCGCAACGCCCACGCCGAGGCCTTCCACCAGCGCCTGGTGGACGCCTGCGCCAACCTCTGCGCCCTGGCGCTGGAGCGTGACGCGTCGCGCCATCGCATCCGCCAGCTGGCGTTCTACGACGGCCTGACCGGCCTGCCCAACCGCACCTTCCTGCAGACCCGCGCCGATGCCATCATCGCCAGCGGTGCCGGCAAGGCGCACCCGGTGGCGGTGCTGTTCATCAACCTCGACCGTTTCACCCAGGTCAACGACTCCCTGGGCCACCCGGCCGGCGACGAGCTGCTGCGCCAGGTGGCCGCGCGCCTGCGCCACGAGCTGACCGAGGCCGACATTGCCGCGCGGCTGTCGGCCGATGAATTCGTGGTGCTGCTCACCGACGGCGATGCCGAGCACGCCGCCCTGACGGTGGAGCGCCTACAGGCGCTGCTCAGCCAGCCCATGATCATCGCCCAGACCAGCCTGAGCATCACCGCCAGCGTCGGCATCGCCCTGTACCCGCTGGACGGCGCCACCATGGAAAGCCTGCTGCACCGCGCCGACATCGCCATGCACCAGGCCAAGAACAGCGGCCGCGGCGCCTTCCGTTTCTTCAGCCACGAGATGAACAGCGTCGCCCGCGAGCACCTGGCGCTGGAGTCGGCGCTGCGCCAGGCCATCGCCCACCGCCAGCTGCACCTGCACTATCAACCCCAGGTCGAATTGGCCAGCGGCCGCCTGTACGGCGTCGAGGCCCTGGCGCGCTGGCGCCACCCGCAGCTGGGCGACATCCCGCCAGGCCGCTTTATCCCGCTGGCCGAGGAAAGCGGGCTGATCGACGAGCTGGGCCGCTGGGCCCTGGACGAGGCCTGCCGGCAACTGGCGGCCTGGCGCGCCCAGGGTGTGGACGTGCCGTCGGTGGCGGTCAACCTGTCCTCGGTGAGCTTCCACCGCCTGGACCTGGCAACGCTGGTGGACGCCCTGCTGCACCGCCACCACCTGATGCCCAAGGACCTGATCATCGAACTGACCGAGAGCATCCTGCTGGACAGCAACCCCAGCACCCTGGACACCATCCAGCGCATCCAGGCGCGCGGCATCCGCCTGTCCATGGATGACTTCGGCACCGGCTATTCCAGCCTCAGCTACCTGCGGCGCCTGCCCTTCCACGAGCTGAAACTGGACCGCAGCTTCGTCGCCGACCTTGACCACAGCGAGGCCGCCCGCGCGCTCAGCCAGGCCATTTTGGGGGTCGGACAAAGCCTGCACCTGACCCTGGTGGCCGAGGGCATCGAAACCCACTCGCAGCGCGCGCGGCTGCAGGAACAAGGCTACCCGGTGGGCCAGGGTTACCTGTTCTCGCCGCCCCTGGCGCCCGCGGCGCTGGAGGCGTGGCTCAAGCAATGGGCGCGACGCCAGGCGCCGTCGATGAGCTGAAGGCGGTAAAAAGCGGCCTTATATCGCACAACAGTCCGATAATCGCACCAATTCAGCTTCAGGCACTCTCCCCCCACCCCCGTTTTGCGGCACGCTATAGCCATGACGCCAAGCGCCGCCCATTGGGCGCCTGGCGTCGCTGCCGACAGCGCTTCGGCTAAATTGATAACAAGAAGACGTGGCCATTGCCCGTGGCCCGTGCCTTGACTCATTCACACTCCAGGAAAAACCAGGAGCTCGCTTTGATCAATAAAACGTTTGAGTCCGTCGCTGCCGCGGTGGAAGGGATTGCCGACGGTTCGGTCATCATGGTGGGTGGCTTCGGCACCGCCGGCATGCCTTCGGAGCTGGTCGATGGCGTGATCGCCACCGGTGCCCGCGACCTGACCATCATCAGCAACAACGCCGGCAACGGCGAGGTTGGCCTGGCCGCGCTGCTGAAAGCCGGCTGCGTGCGCAAGGTGATCTGTTCGTTCCCGCGCCAGTCCGACTCTTATGTGTTCGACGAGCTGTACCGCGCCGGCAAGGTCGAGCTGGAAGTGGTACCCCAGGGTAACCTGGCCGAGCGCATCCGCGCCGCAGGCTCGGGCATTGGTGCGTTCTTCTCGCCAACCGGCTACGGCACCCTGCTGGCCGAAGGCAAGGAAACCCGCGTCATCGACGGCCGCAACTACGTGCTGGAAATGCCGCTGCACGCCGACATCGCGCTGATCAAAGCCTACAAGGGCGACCGCTGGGGCAACCTGGTGTACCGCAAGGCCGCGCGCAACTTCGGCCCGATCATGGCCATGGCCGCCAAGACCGCCATCGCGCAGGTCAATGAAATCGTCGAACTGGGTGAACTGGACCCTGAGCACATCATCACGCCGGGCATCTTCGTCCAGCGCGTGGTCGCCGTGCCGACCTACCCTGTTTCTTCGACCGCCAAAGCCGTTTGAGGCCCGCCATGACCCTGAAAAAACTCTCGCGTAACGAAATGGCCCAACGCGTGGCCGAAGACATCAAAGAAGGCGCCTACGTCAACCTGGGCATCGGCGTGCCGACCCTGGTGGCCAACTACCTGGGCGACAAGGAAGTGTTCCTGCACAGCGAGAACGGCGTGCTGGGCATGGGCCCAAGCCCGGCCGAAGGCGAAGAGGACGACGACCTGATCAACGCCGGCAAGCAGCACGTGACCCTGCTGACTGGCGGCGCCTTCTTCCACCACGCCGACTCGTTCTCGATGATGCGCGGCGGCCACATCGACATCGCCGTGCTGGGCGCCTTCCAGGTGTCGGTCAAGGGCGACCTGGCCAACTGGCACACTGGCGCCGAGGGTTCGATCCCGGCCGTGGGCGGCGCCATGGACCTGGCCACCGGCGCACGCGAAGTGTTCGTGATGATGGACCACCTGACCAAGACCGGCGAAAGCAAGCTGGTGCCCGAGTGCACCTACCCGCTGACCGGCATTGGTTGCGTGAGCCGCATCTACACCGACCTGGCCATTCTGGACGTCACCAGCGACGGCCTGAAAGTGCGCGAGATCGTCGCGGACATCAGCTTTGAAGAGCTGGAGAAGCTGAGCGGCGTGCCGCTGATCAAGTAAGCGAAAACCCTCGTAGCCGCTGCCGCCAGGCTGCGGCTACGAGCGTTTGGAGCGCCTACTCTGCTGATTCAAGGCCACCGCCGCGCGAATCAACGCCCTGAACGCCTCCTCATTCACAGCCTCCCCCTCGCGCAGGTCAATCGCCCGCCGCACATTGCCGTCCAGGCTGGCATTGAACAACCCCGCCGGATCCTCCAGCGCCGCGCCCTTGGCGAACGTCAGCTTCACCGCCTGCTTGTACGTCTCCCCGGTGCACAGAATGCCGTCGTGCTCCCACACCGGCACGCCTCGCCATTTCCAGGTTTCTTCCACCTGCGGATCCGCCGCCTTGATCAACGCCCGCACTTGGGCCAGGGTTGCGCCGCGCCAGTCGGCGAGGTCGTGGATACGGGCGTCGATGAGGCTTGAGGGGCTGGGGGTGTCGGCAGCGTCGGTCATGCGGGGGCTCCGATACGAACATGCCTATGAGCATAGTTTGTAGACGCGGCCAAGCTGGATTGGCCACGTTGAGGCAATGCAGGAAAATTCGGGGGCAGGAGCTGGCTTGCCAGCTAGCTTATGGGCCCCGAAAAGCTCGCTGGCAAGCCAGCTCCCACAAGGGTATCGAATTTTCGGAACGCCAGCATCGACTCGCTGACTCTTTGTGATTCCTGCGCCCCCAGTATTATTTCTTCACACCGCGCGCAGCGCTCAGCATGGACAGCGACGATATAGGTCGTCTTGCCCTTATAGGTATAGGGTAGGTCGAAGATGCCGGAGACCAGCTCTGTATGGCTACAGATAGGGCACTTCATGGTCAACGCTCCTTGAACGAGGCGCCCGACAGTAACCTGATAGTCCGCTTGGGCAATAGTCCGGTATTGTCAGTTTTCGTTGCAACAGACACTACGACTACGGGTCGGCGCCTGCATTCACCCCGTAGGGTCCGAGCCTCCCAACCCCATCAAATACGCACAAAACATATCCCCCATCGCCTTTGCATACGCCTCGATCTGCGCCGGGGTACGCGGGGTTTCGGAAAATCGTTTGCCCACCCCGCTCAAGGTCGCGAGCAGCAACTCCCCGGCCAGCCCACGCGTAGCGTCGTCAGCCTGCGGCAGCACCTCCAGCAGGAAGCGCTGGAACGCGCCCTCGCCCGCCGCCCTCGCCGCCTGGGCTTCGGGGGCGTCGCGGTACAGCGGGGCGGCGTCGTCCAGAGCCACGCGCATGGCGGCTTCTTCGCATTCGGACTGGATGAACGCGTGCACCAACTGCCGCAGGCGCTGCAAGGGCGGTGTGGCGGCGTCGGCGAGTATGGCGCTGAGCAGGTCGCTGGTCTGGCGCCATTCCTCGCTCTGCAGGCGGAACAGGATCGCGGCCTTGTTGGGGAAGTACTGGTACAGCGAGCCGATGCTCACGCCGGCCTTCTCCGCCACCCGCGCGGTGGTGAAACGCTGGGCACCTTCCTGGGCCAAAACCTGAGTGGCGGCCTGGAGAATGACCGCCACCAGCTCGGTGGAACGGGCCTGGCGCGGCTGTTTGCGCTGTGAAATCGGGGGTGCGGGGCGTTCGCTCATGGGGGCTCGGGAATGCGAATAGAAAATGTGATGGATTGATCGCATTCTAGACCCACACCCACACCGCTGCACACTCACCCTGGAGAATGCGATGAATACCCTGACCTGCGCGCCCCTCGCCGCCCTGCTGGAGCGCCTGTTCGACGAAGCCGAAGCCTACCACCCGGACATGTCGCAGCTGCCAGCCGAGCAGCTGGCGCAGCTGATGCAAAGCAAGACCGGTTACCGCGAGCTGTACAGCCGCCTCAAGGACTTCGCCCTGCCCGTGTCACGCGCCACCGGCAAGCTGCTGTACCTGCTGGCGCGCAGCAGCCAGGCGACGACCATCGTCGAGTTCGGCACCTCGTTCGGGCTGTCTACCCTGCACCTGGCCGCAGCCCTGCGGGACAACGGCGGCGGCCGGCTGATCACCAGCGAGTTCGAAGCGTCCAAGGTCGCCATCGCCCGGCAGAATCTGAGCGCCGGCGGGCTGCTGGACCTGGTGGAAATCCGCGAAGGCGATGCCCTGCAGACCTTGAGCCGCGACCTGCCTGCGCAGATCGACCTGGTGCTGCTGGACGGCGCCAAGGCGCTGTACCCGGAGATCCTGGCACTGCTGGAAAGCCGCTTGAAGCCCGGCGCGCTGATCGTCGCCGACAACGCCGACCACAGCCCCGAGTACCTGGCAAAGGTGCGCTCCACGGCCAGCGGCTACCTGTCGCTGCCGTTCGCCGAGGACGTGGAGCTGTCGATGCGCGCCCTGTAGCAGCGGCGGGGCGGCCATCCGCCGCAGGCCGCGTCCGAACACACCGCGCATCCCCAGGCACACCGCGCCGTTGCCGGACGCAGCCTTCGGCAGCTGCTACGCCAACTCCCTTGTAGCAGCGGCCGCAGGCCGCGTCCCAGACGCTGCGCAGGGGCTGGCGCACCGTGCGTGCAAGACGCCGCCTGCGGCAGCTGCTACATCCTGTGGGAGCTGGCTTGCCAGCGAGCTGTTGGGGCCATAAAAGCTCGCTGGCAAGCCAGCTCCCACAAGACAGTTGCTGCTACGCGAATGCGTAACCGCTTGGATCGCGTGGCCTGCCTCGCGGCCAAGGCCGGCTCCAACCACGAACGCTGTAGGAGCCGACTTTAGTCGCGATGCAGACGGCGCCATTTCAAGACAGTTACTGCCCCACCTCCAGCAGCTTGCCATCGCCATTGAACTTGCCCGCCTGGTAATCACGGATGGCCTGCTCGATCTCGCCACGGGTGTTCATCACGAACGGCCCGTGGGCCACCACCGGTTCGTCGATCGGGTCGGCGTGGCCGAACACCAGCACGGCGTCGCTGCTGGCGTCGATGGCCAGGGTGTCGCCGTCGGCGTTCAGGCTGACCAGGTGCCACGGCTTCACCGGCGTGCCGCCGATGCTCACCTGGCCGCTGACCACGTACAGGAACACGCTGCGCGTGGCCGGGGCCGGCAGTTGCACCTGGGCGCCCGCCTGCAGGCGCAGGGTGCTCATGAACACGCCGGTCAGCGACGGGATCGGCCCCTGGGTGCCCTGGAACTGGCCGGCAATCAGGTTGAGCACGCCCTTGCCGTCGGCCACCAGCAGCGCCGGAATGCCATCGGCCTGCACGCCGGTGTAGCGCGGCGCGGTCATTTTCAACTTCGACGGCAGGTTCACCCACAGCTGCAGGATCTCCAGCGGGCCGCCGCTCTGCTTGAAGCTGGGTGGCGACACTTCGGCGTGGATCAGGCCGCTGCCAGCGGTCATCCACTGCACGCCGCCAGCCTCGATCACGCTCTCGTGGCCGCCGGTGTCGTAGTGCGCCAGGTTGCCGGTGAGGATAAAGGTCACGGTCTCGAAACCGCGGTGCGGATGCGGGCCGAACGGCAGGCCGTTGTTGTTCGGCGCGTACACCTGCGGACCGTGGTGGTTGAGGAACAGGAACGGGTCGACCTGTTCCAGGCCCGGGCCGGGCAATGGCCGGCGGGTAATCAGGTCGGCGATGTCATCCCGGTAGGCCGGGTGGCTCGCAGCGACGGTGCGGCTGGTCATGGGTGCGCCTCGCGGTAAAAATCAAATGGTACGCCAGTGGCCACGCATAAAAAAACCCGCTGCCACCCTGGGGGCGACAGCGGGCTTTCACGCGAGGGTCTTACTTGCTGTCAGGCAGCGCGTAAGCGATCACGTAGTCGCCACGGTCGGTCGACTGGCGAGCGCCGCCGGCGGTGATGACGATGTACTGCTTGCCGGTTTTCGGCGAAACGTAGGTCATCGGGCCGCCCTGGCTGCCGACTGGCAGGCGGGCTTTCCAGGCTTCTTCACCGTTGGCGGTGTTGAACGCACGCAGGTAGAAGTCCTGGGTACCGGCGATGAACACCAGGCCACCTTGGGTGGACAGGGTGCCGCCCAGGGTTGGCATGCCGATTGGCAGTTGCAGGTGCATGCGGATGCCCATCGGGCCAGTGTCCTGCACGGTGCCGACCGGCACTTGCCATGCAATCTTCTGGGTCTTCATGTCAACGGCGGTCAGGGTACCGAACGGCGGTGCCTGGCAAGGGATGCCGGCTACCGACAGGAAGCGGTTCTTGTTCACGGCGTATGGGGTGCCTTTCAGCGGTACAGCGCCCATGCCGGTGTTCAGTGCTTCACCACCCGAGGAGGCCTTGGCGTCTTTCTGTTGCGGCACCATCTGGCTCCACAGGCCCAGACGCATGTCGTTCAGGAAGATGAAACCGTGTACCGGGTCAGTGGAGATGCTGCCCCAGTTCATGCCACCCAGCGAACCTGGGAAGCTCAGCGACACGTCGCTGCCCGGTGCGGTGTACAGGCCGTCGTAGCGCATTTTCTTGAAGGCGATACGGCACAGCATCTGGTCGAACGGCGTGGCACCCCACATGTCCGATTCGGTCAGGGTCTGCGCGCCAATCTGCGGCATGCCAACCGATTTCGGCTGGGTAGGCGAGTACGGCTCGTTCGGGATGTTCGACGGCTTGACCGGTACTTCTTTCACTTCGGTCAGCGGCTGACCGGTGTGGCGGTCCAGCACGTAGATCTGGCCGGCCTTGGTACCAATCACCACGGCAGGGACCTTGGTGCCGTCAGGCTTGGCAAAGTCGATCAGGCTAGGCTGCATCGGCAGGTCGAAGTCCCACAGGTCGTTGTGGACGGTCTGGTAGACCCACTTCTCTTCGCCGGTGGTGGCGTTCAAGGCCAGTACCGAGGCACCGTACTTGTGGTCCAGCTTGGTACGTTCAACACCGTAGATGTCGGTGGACGAGCTGCCCATCGGCAGGAACACGGTGTTCATGGCCGGGTCGTAGGACATCGGCGCCCAGCTGTTCGGGGTGCTGCGCACGTAGGTCTTGCCAGCTTCCGGCGCTTGCTTGTCTTGCGGGTTGCCCGGGTCGAACGCCCAGCGCATCTTGCCGGTGACCACGTCGAAACCACGGATCACGCCGCCAGGCATGTCGGTCTGGACGTTGTCGGCTACACGGCCGCCCACCACTACGGTGGTACCGGCCATCAGCGGTGCCGAGGACAGTTGGTAGTAGGAGTCAGGCACGTCGCCCAGGCCGGCTTTCAGGTCGACTTGACCGTTGTTGCCGAAGTCCTTGCAGTACTCGCCGGTGTCGGCGTCAACTGCGATCAGGCGGGCGTCGATGGTGTTGGTCAGCAGGCGACGCTGGCACATGGCACCTGGGGCAACCGAAACGGCGGCGGCTGGCGTGCTGCCATCGGTAGGCGCGGCGACAGCGGCGGTGGCGTCGAAGTACGCCAGGCCACGGCAGCGCTGCCAGACCTTGCTCTGGGCGTGGTTGTCACGCTTCCACAGCTCTTTGCCGGTGTCGGCGTCCAGGGCGATGATGTTGTTGTGCGGGGTGCAGATGAACACCTTGTCGCCAACCTGCAGCGGGGTGTCCTGGTCTTCGGCACCGTTGCCGTCGCTGACGGCCACGTCACCGGTGTGGTAGGTCCACACGGGTACCAGCTTGGAAACGTTGCTGCGGTTGATCTGGTCCAGCGCGGCGAAGCGGCCACCACCTTCATCGTTACCGTAGTGTTTCCAGTCTTTCTGGGCGTGAGCCGGGTCAACCTTGGTCAGGCCTGGGCCGTCGCCGGTCGGGGACACCGAGTCATGCGGGATGAACATGCCATAGGCACCGGCCACCACGCCGACGGCCAGCAGGCCGCCCAGCGCGTAGCCACCCTTGCCACCGGCCAGGCCATTGGCCTTGCGCAGGGTCGGGTAGACCAGTGCTACCACCAGGCTGAGGACAGCCAGGGCGAACAGGCGCGACACCTGAGGCCAGAACACAAAGCCGGCATCGGCGATGGCCCAGATGACGCTGGCCACCATTACAACGGCGAACAGCCAGGCACCGGCCAGGCGCTGCTTGAACAACAGGACGGAGGAAACCAGCATGCCGACGCCGGCCAGTACGAAGTACCAGCTACCGCCAACGGACGCGAGGTAACCACCCAGCCCGATGTAGAGAAGTGCAAAAACCAGCACGCCCAGACCGGCGACCCATGCGGGCCAGCGGCTGACGTTTGCCGAAGTTCGAGTGTTAGTCATGTACATGATCCTACTGACGCATGAACGTTGCGGGGAAGTTTTAAGAGTAGTGGAGGCCTCGGCTTTTGGAAGCCAAAGCCTTGACAATGTTCACCGTGGGGCTTGCAAGGTCTGCGCACCGCCCTGGGCGATGCGACTCGCCAGCTTGGGTCGGTGACCACTTAAACGCAATTAACTAATCAGTTAGTTACTGAATGTAAGCATACCAAAAAATCACGTCCCTGCGACAAGTTGTCATTTGATCGGGGGAGAAACACTGTTGTTTGGATGGTAACAATGGGGCGCCACGCCCCGTAGCAGCGGCCCCAGGCCGCGTCCGCGAACGCCACGGTTTTCCAGGTGCACCGCGTAATGGCGGGACGCGGCCTGGGGCCGCTGCTACGGGTTGTCATAGGCTTTCGCGGACGTCTACTTGCAGGGGCACGATGACTGTCTGGCCGGCTACCGGCTGCGCCAGCGCCGCCACGGCGCGTTCGGCCAGCGCTGCCACCGGCTGCGACAGCACCGCGTGCAGCAGGCCCTCGGCTGCCGCGTCGCGGGTCAAGGCCGTGACCTCGTGGCACACCACGATGGGCAAGCGCGCGCCCCGCGCCTTGAGCTCGCGCAACGCCCGCACCACCCCGGCAATGCCGCCGCCGGCCACGTACAGCCCGGCCAGGTCCGGCGTGCCCATCAACAGGTCCAGGGTGTTGCCGTAGGCGAAGCCGTCGTCTTCCAGGGTCAGCCGCGCGGCCAGCAGCTCCCACTCCGGGGAGTGCTCGGCCAGGTAGCTGCGAAAACTCAGTTCGCACAGCTCCTGGCACTGGAAGCTCTGGCTGCTCAGCACCACCGCCACCGGCCCCGGCTGCCTGGCCAGCTGCGAGACGAACCAGCCAGCGGTGCGGCCCATGCGCCGGTTGTCGACGCCGACGTAACCGGCGCCCGCCGCCGCCGACAGCGCCGACACCAGCGCCACCACCGCCACGCCGCTGTCGCCCAGCCGCGCCACGGCCGCGCGGATCAGCGGGTGATCCACGGCCACCACGCCCAAACCGTCCACCTGCCCGCGCAGGGCCAGGATGCGCTCGGCGACCTTGGCCGGGTCCAGCTCATCAAGGTAAGCAATCACCACGCGAACGCGGGCATGGGCGTAGTTGACGGCGGCTGCAGACAGCGCCTGGGCCAGCCCCTGGTAGAACGCGACGCCGCTCTTGTGCAGCAGAAAACCCAGGCGCACCGTGGGCCGGTGGGTCAGCAGGCGCTGCTCGATCACCGCCTTGGCATGGAAGCCAACCTTGTTCGCCGCCTCGGCAATGCGCTGGGCGGTGTCGGCGCGCACATCAGCGCGCAGGTTCAGCACGCGGTCGACGGTGGACAGGCTGACCCCGGCTTCACGGGCCACGTCGGCCATGGTCGGACGGCGGGAGTGCTGGGTTCGCTCTGACATGTCTTGACACCTCCTGCCCGCATCATGAGAGGTTCTGACACATTAAGCCAGCGGCTCATGGCGCCCCGCGCCTGGCCCGCCTAGCATCAGCCCGGAGAATAAAAACAATGGAGCGCCGCCATGAAAATCGCCCTGGACCCGTATATGCACCGCCACCTGAGCCTGCCAGCGCTGTGCCGCAAGAGCGCCGAGCTGGGCTTCGAGTACCTGGAGCTGTCGCCCCGCGACGACTTCCTGCCCTGGTGGGTGCACCCGCGGGCGCACAAGGAACGCATCGCCGAGTTCAAGCAGGCCCTGCGTGACCACAACGTGCAACTGGCCTCCCTGCTGCCCATGTACCGCTGGGCCAGCCCCCACGAAGACGAGCGCCGCACGGCGGTTGAACACTGGAAGCGCGCCATCGAGGTGGCGGTGGAGATGGGCTGCCAGACCATGAACTCCGAGTTCGGCCGCGGCCCCTCGCCCGACCGCGGCCACAGCGTCAGCTGCTGCGGTGGCGTGCACAGCCACGAGTCCAGCGAGGCGGCGTGGTGGCGGTCGATGGAGGAACTGGTGCCGATCCTCGAGCGCGAGGGCATCACCCTCAACGTCGAGCCGCACCCCGAGGACTGGTGCGAGACCCTCAACCCGGCGCTGGACATCATCAAGACCGTGGGCTCGGCCAACGTCAGGTTCCTGTACTGCGCGCCGCACACCTTTCACTTCGGCGACGACATGGCCGGCATGATTGGCCAGGCCGGCACGCTGATCAACCACGTGCACATCGCCGACACCTACAATCACAAGGCATCGTCCGGGCTGCGCTACATCATCAACCCGCCGGGGGCGAAGGTGACGGTGCACCAGCACATGGACATGCACCAGGGCGAGATCGACTGGGACATGTTTTTCGGCGAGCTGGCGCGCACCGGGTTCGACGGCATCGTCACCGCCTGCGTGTTTGGCTGGGAGGAGCGCGCGGACGACTCCGGGCGCTTCATGCGCCAGGAGATCCAGCGGTACGTGGATAAGTACTTCCGTTAAGTCATGAGCAGTGTGGGAGCTGGCTTGCCAGCGAGCTTTTCAGGCCTTGACAGCTCGCTGGCAAGCCAGCTCCCACAACAACGCGTGCATCAACTCAACTGGTGCGCGAACCGCCCTACTGCGTCCACCACCTTGCGCGCGCCTTCCTGGATTTCGACGATCACCTCACCAGCCTGGCTGGCCAGTTGCACGCCCTGCTCGGCCTGCTGCTTGCTGTGGGCCATCTCGCGCACGGTGCCTTCCACCAGGGTCTGGTTCTGCTGCACCACGGCGGCGATTTCCTCGGTGGCGGTGCTGGTGCGCCCGGCCAGCTGCCGCACCTCATCGGCCACCACCGCGAAGCCCCGGCCCTGCTCCCCGGCCCGCGCCGCCTCGATGGCGGCGTTGAGGGCCAGCAGGTTGGTCTGCTGGGCGATGCTGCTGATGGTCTGGATGATCGAGCTGATCAACAGCGACTGCTTGCCCAGGGCTTCGACGCCGGTGGACGCCGACTGCATGTCATCGGCCAGCTTGCGCATGGTCTGCACGGTGTCGTTGACCACCACGGCGCCGCGCTGGGCGGTGACGTCGGTCTGCTGGGAGATGCCGTAGGCGGTGTGGGCGGCGGCGTTCACTTCCTCCTCGCGCGCCACCTGGTCGCTGACCACGGTGGCAAATTTCACCACCTTGCACAGCTTGCCCTCGGGGTCGTACACCGGGTTGTAGGTAGCCTCCAGCCACACCGGGTGGCCGTGGGCGTCGACACGCTTGAAGCGCCCGGCGACGAACTCGCCACGGTTGAGAGTGGCCCAGAATTCGGCGTACCGGGGCGAGTTGGTCTCTTCGCTGGTGCAGAACTGCCGGTGGTGCTGGCCCTTGACCTGGGCCAGGGTGTAGCCCATGGCGCGCAGGAACTGGTCGTTGGCCGACAGCACGTTGCCTTTGAGGTCGAACTCGATCACCGCCGTGGAACGCAGCAACGCGTCGATAAAGGACGTGCTTTCAGCGGCCTTCTCGATGTTGGCGGTGATGTTGTTGGCGAAGCAGCGGATGTGGGTCAGGGTGCCGCTGGCGTCCTTGATCGGCTGCCAGTGCGCGCGTATCCACACCAGCACGCCGTCGGCGCGCAGGAAGCGGTAGTCATCGGTGATGGAGCGGGCCGAGCCGATGGCGGCCATCAGGCTGTGGTAGCACGGCAGCTTGGACACGTAGCTGGGTACGATCTCGGCCATGGGCCGCCCCACCAGTTGCGCCACCGAATAGCCCAGCGCCTTGGCGAACCCCTCGTTGCAGCCGTCGATGCGCATCTGCGGGTCGAGGCTCAGCGTCAGCATTTCCCGTTGCAAGCCGTCGACGAGCTGGCGCAGCTCATCGAGTTCGGCCGATTGTTCAGCGAGCTGCTTTTTTATTTGGGTGTTGAACATGAGCCGATGACCTCCTTGTGGTAAGGAGAGTATCGGCGAGGTTTTTCGGGGGATAAGCACCGTTCGGCGGCTTTTATCCCCCGCCCGCCGGGCTATGCGGCGAGTTCGGCGCTTTCCAGCAGCGCCAGCACGTCGGTGAGGGTGGCTTCCAGGCACTGGCCGGCCTTGTAGGCGGCCAGCACCGCTTCGCCGCCGTCGATCACCGCCTGGGGTCGCTCGATGAATAGACCGATCTGTTCAAAATCAGCGCTCAGCACCACCACCAGCGGAATGGAGACCTTCTCCAGGCCCAGGCGCTCGCGCAACGCCTGTTCGGCGCGGGCCTTGGTGATGATGCCCAGGCGCACGCGCGGCTGCACGCGGCACAGGTAGTTCAGCGCCGCCAGGTTCAGCTGGCAGTCCGGGCACCACATCTCGCCGGCGGCCAGCAGGTGGTAGGTGCCTTTCAAGGAAGCCAGGCGCTGCAGGGTCGCCTCGCTGATGCCGGCGGTGTCCAGCGCTTGGCGGGCCTGGGCGACGGTGGCACGTTCGGCGGGCAGGCCGGCGGCGGCGAAGGCGTCGAAGCCCTGGCCGATGGGGAAGAGTTCCGAGTACGGGGTCATGGGACCGGTTTTCCTGATGCTGCAAAGTGCCCCAGTGTACGGCAGCGGCGCCGTTTTGGCCTATCATCTGCCCTCGTTCATTGTGGAACCTGTCATGTTCGACTGGGAAGACCTGCGTTATTTCACCCTCTTCGCCAAGCTTGGCTCGCTGTCCGCCGCCGCGCGCCAGCTGCGCGTCGACCACGCCACCGTGGCCCGGCGCATCGCCGCGCTGGAGGCCGCGCTCAAGCTGAAACTGGTGGACCGCCGCCAGCGCGCCTACGTGCTGACCGAGGACGGCCAGCGCGTGAGCCAGTTCGGCGAGCAGATGACCCTGTCCTCGTTCGCCCTGGAACGTTTCGCCGGCGGCGAACAGGCCCAGGTGCAGGGCGAGGTGGTGGTGTCGTCGCCACCGGCCTTCGTCGGCAGCCTGATCGCCCCGCGCGTGGGCGAACTCACTCGCCGCCACCCGCTGCTGCAGCTGCGCCTGATCGGGGCCAAGGCCCGCGCCTCGCTGACCCGCCGCGAGGCCGACATCACCATCAGCCTGATGCGCCCCAGCGAGCCCACCCTGGTGGCCCGGCGCCTGGGCCAGATGGAGTTTCGCCTGTACGCCAGCCCCGACTACCTGGCGTGCACCCGCGACTACAGTTTCATCGGCTACGACGACAGCATGGACGGCTCGGCGCAGCAGAACTGGCTGCTGGAACAGGCCAACGGCCGGCCCATCACCCTGACCAGCAACGACCTGCGCCTGCAGGCCATCGCCGCGGCCGGCGGCGCCGGTGTGGTGTCGTTGCCGGCGTTCATGGCGGCGGAGCACCGCCTGGTGCTGGTGGACCCCGACGGACCGTGCCTGGTGCGGGAGATCTGGCTGGCGGTGCATGAAGACGTGCGCAACGCGGCGCCGATACGGGCGGTGATGGATTTCATCGTGGAGTGCGTGGGGGCCTGAACCTATACGCGCACCACCGTAGCCGCTGCCGAAGGCTGCGCTGGCCCTGGAGGCCACCGGAGATCTCCAGTGTGAATGAGGGCCAGCGCAGCCTATCGGCAGCGGCTACGGGGCTGGTCTTTCGCAGGCTGTGCATTTTTGCATACCCCAGATGCGCCCTTGGGGAGTTCTACCCGTGCGACCACGCGACTAGCATCGCCCCCCTCGATTCACAGCACGGTACTCCCCCCATGTCCGCATGCCCCTCGGCCCTCACCGCCGCCCCGCCCACCACCAACGCCCCGCTGCTGCGCGCCGCCTGGGTGGTGACGGCGGTGTTTATGCTGTCCAACGCCGCCACCCCGCTGTACGGCCACTGGCAGCAACAGCTGGGCTTCGGCGCCGGCACCCTGGCGACGATCTTCACCTGCTACATCCTCGGCCTGCTGGCCACCCTGCTGGTGGCCGGGCAGCTGTCCGATCACTTTGGCCGCAAGGCCCTGCTGCTGCCGGGCCTGGGCCTGGCGATGGGCGCAGCCGTGCTGTTCCAGCTCGCCGACAGCGTCGCGGCGCTGATGCTGGCGCGGCTGCTGACCGGCGTGGCGGTGGGCATCATCGTCTCCGCCGGCATGGCCAACGTGGTCGACCAGGCCGCCGACAGCCACAAGCGCCAGGCCTCGCTGCTGGCCTCGGTGGCCATGGTGCTGGGCGCCGGCACCGGGCCGTTGCTGGCCGGCGTGCTCGCGCAATACAGCGCGCACCCGGTGGCCATCGTCTTCAACCTGGAACTGGCCTTGCTGGCCCTGGCGCTGTGGGTGGTGCTGGCGCAGCCACGCCAGCCCCGTGCCACGTCCGCCTTGAAACTGCGGCTGCCCCGGGTGCCACGGGACAGCGTCGGCCATGTGCTGCGCGGCATCGCCTTCTTCGGCCCGGGCATCACCTGCACCTCTTTCGTGCTCAGCCTGGGGCCGGGGCTGTTCTCGGCGTTCGCCCACGTCAGCAGCCCGCTGATCGCCGGCGGCACCGCGTTCGCCATGTTCATGGTCGGTGTTGGCGTGCAGTTCGCGGTGCAGCGGCTGGCGGTGAAGCGCATCTTCCTGCTCAGCGGGCTGGCCACGGTGCTGTCCATGGCCACCCTGTGGTTGGCGGTGCAGCAGGCGTCCATTCCCTGCCTGATCGTCGCCGCCCTGCTGGCCGGCGCCGGCCAGGGCCTGGGGCAGTTGGGCGGCCTGAGCCTGATCGCCCTGCACGTGCCGGCCAACCGCCGCGCCGAGGCCAACGGCGTGTTCAACATGGGCGGCTACGTGCCCGCCGGGGCCTTGCCGGTGGTGGCCGGGCACCTGATCGACCTGCACGGCATGGCCGTGGGGGTCAGCGTGCTGGCCGGGTTGATTGCGGCGCTGGCGCTGGCCGCCCTGCTGAGCCTGGGACGGACTGATCGGCCAAGATGAAACATGGCGCGGTGCTATCGCTGCCGCCAGGGCGCTCGGGTATTCTGCGGAACCGCTGCCCCAGCGGCAGGCTCGATCAGGATGGGTGTTGAATGGATGCACCGCGCAAAGCGAACCCCGCCACCCCGGCGCAACTGGCCGCCGGGCGTGTCATTGCATGCTCGATCGCGGCCAGCGTGGCGGTCTCCGCTGCCTTGGCGGCTTTCAGCCTGTTGGCCCCCTACTCCCTTTCGCCCACTGGCAGCGCACCACCCACCACCCTGGGCACTGCCGAGCGGCAAGCCCGTGAATCCGCATTCAACGCCAGCCTGCCCCTGCCGTTGCAACAGGTAGACAAGGCCGATATACCCAAGGCGGCCGCCACCCTGCACCTGCCCAAGGGCACGCACTTGTCGGTGTGGACCAGCGCCACGCCTGCCCCGCCCGCCGACACCCACGCCGCGCCGCGCCTGGCCTGGGTCAGCCTGTGGGACTCGGACCGCGACAACGGCGACGTGGTACGGCTGTTCAGCGCCGGCTATGGGCGCACCCTGTCACTGACGCGCCAGCCGCAGACCTTCGCCATTCCCGTGGCCAGCGACGGCCAGGTTGTCCTGTACGGCGTGCGCGAAGGCCCCGGCGGCGGCATCACCCTGGGGTTCGGCTCGGGGCCCCACCACGTGCTGCTGCCCGTGATGGCGGTCAATCAACGGCTGTCCTTTACCGTCAAGGTGCAATGATGCGCGCATTCCGTGAGTGGGCTCTCTCCCTGGCCCCTGTCGCCGCGTTGGCGACGGCACTGATGTTTGCCCTGCCGCTGTGGCTGAAGCTGCCTGGCGTCGATCCCACGCTGCAACGCCTCGGCGTGGCCATGGCCGGCGTGGTGCATCGCGGCGCCTGGTTGCTGCTGGGGCTGGTACGGGCGGGCTGGTTGCTGACCTTCGTCGGCATCTTCCATGAGCGCCAGCGCCGCCGGCAGGCGTGGCCCGCCGATGGCCACTGGCTGGTCAGCCTGTTGAACCGTTTTACCGGCACCCCGACGGCGCCCCCGGTGGCCTCGCTGTGGGCCCGCGCGCCATGGTGGCGGGCCAGCGTGCTGGGCACGCTGGCGCTGACCGCGCTGTTCATCACCTTCGGGCCACTGTACCGGCCGCAAGCGGTAATGAACCTGCCACCCATGGCGGAGGTAGTGACTTATACCCCGCCGGGTGGCAGCACCGCCGCCCCCGGCAACATGGCTATTTTCACCACGGCCGAGCCGCCGGTCGTCGCCATGCCCTCGACGCGGCCGTTCACCAACAGCTTCGCCATGGACGGCTTTGAGCTGCCCCTGCCACCCGGCCAGTGGCTCACGCTGGCTGGCGGCGACGCCCGTGAGGGCAACGCCGTGGGCAAGCACTACCTGCTGGGGCAAATCGAACACGGTAGGCTGATGGCCGCCGTGCAGGTGACCAGCCTGCGCAACCGCACGCAACTACTGAGCTTTCACGGCAAGGGCTGCGACGCCTTGCACGGCCCCTCCGTCTATTCCCAGGAACGGGAGCCAGCCTCCTCGGCAGACCACCAGAGCTGCTGGCGCCTGAGCCACGTGTTCACCCCACCGCTGCAGCACTGGCACGACGCTGCCGTGCCCATGAGCATGCTGATGCGCACCGGCGCCGCCACCCTTGCCGCCAGCCACGTGGGGTACGCCCAGGACTACGTGCAAGTGGAGTTCATCAGGGCCGAGCCCTGGGGGCTGCTGGAGGCCAGCTACTGGTTCAACCCGGAGCGCGAGGGCATTGCGTCCGACCCGGCCGAACTGCCAGGCAATTCGAACTGGCGCGCAAGCAACGTCTCGCGTTATCCCGAGAAACTGGCTTTTATCGACGGGCTGAAACAATGGGGCGGGATCTTCCGCGAGCGCTTCGACCGGGCCTTCGACGCAGGCAAATGACAGGTGCGGGGCCAGCGGCTACGGGGGGCGTGACTACGTGATGGTGGCGTTGCGAATACCCTCCAGCAGCATCGCGAACGCCGGGTTGTCGTTGTCCTCGCGCCAGATCAGGTGCAGCTCGCTCTGTACCCCCTCCCCCAGGTCGATGTCGCGGAACACCACGTTCTTGAACACCACGCTGGTGGCGCAGCGCGGCACCAGCGCCAGGCCCAGGCCGGCGTTCACCAGCGCCAGGATGGTCAGCGACGAGCCCAGCCACTGCACGTAGTCGGGCGCCACCCGCGCCGAACGCAACATGCCGGTAAGCAGTTCGTTGAACGGCGGGTAGGCGGCATGGGAGTACATCAGGAACGGCTGGCCATCCAGGTCGCTGACCTTGACCTCTTCGCTCGACGCCAGCGCATGGCCGCGCGGCACCGCCAGCACGAAGGGTTCGCGCACCAGGCATTCGGTGGCGTAGCCCGGTTCCAGCAACGGCGCGCGGGCGATGCCCAGGTCGATGCGCCGGGCGCGCAACGCCTCGTGCTGGGTGTAGGTGTTCATCTCTGCCAGGTCGATTTTGACGTGGGGCTGCTTCAGCCGCGCCTCGGCGATCACCTTGGGCAAAAACTCGTACACGGCGCTGCCGACGAAGCTGATGGCCACCGCGCCAATGTCGCCCTCGGCAAACCGTCGCGCCGCCACCGCCGCCTGCTGGGCGCGCTCCAGCAGGTTCTGCGCCTCGACGAAGAACGCCCGCCCCGCCGCCGTCAGCGCCACGCTGCGGGTGCTGCGGGTGAACAGCTCGACGCCCAGGTGGTGCTCCAGCAGCTGGATCTGCCGGCTCAACGGCGGCTGGGTCATGTTCAGGCGCTCGGCGGCGCGGCGGAAATTCAGCTCGGTGGCGACGGTGGTGAAGCAGCGCAGTTGGGTCAGTTCGAACATTGATTCAATCCAGGTATCAATCAACAGCCAGGTTAGATTAGACGGGAACAATGTACCCGTCCATCATCGGCCTGTCCCCACAAAAACAATACCGGGAGTCGCCCTTGAAAACCCTCAACCCCAGCGTGCTGGAACAGGCCGCGGCCAAGGTCAAGCGCCATGTGCTGCCGCTGTTCGTGGTGATGTTCATCGTCAACTACATCGACCGCGTCAACATCGGCTTCGTGCGCAGCCACATGGAAGCCGACCTGGGCATCGGCGCGGCCGCCTACGGCCTGGGTGCCGGGTTGTTCTTCATCGGCTACGCCCTGTTCGAGGTGCCGTCGAACATCCTGCTGCAGCGCTTCGGCGCCCGCGCCTGGCTCACCCGCATCATGTTCACCTGGGGCGCCGCCGCCATGGCCATGGCCTTTGTGCGCGGCGAGACCAGCTTCTACGTGCTGCGCTTCGTGCTGGGCGCCGCCGAAGCCGGGTTCTTCCCGGGCATCATCTACTACTTCACCCAATGGCTGCCGGCCGCCGAGCGCGGCAAGGCCATGGCGGTGTTCCTCAGCGGTTCGGCCATCGCCTCGGTGATCTCCGGGCCGGTGTCCGGCGCGCTGCTGAGCATCAACGCCCTGAGCTTGCATGCCTGGCAGTGGATGTTCCTGATCGAGGGCGGCGCCTCGCTGGTGCTGTGCGGGTTCGTGTGGTGTTGGCTGCAGTCGCACCCACGTGAGGCGCGCTGGCTCAACGAGGCTGAAAAGCAGGCGCTGGAAAGCTGCCTGGCCGAGGAACAGCGTGCCCGCGAGGCCCAGCACGTGGTGAAGCCGTCGATGTTCAAGCTGCTGGCCGACCGACAGATCGCGCTGTTCTGCTTCATCTACTTCTCCATCGCCCTGACCATCTACGGCGCCACCTTCTGGCTGCCGAGCATGATCAAGCAAATGGGCAACCTGGCGGACTTCGAGGTGGGCCTGTTCAACTCGGTGCCCTGGCTGATCTCCATCGTCGCCATGTACGGCTTCGCCGCCGTGGCCGCGAAGTGGAAGCACCAGCAGGCCTGGGTGGCCGTGACGTTAGTGGTAGCGGCGCTGGGCATGTTCATGTCCACGGTTGGCGGGCCGGTGTTCGCCTTCGTCTCCATCTGCTTCGCCGCCATCGGCTTCAAGGCTGCCTCGGCGCTGTTCTGGCCCATTCCCCAGGGCTACCTGGACGCGCGCATCGCCGCCGCGGTGATTGCCCTGATCAATTCCATCGGCAACCTGGGCGGCTTCGTCGCGCCGGCCACCTTCGGCTTTCTTGAACAGACCACCGGCAGCATCGAGGGCGGCCTGTATGGCCTGGCCGCCACCTCGCTGGTGGCTGCGGTGGTGATCTTCTTCGCCCGCAGCACCCCGGCCCCGCGCGCGCCCAAGCCACGCAAGGCCGCGGTTGCCATCGCCTAATTCGTCGAGCCTGCCTTCAGGAGCATTACTTTTGAAAATCAAGCGCGTCACCGTCACCCCCATCGCCTTCCGCGACCCGCCGCTGCTCAACGCCAGCGGCATCCACGAACCCTTCGCCCTGCGCTCGATCATCGAGATCGAGAGCGACAACGGCTACATCGGCCTGGGGGAAAGCTACGGCGACGCCCCGGCGCTGGCCATCCAGCAGCAGCTGCAGAGCCAACTGATCGGCCTGGACCCGTTCAACCTCAACCGCCTGCGGCAGATCGTCGAGGCCACGGTGGCGGCCAACCGCACCAGCTCCCTGGCCGGCGCCGAACTGGCGCCCGGCTCCCATGCCAGCAAGGCAGTGAGCAACGCCTACTCCGCGTTCGAGGTGGCCTGCCTCGACCTGCAGGCGCACGCCCTCAACGTGCCGTTGGTGGACCTGCTGGGCGGCGCCCTGCGCGACAAGGTGCCGTTCAGCGCCTACCTGTTCTTCAAATACGCCCAGCACATTGACTCACCCTACAAGCCCGACAACTGGGGCGAGGCGCTGAACGAGGAACAGATCGTCGCCCAGGCCGCGCGCATGATCGAGGCCTATGGCTTCAAGAGCATCAAGCTCAAGGCCGGCACCCTGCCGCCCGAGCACGAGGTGGCCTGCATCAAGGCACTGAAAAAGGCCTTCCCCGGCTACCCGCTGCGCATCGACCCCAACGGCAACTGGTCGCTGGAGACCGCCATCCGCATGGCCGAACTGCTGGGCGACGACCTGCAGTACTACGAAGACCCCTGCCCCGGCCTGGACGGCATGAGCACGCTGCACAAGCGCACCGGCCTGCCGCTGGCGACCAACATGGTGGTCACCGACTTCGACGAGTTCCGCCGCAGCGTGGCGCTGGACAGCGTGCAGATCGTGCTCGCCGACCACCACTATTGGGGCGGCCTGCGTGACACCCAGACGCTGGCGAAGATGTGCCAGGTGTTCGGCCTGGGCGTGTCCATGCACTCCAACTCGCACCTGGGCATCAGCCTGATGGCCATGGCCCACGTGGCCGCGGCCGTGCCCAACCTGGACTACGCCTGCGACACCCACTACCCCTGGCAGGAGCCGGACGAGGAAGTGATCAAGGGCGGCAAGCTGCCGATCGTTGACGGCTGCGTGAGCATCAGCCGCGCGCCCGGCCTGGGCCTGGAGCTGGACCACGACCAGCTGGGCAAGCTGCACGACCAGTACCTGAGCTGCGGCATCCGCCAGCGTGACGACGTGCGCCAGATGCAGCGCTACAAACCGGATTGGAAGACCGTGAAGCCGCGTTTCTAAAGGCCCAGGTGCACCTTGACGAACGCCTGCGCCTCGCGCGCCAGGGCGTCAAGGTGCCGGTCGCGCTGCTTCTCGGCGTTGACCATGGCGGGCTCGCCATGTTGCTTCAACAGGTAGGCATGAATCTGCCGCACCTCTACCGAACGGTAGATGGGCGCGGTGTCCAGCACCGGCGTCAGCCCCTGGGAGGCGTGGTCGCGGGTGTTCATCAACACCTGCGAGCCGCGCGTGCCGATCACCTGGAACCCCAGGGCCTGCCCGCACGCCACCTGACTCACCGCGCAGCCCAGCTCCGCATGGGGGTAGCGCGCCAGCACCTTCTGCACCATGGCCCTGGCAATGCCCTGGCGCCGATGCCCGTCCTTCACCGCCAGGAACAACAGCGAACACGCCTCGGCGTCGCCGCTCAGTGGCAGGTACAGGGCAAAGCCCAGCAGCTGCGACGGGTCCTCGTCATCCAGCGCCGCCACCACCTCCACCGCAAAACCGCGCGAACCGTCCATGGCCTGCAGGTACTGATACACCTCATAACCCACGCCGTACTGGTACAGCGGGTACAGCGCATTACCGGCCGGCAGCGCCACCTGGCTGATGGCGGTGAGGTTGTCGATCACCAGCTGCTGGATCTGCGCCTGGAACGACTCGGGGGGTGGGGTTTGGAACAGGGTGATACTGGGCATTGAAGGCAGCTGCTCTGGTTGAACGTTCAGCATTGTACCGTAGCAGCTGCCGCCAGGCTGCGTCCCAACCCCCACGATTTGCGGCGCCTGGGACGCGGCCTGGTGGCCGCTGCTACAGGTTTAGTGCTCTTTTTGGGGACATGACGGGGGGTTCGGTGAGCGAAGTGGCGCTTTTATGGGGTAGCCGGGGCTGCCGTATGCATGGCATGAGGTGGTGACTTGCACGTCATCGCAGGGGAGAAAGTGAACAGTGATTCCGCAGGTTTGCTGGTTGGTGTAGTCCGCCACTGACACCCACTTGTCAAGGCTACGCGTCTGAGCCTCGACCTTCTCCTTCCATGCAAAAAACTTGGGACGGTCGGCGAACCCCGGAAAATCCTCGGAGTAGGCACTACCTGTCTGCCACTCTATGCGTACACCCATATCCGGATGCCAAATTGCTGGTACTGCGTAGCAGCAACCACCGCCTCCGCTGCGGTAAGGTCCAATAATATCCACTGCCGACCGACCATCGACGCTGAAGTGGTTGATGGCCTGCCCTGTGTGATTGATACCTACGATTACGTTGGCCGAAACCGGGCCAGCAGCAACCCCCATCAGCAAAGCGACGAAAAGCCTTCTGGCATCGATGCTGTAATCAGGGCCGCGATAGGTCATCAATTCCCCCTTGTCGTGTTCCAAGCGCCAGGCATGCGGCGCGGTTGATCCCGGACTCTAAGGACTTCAAAACAGAAAAGATGTAGGACATATCCGACCCTAACCACGCTTTTTCCGAAAACCCGAAAGCCCCGTAGCAGCTGCCGAGAGGCTGCGTCCAAGGCCACAGGATTTGCGGCGCCTGGGACGCGGCCTGGTGGCCGCTGCTACAGGTTTAGTGCTCCTTATGGGGACATGACGGGGGGGTCGGTGAGCGAAGTGGCGCTTTTATGGGGTAGCCGGGGCTGCCGTATACATGGCATGAGGTAGTGACTTGCACGTCATCGCAAGGGAGAAAGTGAACAGTGATTCCGCAGGTTTGCTGGTTGGTATAGTCAGGTACCGAGACAATCTTGCTATGTCGGCGTTTTTGCGCCTGGACCTTGTCGAGCCATGCGTCGTATTTGGCTTCATCCGCAAAACCGGGAAACTCGTCAGCCAGCTTGCTGACCCCGCTGGCACCGGTTTCCCAGTCTATCCGTACAGTCATTCCGGGTTGCCAGCGAGCAGCGGTCCTAAAACAACAAGCCCCGCCCCCGCCTTGATAGGGGCCAATGCTATCGATGGCCGAACGCCCGTCCACACTAAATTGCTCTATGCCCCGATGAGTGTGATTTATGCCAACGATTACATTGGCGGAAACCGGGCCAGCGACGATCCCCATCAGCAAAGTGGTGCACCACGTTTTGATGGAAGCTGCCCATTTGTGAAGAGATTGGCAGCTGCTCTCACGCCAAATCATCGGCTGCCTCGTCCTCCAGTTGGGCGTGAAAGGCAGCCCATCTGGCATTAATCGCCTGCTGGGCCCTCGCGATATGTTCTGGGTCCCGGGGAAAATATGCCATGCCGGAGGTGTCGATTTCGCCGTGAATCGCCACTTCCCTGCGGCTGGCTGTACCAAAGAACACCATGCGTTCGCGGAAATAGCTGCCCATTGGCTCGCGGCCGAACGAATGGAGAAACCAGGCACGAGAGTCATGTACCTGATCGTCGAACAAGTCTCGCAACAGCCCTTCGGGCATGCTCGCGTTGCGATACTCATCGACCTCGCCACGAATGTTCTCGTCGACATGGTTGCGATAGCCTGCAAAGGGCGGAAACAAGCGACTGACCTTTTCCCTGCCAGATGCCTTCATGTGCAGCGCCTCGGCATACACATTGGCAGTGATGATGCGGGCGACGAACGCGGGAGGGCCGTAGGCCGGTACCAAACGGTTGAGTGCTGCCGCCATCAAGCGGTCATTGCGGTAAGCCTTGGCGAACTCCTCGGCAGCTTCGCGCAGCTGTGTGCGCGCCAGGTCAGGATCGAAGGCCGGGATGCCGGGATGCATTGGGGCCTTGTCACTTCCATAACGTTGGAGCGACACCTGTACCTTGCGCTGTTCTTCGATCGCTGCCTGACGGTTGTTTCGCTGTGTTTCCGCCAAGCTGCGGCTGAGGCCATCACTGTGGCTATCAGTCGCTTGCTTATAGAATGGGGTGTTTTTCAAGCTGGCGAAGGCGTAACGGTCTATGCGCCAGGCGGTGATCCAGCCTAACTGAATGCGCAATGCTCGCTCCAATGAGGTATCCGCGACCACTGGCTGGAAGCTTGAACAAACTTCATTTGAGTTAGGGGCCGAGATGAGTGCGAGCCCCAGGGTCACTTGACGCCAGGCATTGAAGCGACGAACAAGATCAGATGAGATTGCGAACTGCGTCGAGGTGGTCAGGTCCATTACCCTGGACTGTCGATCATATAAATTGATCGGTGAAGCAGCACTCGGAACTTTTAAGGGCGCGCCATGAGCAAATGCATCCGCATACAGTTCATGCAGCGCGAGCTGTGAAAGTAGAAGACGGTCATCCCTCCCGACGCCTCGGCCCTGATCGCCCGGCAAATACCCACCCCCTAAATCCGAATGCACCCCGGGATAAATCACCTCAATGCAATTAGGCGGATAATCCCCAGTCTGCCGACGAATCGACTCAAGTGGAAAACTCACCCGTTGTTCATGAGCCGCCACCAAATGCAGACAGCGCTTGACCAAGCCACTGGCTGGCAACTGCTGATTGCCGTCAGCCCACCCCATGTGGCCGCGCGCGCCAGGCACTATGTCGGCTATACCCACTGAGGCTACCGTGTCGAGAATCCCCAGATACTCTACGGTGATGGGTATTTCCAGATCGCCAAATGACAGGGTCGGACGCGAGCGCATTAATTCGTCCAACCAACTGACAAATGCGCGCGCTGCGGCCGCCCCTCGAGAAAAGCCATACACGTAAAGCTTGATACCCAACAACTTGCAAACCCCTGGCGTGGGTTGCAGCACTGCATAACGCAGTGGGGCCTCTATGGCGCTAAGTTGTTTGGTGAACTCGGCCAAGCGGTGGCGTTGGCCGCTCACTCCCTCGAATCCCGGCCAGGTCCCCATGGACTTGACGGCTGCCGACAACACTTCGGTGGCTAGCGGCGGCTGGTCTAGGGTTCGACGGATGGCGTCGATGATCATCAACAACCCCCAGTTGATGCGTTCTTCGCCGAACCAGGCACTGGCCAACCCGGCGGTGCTGTAATCAAGATCACCCATTTCCGGAAACGGCGTGCCTACCCCCGGCATGTAATATTTGAAGTACGAACCCAGCCCGACCCCCGCATTGTCAATAAGCCCGCGAGCCTTATCACCTTGATGTGTTGTTCCACCCGCAATGCCATCCCCAATGCAAGCGCGAAAAAGCCGAGCGATGTTGGTCGGGTGGGGGACTTCCGACTGCAGCAAGTCGTTATTCAGGTTATTGCCAGTGCCGTCGAAGAACAGGCTGATATGCAGGGTTTTGCAGCAGGGTGGCGTCACGCGATAGTTTGCGGCAATGGACAGGGCATCCTGGTAGTCTCTTTCCATGCTCTCTTGACGATGAATGTTTCGGGCCACTTGCCCCGCCTGCCGTGGCAGCCGCCCCGCCTCTGGAAACTGTGGCGGATACCAGACAGGGGAATGCCCTGTTCCGGATATTTCCGTGGCGCTGGTCGTTGGACGTGGAGCATCGGTACTGTAATCAGGGCCGTGAGATGTCATCAATTCCCCCTTGTCATGTTCCAGGCGCCGGGCATGCGGCGCGGTTGAACCCGAACTCTAGGGATTGCAAAACAAGAAAGATGTAGGACACATCCGATCATCCCCGCGCATTTTCCGAAAACCCGAAAGCCCCGTAGCAGCTGCCGCCAGGCTGCGTCCAAGGCCCCACGATCTAAAGCGCCAGTGACGCGGCCTCGCGGCCGCTGCTACGGTGTGATGCCGCGCCGGGCTACGGCGTCTAGTCACCGGCATTCCAACAACAAGGCCCCCCATGCAAACGCTCCTCAACCAGATCCTCGACGAAGTCCGCCCCCTGATCGGCCAGGGCAAGGTCGCCGATTACATTCCCGCACTGGCCTTGGTGCCGGCGAATCAATTGGGCATTGCCGTGTATGGCAACGACGGCAGCCTGCACAGCGCCGGCGATGCGTACACGCCGTTTTCGGTGCAGAGTATTTCCAAGGTGTTCAGCCTGGTGCAGGCCATCGGGCATTCCGGGGAGGCGATCTGGGAGCGGCTGGGGCATGAGCCGTCGGGGCAGCCGTTCAATTCGCTGGTGCAGTTGGAGTTCGAGCGTGGGCGGCCGCGCAATCCGTTCATCAATGCCGGGGCGTTGGTGATCTGCGACATCAACCAGTCGCGCTTTGCCGCACCGGCGCTGTCGATGCGTGATTTCGTCCGGCGGTTGTCCGGCAACCCCCATGTGCTGGTGGGCGGCAAGGTGGCGGAGTCGGAGTACCAGCATCGCTCGCGCAACGCGGCCATGGCGTACCTGATGCAGTCGTTCGGCAATTTCCACAACGAGGTGGAGGCGGTGCTGCGCAGCTACTTCAGCCACTGCGCGCTGCAGATGAACTGCGTGGACCTGGCCAAGGCCTTCTGTTTCCTCGCCAACGAGGGCTTCTGCAAGCACAGCGGCGAGCAGATCCTGACGCCGCGGCAAAGCAAACAGGTGAACTCGATCATGGCCACCAGCGGCCTGTACGACGAGGCCGGCAACTTCGCCTACCGCGTGGGGCTGCCGGGCAAGAGCGGCGTGGGTGGCGGGATCATCGCCGTGGTGCCGGGGCAGTTCACCGTGTGCGTGTGGTCGCCGGAGCTGAACGCGGCGGGCAACTCGCTGGCGGGGATGAAGGCGCTGGAGCTGTTGAGCGAACGGATCAACTGGTCGGTGTTTTAGCCCGACGCAGCCTTTGGCCGCTGCTACAAACCCCTGTAGCAGCGGCCAAAGGCCGCGTCCAGCCCCGTCACTGCCCCAAGTCAGCCAACAAATCCGCCTGCACAATCTCGATCCAGTACTCGTCCGGGTCGCTGATGAACGCCACGTGCTTCATGCCTTTGTCCAGGCGTTTGACGAACGGCACCTGCAGCCGCTCGAAGCGCGCGCAGGCTGCCTCGATATCCGGCACGCTGAAGCAGATGTGGCCAAACCCGCGCGGGTCCTTGTTGCCGTTGTGGTACTGCGAGTCGTCGCTCTCGGTGCCCCAGTTGTGGGTCAGCTCCAGCACCGACTGGCGGCCGAAGGTATACACCTGGCGGGCGCCGCGCTCGTCCGGCACGTCCTCGCCCGCCGTCATGGCCAGGAACAGCAGCGAAAACCTCGCCTCGGGGAAGTCCACCTGGCGCAGCAGGCGCATGCCCAGCACGCGGGTGTAGAAGTCCAGCGAGCGGCACGGGTCCTTGACCCGGATCATGCTGTGGTTGAACACGTAGGCTTGGGTTTCGGCATCGGGTTCCAGGCACACGCCTGGCTGGTTTTCGCTGATGAAGGACATGGCAGGGGCACTCAAGTGAGGTGGCCCAGTCTAGGACTGCCGCGCCACCGCCGGGTAATAGGCGCCTACTACGGGTCTAAGCTTATTCCAACGTAGTAGGCGCCTATTACCCGCCCCCCGCTGGCGTTACTACTATGGGTTGCGTGACAACAACAATAAGAAGGACTTCGCCATGAGTAACCTGACACTCGATCGTCGCCGGTTTCTTCAGGGCAGCGGCGGCGTGCTATTGGGCACGCTGCTGTTCGCCAGCGGTCCCATTGCCCTGATGGCCCCCAGCCAGAGCTGGGCCCTGCCCATGACCACCCTGGACAGCGACAGCGGCGACAAGCTGCTGCTGATGATCCGCCGCATCTACCCCCACGACACCATGGAAGACGCGGTCTACGCCTTCCCGGTGCAGGCCCTGGACCAGAAGGCCAGCACCGACCCCGGCGTCGCCGACACCCTCAGGCAAGGCATCGCCACCCTCGACCAGAAGGCCGGCGGCGACTGGCGCAAGCTCGACGCGGCGCGCCAGTTCGCCATCCTCCAGGACATCCAGGACACGCCGTTCTTCGCCCTGGTGCGCGGCAACGCGGTCAACAGCCTGTACAGCAACGAACTGGCGTACCTGCACTTCGGCTACGAAGGCGCGTCCTTTCCCAAGGGCGGCTACCTGATGCGCGGGTTCAATGACCTGTCCTGGCTACCCGCCCCACCCGCCTCGGCCAGCCCCGATCCGTTCTCCTGAGGAAGCACGCCCATGACCAACTTCAACCATGACGACGACTCGGTCGTGGTCGTCATCGGCTCGGGTGCCGGCGGCGGCACCCTGGCCAACGAACTGTGCCAGAAAGGCATCAAGGTGGTGCTGCTCGAAGCCGGCGCGCGGCAGAGCCCGGGCACCTTCATCAACGACGAATGGCCATCGTTCTCGCAGCTGGCGTGGGGCGACACGCGCACCACCTCCGGCACCTGGCGGGTGGCCAAGGACTTTCCCAACCTGCCCGCCTGGATCTGCAAGACCGTGGGCGGCACCACCACCCACTGGGCCGGCGCCAGCCTGCGCCTGCAGGAACACGAATTCCACGCGCTGCAGACCTACGGCGCGATCCAGGACGCCAACCTGCTGGACTGGCCGGTGACCCTGGCCGAACTTGAGCCCTACTACGCCCGCGCCGAGGACAAGATGGGCGTGACCCGCACCAACGACATCCCCGGCCTGCCCGGCAACAACAACTTCAAGGTGCTGTACAACGGCGCGCAGAAGATGGGCTACACCGAGTGCTCCACCGGCCACATGGCCATCAACAGCCGCCCACGCGCCAACCGCGCCTCGTGCCAGCAACTGGGCTTCTGCTTCCAGGGCTGCAAGATGGGCGCGAAGTGGTCGACGCTGTACACCGAAATCCCCGCCGCCGAGGCCACCGGCAAGCTCGACCTGCGCCCTTCATCACAAGTGGTACACATCGAACACAACGACCTGGGCCTGGTGAACGCCGTGGTCTACGCCGACGCCACCGGCCAGCTGCAACGGCAGAAGGCGCGACTGGTGGCGGTGGCCGGCAACGCCATCGAGACCCCGCGGCTGCTGCTCAACTCCCACAGCGGCCGGTTTGCCAATGGCCTGGGCAACGGCGCCGGCATGGTCGGCAAGCACTACATGCGCCATACCACCGGCTCGGTGTTCGCCGAATTCAGCGAACCGGTGCACTTCTACCGCGGCACCATCATGGCCGGCATCATCAGCGATGAGGTGAAGTTCAAGCCCGACCGCGGCTTCGTCGGCGGCTACGAGATGGAGACGATCTCCCTGGGCCCGTCGTTCCTCGGCGCCTTCTTCAACCCCGGCGCCTGGGGCCCGGATTTCACCCGGGTCATGGAGCAGTACACGCACCTGGCCGGCCTGTGGATCGTGGGCGAGGACATGCCGCGCGAGAGCAACCGCGTCACCGTCAACGACCAGGTCAAGGACCAGTTCGGCATGCCGGTGGCCAACGTCCACTACGACGACCACCCCAACGACCTGGCCATGCGCGAGCACGCCTACACCCAGGGCCAGGCGCTGTATACGGCGGTGGGCGCGCTGAAGACCCACCGCGTGCCGCCCTACCCCTCCACCCACAACCTGGGCACCTGCCGCATGAGCGCCAAGCCCGAGGACGGCGTGTGCAACGGCTTCGGCCAGAGCCATGAAATCGCCAACCTGTTCATCAGCGACGGCAGCCAGTTCACCACCAGCGCGGCCGAGAACCCGACGCTGACCATCGTCACCCTGGCGATCCGCCAGGCGGACTACATTGCCCAGGCCATGAAGGACCAGCGCGTCTGACCGTCAGTCAGTGGCCCACGGCCGCCGCATACTTGCGCGCGGCCGGTGCCACGTCGATGTTCTCGCCCCAGCGCGGCATGTCCTCCACCTCCAGGCCGAAGCTGTCCAGCGCCCGTGCCACGGTGTGGTCGACGATGTCGGCCAGGCTTGTGGGGTGGGTGTAGAACGCCGGCACCGGCGGGTGGATCACCCCGCCCAGGTCGCTCACGGCCAGCATGTTGCGCAGGTGCCCGGAATGCAGCGGCGCCTCGCGCACCATCAGCACCAGGCGCCGGCGCTCCTTGAGCACCACGTCGGCGGCGCGGGTCAGCAGCGTGGTGGTCACGCCGCTGGCGATTTCGGCCAGGGTGCGCACCGAGCACGGCGCCACCAGCATGCCCAGGGTGCGGAACGAACCGCTGGCGATGCTGGCGCCGACGTCGGCGATGGGGTGCACGTGGTCGGCCAGGGCATACAGCTGCTCGCGGCTGAGGTCGGTCTCGTAGGAGCGGGTCATCTCGGCGGCCTTGGACACCACCAGGTGGCTCTCCACGTCCAGGGCCTTGAGCATCTGCAGGGCACGGATGCCATAGATGATGCCGGTGGCGCCGCTGATACCCACCACGAGGCGTTGGCGTTTAGTGCTCATGCTGGCCTCCGGGGAAACAGTTCTGGGGCGTAGGGGTGCGGGTCGACGTCGACGAACTCGGCGCGGGTGAAATGCTCGCGCAGGTGGAACGGCGCGGTGCAGTCGAAGATGGTCTTGCAGGTGTTGCCGCGCACCAGCAGCGCCGGGTTGTATTCCGGGCCTTGGGAGGGGTCCAGCACGTGGCCGGGCACGCCGGGCAGGAACAGCGTGTCCATGTCGCCCTGGTAGCGGGTCTGCATGGCCCACAGCACATCGTTGGAGTCGAAGGGGTCGACGTCCTCGTCCACCAGGATCACGTTTTTCAACTCGCGGTACACGCCCAGGGCAATGATCGCCGCCTGGCGCTGGCGGCCTTCGTCGCCGGCCTTGCGCTTGGCCACCTGCAAAATCGCCAGGAACTTGCCGCCGCCAGCGGTGTGCGCGTACACATTGACCAGGAAGCCGGGCATGGCCAGGTCCACGGCGTTGCGAATGCTGGCCTCGGTGGGAATGCCGGCCAGGTTGGTGTGTTCTTCGCCCGGGCCCACCAGGGTCTGCAGGATGGCCTCGCGGCGCATGGTCACGGCAGTCACGCGGATGATCGGCAGCGCCGGGTTGGCCGGGCCGTTGTAGCCGGGAAACTCGGGCATGGCGTGGCCGGTGTTGGTGTTGATGTCTTCGCGCATGCGCTCATGGGGCAGGATCTCGCCCTCGATGACAATCTCGGCGCGGGCGATGGACTTCTGGTTCACGGTCACCGCGTCCACCAGTTCCACGCCGGTGCCGCGCAGGCCACCGGCAATCTTCAGCTCGTCGTAGCCCAGTGGCGTGGTCGGTGCCTCGAAGCAGGCGCCGATGGGGATGGCCGGGTCCAGGCCCATGTTGATGGTGATGGGCAGCGGCTTGCCGGCGGCCTCGGCCTTCTGGCGGAAATGGTCGATGTGGCGGTCGGGGGCGAAGAAAATCGTCAGTTTGTCACGGTCCTGCACGCACAGGCGGTGGATGGTGACGTCGGTGTGGCCGTGCTCGGGGTCGCTGCCCAGCACCAGGCCCAGGCAGAAGAACGGCCCGGCGTCCTCCTCGGTGTTGGTGGGGGCCGGCAGCAAGGTGCGGATATCGAAGTCGGGGTCGTCGGCGTGGAAGACCATCTCCTGGCACGGCGCGTCGGCGTGGTCGACCATCACCGGGTCGACGGGGTTGCGCACCGCCTCGCCCATGCGTTCGGCGAGCTTGTCCGGGGCGCTGTCCAGCAGCAGGCCGACGCGTTCGCGGCTGGCCATCAGGCCCACCAGCACGCGGGAATGGGGGTAACCTTCAATGGTGTTGAAGATCATCGCCGGGCCCAGTTGGGTCGGGCGCTTCACCGTGCCGCCCGCGCCGATGCGGCGGTAGACGCCGGCCAGTTGCGCGTGAGGGTTTACCGGGTGGTCGGTTTCCAGCAGCTGGCCGGGGTGGTCTTGCAGGCGGGCGAGCGCGCTGCGCAGGTCGTTGATCGGTGGCTTGGGCATGGGTTCTTCGCCTCTTTGGCTGTACACGTAAGGTGCAACCACAATGAACCCGAATGAATGGATGATCCATCCACTGGAAGGTGTGTTATTGATAAGAAAAAACTTATAATCCAACCATGACGACTTCCCTGCGCCGCCTCGCCTACTTCCTCGACGTGTGTGAAACCCTGCACATCGGCAAATCCGCCGAGCGCCTGGGCATCGCCCAGCCGGCCCTGAGCCAGCAGATCAAGAAGCTCGAAACCGAGCTGGCGGTGCAGCTGTTCCTGCGCCGCAAGCGCGGCATCGAGCTGACCGTGGCCGGTGCCGCCTACCGCCTGGAGGTGCAGCGCCTGCTGGCCATGCACGAGCAGGCCAGCGAGGTGGCGCAGCGCACCGCCCGTGGCGAGCTGGGCTCGATTCACCTGGGGTATGTGGGCTCGGCGATGTTCGAGCCCGAGTTCCCGTCACTGCTCAAGCGCCTGCGCAGCCAGTACCCCGGCGTGCGCCTGGCCCTGCATGAGCAGCGCATCGAGGACCAGCTGGCCGCCCTGCAGCGTGGCGAATTGGACATCGCCGTGGTTCGTGCGCCGGGCGTTGAGCTGGGGCCGCGCCAGCACAAGCGCGTGGGCTCTCGGCGGCCGCTGATCGTCGCCCTGCCCAACGACAACCCGCTGCTGGCGCAGGCCGCGGTGAGCATCACTGACCTGGCGCCCGAGCCGATGATCAGCTTCGACGACCCCTCCAGCCTGGCTATCCTGCAGATCGCCCACACCCTGGCCCAGCGCGCCGGCGTGCAGTTGAACGTGGCCTGGCGGGTGCCGGAAGTGGCGAGCATTCTCGGGCTGGTGGCGGCGGGCATGGGCTATGGCATCGTGCCGGCGTCGATTGCCAGCCTGGCGATGCCCACGGTGAGCTTCCGGCCGCTGACCGATGAAGGCGCCTACGCGGAGCTGTGGTACGTATGGAACGAAGACCGCATCACCCCCGCCATCCAGCGCTTCCTGGACCTCCTGTAGCAGCTGCCGCAGGCAGCGTCCCGGCACCGCCGAAGCGAAATCAAGGCGCATAGCGCAGCGGCAACCGCGTGGAATACTTGATCTGCTCCATGGAAAAACTCGAGCTGATGTCCGACAGCCCCGGTATGCGAATCAACTGCTTGTACACCGCGTCATACCCCGCCACGTCCGGCACCGCCACGCGCAGCAGGTAGTCGGTGTCGCCGGCCATGCGGTACACCTCCACCACCTCTTCGATATCGGCCACGGCGCGGTGGAAGCCTTCGATCCACTCGGCGTTGTGCTGGGTGGTGCGGATCGAGACGAACACCACCACGCCCACGTTCAGCTGCTTGCCATCGAGCAGCGCCACGCGGGCGCGGATGATGCCGGTTTCTTCCATTTTCTGGATGCGCCGCCAGCAGGCGGTGCTACCCAGGCCGATCTGGTCGGCGATGTCGCTGACCGAACGGGTGCAGTCCACCTGGAGGATGTCGAGGATGGCGCGGTCGAGTTTGTCCATCAGAAGGCCTTGAAAGCGGGTTTTGGCGAATTTTATTCGCACGCGGCAGGGAATGACAGGTGAATATTTCACGGCGACCAGCGGTCCCGGGTGTTCAGCTGCCCTTCAGGTTGGCTTGGTATAACGGAACCAAGGCCCTGATACGTCCCCCCGGAGGCACCGCCATGTTTCGAGCCGTCCACCTGCACGTCAGCTTCCCCCGTTTCGGCAAAAACATGTTCCGCCAGCACGTGGTGCTGCGCAGCACGCCCACGCTGATCCACAACCCGCGCTACGCCGCGGTGCTGATGCCCCAGACCAGCCGCCACTTCAGCAGCGAGGTGGTGGGCCTGAATGACCCGTTCCGCTTCCTCAACGCTATTTTGCAGGCCAACCTGCTGGACACGCCGGTACACCACCCGGCGGCCTGAACGCAAAAACCTCGGCGGCACATGCCGCCCATTGCCTATTCTGAGATCACCGCGCTGAACCCTGCCGGCCGCACCCGGTCTGTAGGTGCAGCCAGCATGTCGCTGCCCTTCCCTTTTTCGGAGACGCATTGTGATCTCGACCCTGCACCTGGCCAGGCTCAAAGCCTGGGGCGCCCATGGTTTCACCGCGACTGGCGTGGTCACCGCCTTCCTGGCCACCCTGGCGCTGTTCGAAAACCAGCCCAAGGCCTGCCTGATGTGGCTGGGCGTGGCGCTGATCGTCGACGGCGTCGACGGCTCGCTGGCGCGCCGGGTGAACGTGCAGACGGTGTTGCCGCATTTCGACGGCTCGGTGCTGGACCTGGTGATCGACTACCTCACCTACGTGTTCATCCCGGCGCTGTTCATCTACCGCTACATCCCGCTGCCCGACTACACCGCGCTGGTGGCTACCTCGATCATGCTGGTGTCGTCGCTGTTCTGCTTCTGCAACGTCAACATGAAGAGCAAGGACAACTACTTCCAGGGCTTCCCCGCCGCCTGGAACGTGGTCGCCCTGTGCCTGTACACCCTCAGCCCGTCGCCGTGGTGGACCCTGGCAACCATCGTGCTGCTGGCCCTGCTGACCGTGACCCGGATGAAATTCCTCCACCCGTTCCGGGTGCGCCGCTTCATGCCGGTGAACATCGCCGTCACCGCCATCTGGCTGCTGTGCAGCCTGTCGCTGGTGCACGACCACCCGGCCATCAACCCGCTGGTGCTGACGCTGTGGCTGCTGATGTCGGCGTACTTCCTTGGCGTGTGCCTATGGCGCACGGCGGCGGACTGGTTCGAGCGCAACGAGACGCCTGCACCATGACATTCAAGATTGGATCACAACCATGGCAGCGTAGTATCATCGTGACATCGCCAGCTTGAATCCGGATGTGATTTTCCCAATGCGTTTGCCTCTTCTCCTCGCGCTGTCGGCCAGCGTATTCAGCATTTCCCACGCCAACGCGGCCGACGACCCACGCCTTGTCTGCTCGGCCTACTACGAATTGCTCTCGGTTGATGGCGACCAGCTGGACATCAGCGCCAAGCAGGCTTCCAAGGCGTTCTACGCGCTGTTGAAGCAGGCAGGCGATACCCCCCAGGCGCAGGAAGTGGTGGCACAGCAACTGGTAACACTGCGCAAGGAAATCCCGGGGCAGATGAGCGTCGAAAGCGTCGCAGCGTTCCGGGCCAAGCATGACTCAGGCTGCAGGACACTGCTGAAAGCGGCCTGGTGCGAGGTCTACAAAGACCCAGGCGCCTGCACGTAGCAGCAATTGTCTTGAAACGGTGTCGTCTGCATCGCGACTAAAGTCGGCTCCTACGCCGTACGTGGTAGGAGCCGGCCTTGGCCGCGATGCAGGCGACGCGATCAACGAGGTACACGGGACCCTGTAGCAGCGGCCGAAGGCCGCGTCGCAAGGCGCCGGCCCCTGTAGCAGCGGCCGAAGGCCGCGTCATAAGGCGCCGCGGTGCGCCGGGTACACCACGGTTGCAAGACGCCGCCTGCGGCAGCTGCTACGGGGGGCGGGGTTAGAACGCCGGGACTACGTCGCCGTGGTAGCGCTGCTGGATGAACTGCTTCACCTGCGGCGAGGTCAGCAGCGCGCCCAGTTTCTGCACCGCCGGGTCGCTGGCCTTGTAGCGGCGCACGTACAGGTAGTTGGCGTAGGGCGAATCCGAGCTTTCGATGAACAGCGCATCCTTGTGCGGCTCAAGCCTGGCTTCCAGCGCGTAGTTGGCGTTGATCAGCGCCAGGTCCACCTGGTTCAGCACGCGCGGCAGCATGGCCGCTTCCAGTTCCTGGAACTTCAGGTGCTTGGGGTTGCTGACGATGTCCTGGCGGGTGGCCATGATGTTGCTCGGGTCTTTCAGGGTGATCAGGCCTTGCTTGGCGATCAGCAGCAGGGCACGGCCCGAGTTGGCGGGGTCGTTGGGAATGGCGATGGTGGCGCCGTCCTTCAGCTCGGCAATATTCTTTATTTTCTTCGAGTAAGCCCCGAACGGCTCGATGTGCACCGCCACGATCGGCACCTGGTCGCTGCTGGGACGGTCTTTCTTGTAAGCCTCGTAATACGGCTTGCTCTGGAAATAGTTGGCGTCCAGCAGGCCTTCGTCGGTCTGGCGGTCGGGCTGCACGTAGTCGGCGAACACCTTGACGTCCAGGGTAATGCCTTCCTTGGCCAGCTCCGGTTTGAGGAATTCGAGAATCTGCGCGTGGGGCACCGGCACCACGGCGATTTTCAGGGTTTCGGCATAGGCGGAACCGACGGCGGCTACCAGCAACGCCAGGGACAGGGCGACACGTTTCAAGATGGTTTACCTTCGAAGCGTTTCAGGGAAAAGGACGACAGGTCCAGGTCGGTGGTGCCGCGGGTGCACCACTGGGCGAAGGCTTCGCCCAGCGCGGCGGAGTGTTTGAAGCCATGGCCCGAGCAGGCCGACACCACCAGGGTGTGCTGCAAGGACGGGTGTTCATCGATGATGAAATGGCGGTCGGGCGTGACGGTGTAGGCACACACCGCCGATTTCACCACCCGCGGGCCGACGCCGGCGATGCGGCCCTGCACCTGCTGGGCGTACATGGCCTGCTCCTCGGCAGGCGCCACGCGGCGGTCCAGGGTGTCGGGGTGCGAGGCGGTGTGGTACTGGGCGGTGGCGATCTTCACGGTGCCCTCGCCCGGCAAGGCGGGGAAGCCGTAGTTGACCTTGTCGTCGCCGCGGCCGTGGGTCAGGATGAAGGTCGGCGAGGCGCCCAGCAGCGCCTCATCCGCAAGTTCGAACCAGAACAGCTGCTGGCGGTACACCTCCAGCAGGCCGTCGAATGGCGCCCCCAGCAGGCCACCAGCCCAGTTGCCGGCGCTGATCACCAGCTTGTCGGCCTGCAGGGTGCGCTGGTCGGTGGTCACCGTCACGCCTTGGGCGTCCGAGGTGATCGCAGTCACGGTCTCGCCCTTGTACAGGGTAGCGCCGTGCTGCTCGGCCAGTTTCAGCTGTACATCGATGCAACGTTCGGGGCGCACGAAACCGCCGCCCGGCTCGAAATAACCGATGGCGTCGTCACGCACCTGGGCGAACTGCGGGAAGCGCTGGCGAATTTGCGCGGCGTCGAGCACTTCGTGTTCGATGCCGTAGGTCTGCGCCAGGCCAATGGTGCGCAGGGTGAAGTCGGTCTTGTCGGCCGGGTCGAAATCGGGGCTGGAGGTCAGCACCAGCAGGCCCGACTGTTCAAACAGCGCCTCGCCCGACAGCGCTTCCAGCTCGCGCCAGATGCGATGCGAGTTGCGCACGATGGGCACGTACTGCGCGCCCTCGCCCACCGACAGGCGAGTAATACGCGTGTCGCCATGGCTGGAGCCGAAGGTATGGGGCGGGTGATGGCGGTCGATGCCCGCCACCTTCACGCCCATTTTGGCCAACTGGTAAACGGTGGCAGCGCCCATGGCGCCCAGGCCCAGGACCAATGATTCGAATCGTTCCGTCATCAACTGTCGTCCCTGCAAAAGGCGTGTAGTTGATTGAAAAACGTCAGCAAAAACAAAGATTAAAAAATTATAACCTTATGCCTGTAGCAGCGGCCGCAGGCCGCGTCAGCGCCAGTCGAGAATCCGCTGCGCCGCGCCCAAATCGGCTTCAAGGTCATGCTGCCACAACCAATCGAAACGGCTGGCCAGGGTGGCTGACAGCGCCTGCTCTTGGCGGGCGAACGACAGCGCGCGTCCTTCGTAGAGGTCCCCCGCTTCGCGCGAGGTCTGCTGCACGCGGCTGGCTCGTGGCCGGCGCAGGGCGTCGTAGGCCTGCAGCAGGGTGTCGGGCGCGGTGCCCAGGGCGCGGCGGTCGCCCAGCAGGCGCGCCAGCAGCCAGGCGTCTTCCAGGCCTTGGCCGGCGCCGGCGCCCTGGTGGGGCAGCATGGCGTGGGCGGCGTCGCCGATCAGCGCCACCCGGCCGTGGGCATAGCCGGCCAGCGGCTCGATGTCGTGCAGCGCCCACAGCGACGGCGGCGGCATGCAGCCCAGCAGCACCTGCACCGCCGGGCACCAGCCGGCGAACGCCTGCAGCAGTTCGGCGTGGCTGGCGGCGCGCACCCAGGGCTGGTCCGCCGGCCAGGGCGTGGCGTCGGTGACGAACGCCACCACGTTGATCAAGCGCCCCTGCTTTACCGGGAAGGTGAGGATGTGCGCATCTGCACCCAGGTACATCTGCGGCACGTCGATCAGGTGGGTGTCGACGCCCTGCTCGGCGTAGGCGGCGCGCAGGTGCGCGCTGTCGATCAGCCCGCGGTAGGCACGGGTGCCGCTGAAGCACGGCGCCACCGGCGGCTGGCCCAGGCCTTCAAGCACGTGCTGGCGCAGGCTGGACTTGATGCCGTCCGCCGCGATCAGCAGGTCGCAGCGGTGCTCACTGCCATCGGCGAAGGCAACCGTGGCCTGCCCCGCCGCCTGTTGCACCGCCACCGCACGTTTGCCGAAGCAGGCCACGCCGGGCGGCAGCTGCCGGGCCAGGGCGTCGAGAAAGTCGGCGCGGTGCACCGAGGACTGGCCCACGCCCGGCGCCACGCTGGCCCCCAGGTAGCCGGCGTCGGCGCTACGCCGCCACTCGAACCACACGTCCTGCCAGGGCGCCGGGGTGGCGTCGGCGATCTGCCGGTACGGCCCGCCCAGGCCCAGGCCTTCGATGGCGCGCACGGCGTTGGCGCCGAACGACACGCCAGCGCCGACTTCACCGAAGGCCGCAGCCGCCTCGAACAGCTGCACCTGCAGGTGTTGATGGCGCGCCAGGTCCAGGGCCAGCGCCACCCCGGCGATACCACCGCCGACGATGCCGATACGCAGAGCAGTTTGCATGGGGAATTTCCTGTTGTTGTTGGAGTGCCCCGAGCATGCCCGCCTCACCTCTATTGATAAATGGCGCAAACTGCATAGACACTATCACCACCCTGAATACGCACCGGGACGACCATGGAACTGCGTGACCTGGACCTGAATCTGCTGGTGGTGTTTCACCAATTGCTGCTGGACCGCAGCGTCAGCGCCGCCGCCGACAGCCTGGGGCTGACCCAGCCGGCGCTGAGCAACGCGCTCAAGCGCCTGCGCAGCCGCCTCAACGACGAGCTGTTCGTGCGCACCCGCGAAGGCATGGCGCCGACGCCCTATGCGCTGCACCTGGCCGAGCCGGTGGCTCAGGCCCTGGCCACCCTGCGCGGCGCGCTGAACCACCCGGCCGGCTTCGACCCGGCCAGCAGCCAGCGGCGCTTCGTGGTGGCGATGACCGACATCGGCGAAATCCATTTCCTGCCGCGCCTGCTCGAGACCTTGCTGCAGCGCGCGCCGGGCGTGGGCGTCACCACCCTGCGCGCCCACCCCGGCCTCAACGAACAACTGGCCAATGGCGAGGTGGACCTGGCCGTGGGCCTGCTGCCAGGCCTGCAAGCCGGGTTCTACCAGCGTTGCCTGTTCCACCACCGCTACGTGGGGTTGTGCCGCCAGGGCCACCCGCTGACCCGGGGCCCGGTGACCGCCGAACGCTACTGCGCCCACGGCCACGTGCGCGTGGTGGCCGCCAGCACCGGCCATGAGGCCGTGGAAACGCACCTGAACCGCGCCGGCCTGCGCCGCGACATTCGCCTGCAGATCCCGGACTTCGGCGCCCTGGGCCACATCCTCCAGCACAGCGACCTGGTCGCCACCGTGCCGCAACGCCTGGCCAGCAGCTGCCTGCAACCGTTCGGCCTGGCCACCGTGGCGGTGCCGGTGGCGCTGCCGGACATTGCCATCAACCTGTTCTGGCACGCCAAATATCATCGCGACCCGGCAAACCAGTGGTTGCGCGGGTTGATGGCCGAAGTGTTCACTGATTGAATCGCTGCCGCGCCACTCCATTATCGACGCCAAGGACCTGCCATGCCCGCACCGGACGCCAACACCGCCCTGCTGATCATCGACATGCAACAGGGCATGAACACCCCTGCCCTGGGCCGCCGCAACAACCCCGGGGCCGAGGCGCACATCGCGCAACTGCTGCACGCCTGGCGTACGGCACAGCGGCCAGTGGTGCACGTGCGGCACATCTCGCGCACGCCTGGCTCGGTGTTCTGGCCGGGCCAGGCGGGCTGCGCGTTCCAGCCAGCGCTGGCGCCGCTGGACCACGAGCACGTGGTGGAAAAAAACGTCCCGGACGCGTTCATTGCCACCGGGCTTGAGCGTTGGCTGCATGTGCGCGGCATTCGCCACGTGGTGATCGCTGGCGTGGTAACCAACAACTCGGTGGAAGCCACGGCGCGCACCGGCGGCAACCTGGGCTTCGCGGTGCAGGTGGTGGGCGACGCCTGCTACACCTTCGACCAGGTCGACCTCAACGGCCGCACCTGGCCGGCCGAAGACGTGCATGCCCTGTCGCTGAGCAACCTGGCGATGGACTACGCCACCATCGTCGACACCCACGAGCTGGTATGACACTACGCCCGGACGCAGCCTGCGGCAGCTGCTGCATCCTGTGGGAGCTGGCTTGCCAGCGAGCTGTTGGGGCCATAAAAGCTCGCTGGCAAGCCAGCTCCCACAAGACAGTTGCTGCTACGGGGTTGGTTCGCCGGCCTTGAGGGTGGTGAATGCCCGGGTCAGCGCGCGGTTGAAGGCCTTGCCGTTGTCGTTCTTGCTGAACAGCGTGGCGCGCACGGCCGCCGGTGGGTAGGTGCCGGGGTCGTTGCGGATCTCGGGGCTGACCAGCGCGTCGGCAGCGGTGATGGCGTTGGCGTAGTGGATGGTGTCGGTGATGGGCGCGATCACGTCCGGGCGCATCAGGAAGTCCATCAACGCCAGGCCCGCCGCCGGGTGCGGGGCGTCCTTGGGGATGACCATGGCGTCGAACCAGATCAACGTGCCCTCCCGGGGAATGCTGTAGTGCAGGCTGAACGGCTTGCCGGCCTGTTTCGCCTGGGCTGCGGCGATGCCAACGTTGCCGTTCCAGGACATGGCCACGCAGGTGTCGCCGTTGGCCAGGTCGCTGATGTTGCGGTCGTTGTCGAAGTAGCGCACGTAGGGGCGGATCTTCATCAGCTGCGCCTGGGCGGTCTTCAGGTCCGCCAGGCTCTGGTTGTTGATGTCCAGCCCCAGGTAGCGCATTACTGCGGCGTACAGCTCGTTGGGGTCGTTGAGCAGGCTGACCCCGCAGTCGGCGAATTTCGCTACCACGGCCGGGTCGAACAGCATCGCCCAGCTGTCGGTCGGGGCGTTGGCCAGGCGCTTGTTCACCGCTTCCTGCTGGTAACCAAAGCCGGTGGTGCCCCAGCCGTAGATACCGGCGTAGCGGTTGCCCGGGTCGAACACCGCCATGTGCTGGCGGAACTCGTCGCCGATGCCGTTGAAATGCGGCAGTTGCGCCTTGTCCAGGGGCTGGATGGCCTTGGCCTCGATGGCGCGGCTCAGGTGCTGGCCGGCGCTGAGCACCAGGTCGTAGCCGCTGCCGCCGGTCAGCAGCTTGGTCTCCATGGTTTCCAGCGAGTCGAAATGGTCTTCCACCACGCGAATGCCGGTCTCGGCCTCGAAACGCTTGAGGGTGTCCGGCGCCAGGTACTCGCCCCAGATGTATAGGTTCACCGTGGGCGGCTCGGCGGCGGCCGCGCCCACGGCCGCCGTCAGCAGCGCGGCTGCGAGCAGGCCTTTCATGCCGGTACCCCGCCGGCGTATTGCGGCATGGTGATGCACGCCACGTTGCCGCCGCCCAGCAGGATTTCCCGCGAATTTTCGATGCCGATGATGCGGTGGCCGGGGAACAGTTCGGCCAGGGTGGCCTGGGCCGCCTGGTCGTGCCGGCCACCGAACAGCGGCACCACGATGACCGAGTTGCCGGCGTAGTAGTTGATGTACGAGGCACAGATTTTCGTGCCGGCCTGGCGCACGTGGGTGCCGTCGATGTGGTCGAGGCCGGCGGCTTCCTCGGCGGTCCATTCCAGCACGTCGGGTTGCTGCAGCTTGTGCACCACCAGCTCGCGGCCGCGGCTGTCGCGGGTGCTGCGCAGGATATCGTAGGCCTCCTGGTAGATCTCCCACTGCGGATCGTCGCGGTTGTCGGTCCATTGCAACACCACCTCGCCGGGCCGCACGAAGCAGGCCAGGTCGTCGACGTGGCCGTCGGTCTCGTCGAACTTGCAGCCACGTGGCAGCCAGATGACCTGCTCGGCGCCCAGGTAATCGGTGAGGCGCCGGGTGACTTCGTCCTTGCCCAAGTGTGCGTTGCGGTTGCGGTTGAGCAGGCATTGTTCGGTGGTGAGGATGCTGCCCTGGCCGTCACTCTGGATGCCGCCCAGCTCGGCGATCAGTGGCGCGCGGTAGCGGTCGAAGTGCTCGATTTCGAGGATTTTCTGCGCGATCTGGTCGTCCTTGTCCCAGGGGTAGTAGAGCCCTCCGTCCAGGCCGCCGTAGGCGTTGAACTGGAAGTCGACGCCACGCACCTCGCCGCTGGCGTCATTGACCACGAAGCAGGGGCCGCTGTCGCGGAACCAGGTGTCGTTGCAGGTCAGCTCCACCACGCGCACCTGCTCGGGCAGCAGGCGCCGGGCGTTGGCGTACTGGGCGGCCGAGGCGCACACCGTCACCGGTTCGCTCAGGGCGATGGCGCTGACAATCTGCACCCACACCTGCTGCGCCGGCTTGGCGCCGTTGCGCCACACGTCCGGGCGCTCGGGCCAGCCGAGCCAGCAACGGCCTTTGCGCTCGAATTCGCCGGGCAGGCGGAAACCATCGGCCTTGGGGGTGGTGTGCAGGGAGCGGGACATGGGCAACGCCTCGTTGTGTGGAATTGACCGGCACGCTAACACCCGCCATGCAGGGCCTTCCAACGAGCATTTCTAAGCAATAGGTGAGTTAAATTCAGGCAAGGTGCAGCTGCCCTTCCAGCCACTGCAGGAACGCCGCCACGGCGGGGCGTTCCAGGCGCAGGCGCTCGCAGACAATGGCGTACTGGCCCAGCGCCGTGATGCTGGCGCTGAAGGGCCGCACCAGGCGGCCGCTGGCCAGGTCCTCGGTGGCCGTGAGATTGTCGCCCATGGCCACGCCCTGCCCTTGCGCGGCGGCTTCCAGGGCCAGGCCGGCATGGGCGAAATAGGCGTGGCGCAAGCCCTGCACGTCGCCGGCGTGGGCGGCCAGCCAGGTGGCCCAGGTGCTGCCGTCCTGGTCGTCGTGCAGCAGGCCGTGGCGTGCCAGGTCGCGCGGCTCGCCGAGGGTGCCCTGGTTGAACAGCACCGGGCTGCACACCGGGAAGAACACCAGCACCGGCAACGGCTTCACCCAATAGGCGCCTCCATCGTCGGGGCCGGCGCCGTAGGTGATGGCAATGTCAATATCCTCGCCCGGCGCGCTGGCGTCGATGGCCTGCTCGTGCACGTGCAAGGTGATGTGCGGGCACTGCGCGGTGAAATCGGCCAGGCGGCGCACCAGCCATTTCTGCGCCAGCTCGGCGGTGACGGCAATGCGCAGCACGGCCTGGGAGGCCGGGTCACGCAACTCGTCACAGGCCTCGCCCACCAGTTCGAACGCCTGTTGCAGGCGTTGCAGCAGGCGCAGCGCGGCGGGCGTGGGGCGCACCTGGCGGCCTTCGCGCACGAACAACTCCACGCCCAGTTCGCCTTCCAGCTGGCGGATCTGGTGGCTGACGGCGCTGTCGGTGACGCACAGCTCGGCGGCGGCACGGCCGAAATGGGCGTGGCGGGCAGCGCATTCGAACGTGCGCAGGGCGGTCAGGGATGGCAGGCGGCGCATACAAGGGTCCTTGTGGTGATCAGAGTGCGTAGCCGCTGCCGCCAGGCTGCGCTGGCCCCTGAGTGCGCTGAAGATTTCCAGTGTGGTTGAGGGCCAGCGCAGCCTGCGGCAGCGGCTACGCGATTGTGTTGATCCCGCCGTTATTCGTAACCGATGATGGCCTTGGTTTCCAGGTATTCCTCGAAGCCGTGCACGCCGAATTCGCGGCCGTTGCCCGAGCGCTTGTAGCCGCCGAACGGGGCGTGGGGGTTCCAGGCCGGGTGGTTGAGCAACACCTGGCCGGCGCGGATGCGCGCAGCCACCGCGCGCACCACGCCCAGGTCGCTGCCCTGCACGTGGGCGCTGAGGCCGTAGACGGTGTTGTTGGCGATGGCCACGGCTTCGTCGAGGCTGTCGTAGGGGATGATGCACAGCACCGGGCCGAAGATTTCTTCCTGGGCGATGGCCATGTCGACGTCTACCTCGGAGAAGATGGTCGGCCGCGCGTAATAGCCAACGTCCAGCCCCGCCACCCGGCCGGGGCCGCCGCAGATCAGCTTGGCACCGGCGTCGATGCCGCTGGCGATCATGGCCTGCACGCGGTTGAACTGCGCCTGGTTGGCAATGGGGCCCAACACGGTGTCTGCCGACGCCGGGTCACCCACCAGAATGGCGTTGGCCGTAGCCGCCGCCAACGCCTCGATTTCCGCCAGCCGCGCGCGCGGCACCACCATGCGCGTCGGCGCGCTGCACGACTGCCCGACGTTGCGGAACGCGGTCATCACCCCCAGCGGCACCACCCTGGCAAAGTCGGCGTCGGGCAGCAGCACGTTGGGCGATTTGCCGCCCAGTTCCTGGGTCACCCGCTTCACCGTCGGCGCGGCCGCCTGGGCCACCAGGGCGCCGGCGCGGTTGGAACCGGTGATGGAAATCATGTCGATATCAGGGTGGCTGGCCATGGCCTCGCCCACCTCGGCGCCGCTGCCGTTGACCAGGTTGAACACCCCAGCCGGCACGCCAGCGTCATGCACCAGCTGGGCGAACAACAGCGCGCTCAGGGGCGACAGCTCGCTGGGCTTGAGCACCACCGTGCAGCCAGCGGCAATGGCCGCGGCGGCCTTGGCGGTGATCTGGTACAGCGGCCAGTTCCACGGCGTGATCAGCGCGCATACGCCAATGGCCTCGCGGACGATGGCCGTGCCGTGCTCCACTTTCTGGAACGGGTAAGCCGGCAGCAGGTCACGCACCACGCGAATGTGCTCGGCCGCCAGCGGCACCTGCAAGGTACGGGCGAAGCTGATGGCCGCGCCCATCTCCAGTGACAGCGCCTGGGCGAACTGCTCCGTGCGCTCGAGCATCAGCTCATGCAGCCGCGTCAGCACCTGCACGCGGGTCTCTACCGCCGACACGCTCCACTGGGCAAACGCAGCACGGGCGGCGAGCACCGCGTTGTCCACGTCCGCCGCGGAACCTGCGGCCACCTCGGCCACCACCGCTTCGGTGGCCGGGTTCACCACCGGCAGGCTGCCGGCCGCCTGCACCGGCAGGCACCAGTCGCCGTTGATGTAGAAGCGGCGCGTCAGGGCCGGGTCGATGCTGAAGGTGGTGGCGCTGTGGTCGGTCATTGGCGGGGCCCCGGAAAAAAGGAAAAAACCATGACGCCTACGCTAACAAACCCGCCCCCGCGCCGCGTGCCGTTCGCAGCGCCTGCATGGAAGGTTGTGCTGTATCGTCGGGGGTAAACGGCGCGTTAATGCCGGATCAGCTTGCGCAGGGGCACCACCTCTTTCATCACCGGTGACTTGATGACGATGTAGCTGAAGTATTTGGCGATGCCGATGTTCTTGTCGATGATGCTCTCGATCACTTCCTGGTAGTGCTGGATGCTGCGCGTCATGAAGCGCACCAGGTAGTCGTAGCCGCCGCTGATGAGGTGGCATTCGAGCACCTCGTCGACCTGGCGGATGTTGGCCTCGAACTTGGCGAAGTCCTCGCGCTTGTGGTCGCTGAGGGTGACCTCGGTGAAGATGGTCACCGACTCGGTGATCTTCGCCAGGTTGATGTGGGCCTTGTAGCTGGAGATGTACCCCGCCGCTTCCAGGCGCTTCACCCGCTGCAGGCAGGGGCTGGCCGACAGGCCCACGGCGTCGGCGAGGCTGACGTTGGTCATGCGGCCGTCCTTTTGCAGCTCGACCAGGATGTTGATGTCGATGCGGTCCAGTTTGACCATGCCTTCCATTGTGTAGCCCTCGAATGCCAATGTCCCTGAGGTTCTTCAATCAATTCAACGGCGTAACCATAGCTGATGTTGCGACACCAGGTCGGCGAGGCTGTTGATGCACTCGTCCACCGGGCATTCCCCCGCGTGCCGCCGGCCCCGGCGCAGCAGGCACACCGCGCCCTGCTGGGCAGGTTCGGGCAGGCTGGCGCGCACCCACAGCGCCTGCTCGAACGGCACCTGTTGCTGGTCGAGCCAGGCCTGGGCCTCGGCGGGCGCCAGCAGCTCCTCACCCTGGATGCCCAAGCGTTCGCACAAGGCTTCACGGTCCTGGGCGTCGCGGTCACACAGTATCACCAGCCGGTAGAACTTGCGCAGGTACAGCAAGGCCCCCGGCGCGTCCTCGAACAGCGGCCAGGCCACGGGCGTGCGGGCGAAGCTCAGGCTTTCCTCCCAGCTGGCCCGCAGCCCCAGCGCTTCGGCCAGCTGGCGGTGGGTAAAGCACAACAGGCCGGTAAAACCCAGTTCGTCGAACCGCGGATACAGGCCGTGCAGCACCTGTTCGAAGCGGTCCAGCACCAAGGCTTTTTCCGGCGCGGCGGGGCCACCGGTGAACAGGCCCTGCAGCGCCGTCCAGACGCCGCTGTCACGGTCGATCAGCACACCGTCACAGTCCAGCAGCAACACACGATAATCAGTCAGGCGCATGCCAACTTCATCCCTATGATGGACAACCGCGACCCAGGCGGCGACGCCCGGGCCTGTCGTGGAATTCAGGCAATCAAGACCCGTGCCAAGGCGCGGTCGAGAATGGCCAGGGCTTCGTCGAGCTCGGCGTCGCTGGTGGTCAGCGGCGCCAGGAAGCGCACCACGTTGCGGTGCACGCCGCACTTGATCACCAGCAGGCCACCTTCGCGGGCGGCGTCGATGACCTGTTGCGCCAGGGCCGCGTCGGGGCTGGCGCTGCCGTCGGCGCTGACCATCTCCATGGCCAGCATGAAGCCCTGGCCGCGTACGTCGCCAATGCGCGCGTGCCGCTGTTGCAGCGCTTCCAGGCCCTGGCGCAGGCGCGCGCCCAGCTGCTCGCTGCGGGCCAGCAACTGTTCGTCTTCAAAGGCGTCGATCACCGCCAGCGCCGCCGCGCAGGCCAGGGCGTTGCCGCCGTAGGTGCCGCCCAGGCCGCCCGGCGTCGGCGCGTCCATGATCTCGCTGCGGCCCACCACGGCCGACAGCGGCAGGCCGCCAGCGAGGCTCTTGGCCACGGTGACCAGGTCGGGCTGGATGCCGGCGTGCTGGAAGCCGAACCAGCGCCCGGTGCGGCCAAAGCCTGCCTGGATTTCATCGAGGATCAGCACAATGCCATGCTGCTCGGTGAGCGTGCGCAGGGCCTGGAGGAATTCGGGCGGCGCCGTGAGGAAACCGCCGTCGCCCTGCACCGGCTCGACGATGATGGCGGCCACGCGGTCCGGGGCGATCTGGGTGGCGAACACTTCTTGCAGCGCGGCCAGGGCGTCGTCGCTGCTCACGCCGCGGTACGGGTTGGGGTACGGGGTGTGGAAGATTTCCGGGGCGAACGGGCCGAAGTTCTGTTTGTACGGCTGGCTCATGCCGGTCAGGCTGCAGCCCAGCAGGGTGCGGCCGTGGAAGCCGCCGCGGAAGGCAATCACGCCGGGGCGGTTGGTGTGGCCACGGGCGATCTTGATGGCGTTCTCCACCGCCTCCGCACCAGACGTGAACAGCGCCGCCTTGTGCGGCACGTCAGCGCCCACCAGTTGGCTGAGGCGCTGGGCCAGCTCGATGTACGGTGGGTAGGCCACCACCTGGAAGCAGGCGTGGGAGACCTTTTGCAACTGCGCCTGCACCGCTTCGACCACTTTCGGATGGTTGTGCCCGATATTGAGCACGCCAATGCCACCGACGAAGTCCAGGTAGCGCTTGCCGTCCACGTCCCACAGCTGCGAGCCCTGGGCGCGGTCGATGACCAGCGGGTGGGCAGTGAGCACGCCGCGCGGCACCGATTGTTCACGCTGCTGCAGCAGGCGGGGAGTATCGTTGAGTTTGCTGTTCATCAGGGTTCCTCTGGCCATGCCCGGGAGTGGGTCTCGATGCCTTCCAGAGTACGGCTTGCGCGGAGCCGACTTGGCCGAACTTGCCTGCCAGCCTGCGCAGATCCACTGTTTTGCACGGCGCAAACGGCAGAATCGCTTGGCGCCGATGGCCCACAATAGGCCCAGCCCTTTTCATGCCGCCGAGGACACCATGGCCCTGCTCTACAAAGCCGACCCCCAGCGTGGCGAGCGCTGGCGACAACTGTTCGCCGCCCACGCCCCCGACATCGAGTTCCGCCAGTGGCCAGACATCGGCGACCCGGCCGACATCCACTACCTGGCCGCCTGGCAGGCGCCGGACGACCTGGCCACCCTGCTGCCCAACCTCAAGGCGCTGCTGGCGATTTCCGCCGGCGTCGACCAGCTGAACCTGGCCACCCTGCCCGCCCACCTGCCGGTGGCACGCATGCTCGACCCCGGCATTACCCAGGGCATGTGCGAGTACGCGACGTGGGCGGTGCTCAGCCTGCACCGCGACATGCTGCGCTACCGCGCCCAGCAACAGGCGGGCGTGTGGGAAGACCACGCGCTGGTGCCGGCCAGCCAGCGCCGCGTGGGCGTGATGGGGTTGGGCCAGCAGGGCCAGGCCATCGTCAACGCCCTGCAACCCTTCGGTTTTGCCCTGAGCGGCTGGGCCCGCAGCGCCCACGACCTGCCCGGCGTGGCGTGCTTTGCCGGTGATGCCCAGCTGCCGGCGTTCCTGGCCCAGTGCGACATTCTAATCTGCCTGCTGCCGTTGACCGAGCACACCCGTGGCATCCTCGACCGCCGCCTGTTCGCGCAACTGCCCCAGGGCGCCGGGCTGATCAACATGGGCCGTGGCGCGCACCTCAACGAAGCGGATTTGCTCGACGCCCTGGCCAGCGGCCAGCTCGGCGGCGCGGTGCTGGACGTGCTGGCCGAGGAGCCGGCAGCCGCCGACCACCCGTTCTGGCAGCACCCGCGCATCGTGCTCACCCCGCACATTGCCGCCATGACCCAGCCCGACAGCGCCTTTGCGGTGCTGCTGGACAACATCCGCCGGCACCAGCGCGGCGAGCGGTTGAATGGGCAGGTAGACCGCAGCGACGGTTATTGACGCGGCCTGCGGCCGCTGCTACGGGCCGTAGCAGCTGCCGAAGGCGGCGTCTGGTTCAGACACCGCCGATATGGAAGGCCTTGATTTCCAGGTACTCGTCCAAGCCATAGCGCGACCCCTCGCGCCCCAGGCCCGACTGTTTCACGCCACCAAACGGCGCCACTTCCATGGAAATGACCCCGGTGTTCAGCCCCACCATGCCAAAGTCCAGGGCCTCGCCCACCTGCCACGAACGCTGCAGGTTTTGCGTGAAGTAATACGCCGCCAGGCCATAGGGCGTGTCGTTGGCGATGGCGATGGCCTGGGCTTCGCTGTCGAAGCGAATCAACGGCACCAGCGGCCCGAAGGTTTCTTCCTGGGTGCAGAGCATGCCGGTGGTCACGTCGGCCAGCACCGTCGGCGCCACGAAGGGGCTGGTGGCATCCGGCACGCCGCCGCACAGCAGGCGTGCGCCCTGCCCCAGCGCATCGTCGACGTGGCGGGCGACCTTCTCCACCGCCGCCTGGTTGATCAGCGGGCCCAGGGTCACGCCGTGTTCCAGGCCATTGCCCAACTTCAGCGTGGCGACTTCCTGTAGCAGGCGTTCGGCGAAACGCTCGTAGATACCGCTCTGCACCAGGATGCGGTTGGCGCACACGCAGGTCTGCCCGGCGTTGCGGAACTTGCTCAGCATCAGCCCGGCCACGGCCTGCTCGATGTCGGCGTCATCGAAGACAATGAACGGCGCGTTGCCGCCCAGTTCCAGGCTCAGGCGCTTGATGTGCTCGGCGCTCTGGCGCATCAGCAGGCGGCCCACGGCGGTGGAACCGGTGAACGAGATCTTGCGCACGGTGGGGTTGCCGGTCAGCTCGGCGCCGATGGCCTGGGGCAAGCCGGTGATCACGTTGAACACCCCAGCCGGGATGCCCACGCGCTCGGCCAGCACCGCCAGGGCCAGGGCCGACAGCGGCGTCAAATCCGACGGCTTGACCACGATGGTGCAGCCCGCCGCCAGCGCCGGCGCGCACTTGCGGGTGATCATCGCGGTGGGGAAGTTCCACGGGGTGATGGCGGCGCACACGCCCACCGGCTGCTTGAGGGTAAGCAGGCGGCGGTCGCCGGCGGGCGCCGGAATGGTGTCGCCGTAGATGCGCCGGGCTTCCTCGGCGAACCATTTGACGAAGCTGGCGCCGTAGCGGATTTCGCCCTGGGCCTCGGCCAGCGGCTTGCCCTGCTCCAGGGTCATGATCAGCGCCAGGTCGTCGAGGTTGTCGAGGATCGCATGGTGCCAGGCCTCCAGCAACAGCGCACGCTGGGCCGCCGGGCGCGCGCGCCAGGCCGGCAGCGCAGCCTCGGCAGCCGCGATGGCATGGCGCGTCTCGGCGCCCAGCAGCGCCGGCACGCGGGCGATGCAGGCGCCGGTGGCCGGGTCGAGCACGTCCAGGGTGGCGCCGGTGTCGGCGGCCAGCCACTGGCCGTTGATGTAGGCGCGTTCGGCCAACAGGGTGGGGTCTTTCAGTCGGTTGCGCAGCATGGGACGGGTCCTGTGAGTCACGGTAGGTCCAGTCTAAAAACATGCGCCGCGCGCGGATGCCGAATACGCCGTGGCAACGGTGGCGAATGCTGAAAAAAAGCCGCCGGCAGCAGGTGCTGCTTAATTTTGACGTACCGGTCTATACAAAGTTGCCGAAGTGTCTATTCCGGGCCTCAAGCTTAAACGTTTCATGCCGAAAGAAGGGTATTACTTTGCCACTATCGAGACCTTCTTGATGAACCTTCGTCACTTGAACATCGCCCCCCGATCACTCTTGTGCTTCGGCTTTTTCGCCCTGCTGATCACCGCCCTCGGGCTGTTTTCGCTGTTCCAGTTCAGCCAGCTGAAAGGCTCGCGCGCCACCCTGCAGGAACAGGTGCTGCCCGCCGTGCAGACCATCGGCCGAATCAAGAGCGACCTGCTGACCATCCGCCTGGGCAACACCAACCTGCGCGTGGCCCTGAGCAGCCAGGGCGCGGAATTGGCACGCGGCAGCATCAACCGCGGCCGCGACGACCTGCAGGCCGACGTGCGCAAGCTCAAGGCCATGCTGCGCAGCGACGCCGGGCTGCAGGCCTATGCGCAGCTGGAAAACGCCATGGGCCGTTACCTGGAGGTGCACACGCGCTTCCTGCAGGCCATCGAACAGAAGCGTGACGACGTCGCCACCGCCCTCAGCCAGCCCACCGGCGAGCAGACCGTGGCCGGCAACCAGTTCAGCAGCGACATCGACGCCGTGGCCCAGCAGGTCAACCAGACCATGGCCGAGTCCGACGTGGTGGCCAACGATGCCTACAGCCAGGCGCGCAACGTGACCATCGGCGCCATCCTGGTGGCCCTGGCCGCTACCCTGGGCCTGGCCACGCTGTTCACCCGCAGCCTGGTAACCCCGGTGGCCCGCGCCCTGGCGGTGGCCGAGCAGATCGCCGCCAACGACCTCAGCAAGCCCATTGTCGTCGATGGCCGCGACGAGCCCGGGCGCCTGCTGGCGGCGCTGGCGCGCATGCAGGCCAACCTGCAACGCACCCTGGCCGAGCTGGGCGGTTCGTCCAACCACCTGGCGTCCACTTCTGAAGAGATGGCCGCCCTGACCCAGGACGCCCTGCACGGCATCCAGCGCCAGAACGACGAAATCAACCAGGCCGCCACCGCCATCAACCAGATGAGCGCCGCCGTCGAAGAGGTGGCGCGCAACGCCGCCCTGGCCTCCACCGCTGCCCGCGACTCCAGCCAGTCGGCGGAAAACGGCCGCCAGCGCGTGGACGAAACCCTGAGCGTGATCAACGCTCTGCACGAATCGGTGGGCGCCACCGCAGTGGAAATCGACGGCCTGGCCCTGCAACTCAAGGACATCAGCGGCGTGCTGGACGTGATTCGCGGGGTGGCCGAGCAGACCAACCTGCTGGCCCTGAACGCTGCCATTGAAGCGGCGCGCGCCGGCGATGCCGGCCGTGGCTTCGCGGTGGTGGCGGATGAAGTGCGGGCCCTGGCCCATCGCACCCAACAGTCCACGGCGGAAATCGAGACCATGATCGTCTCCATCCAGGGCGGCGCCAGCAAGGCGGTGACCTCCATGGGCCAGAGCAGCGAGCGCGCCCGCGCCAGCCTGGAAGTGGCCCAGGGCGCTGGCCAGGCGCTGGCCGAGATTACCGCGGCCATTGTGCAGATCAACGAGCGCAACGTCAGCATCGCCACCGCCACCGAGCAACAGGCGCAGGTGGCCCGCGAGGTGGACCGCAACCTGACCAGCATCCGCGACCTGTCGATCCAGACCTCGGCGGGCGCCGACCAGACCTCGTCGGCCAGTGGCGAGCTGTCGCGGTTGGCGGTGCAGTTGAATCAGGTGGTGTTGCAGTTCAAGGTGTGATGCAACCTTGTGGGAGCTGGCTTGCCAGCGAGGTTTTCAGTGGCCCCAACGGCTCGCTGGCAAGCCAGCTCCCACAGGTTACCGCCGCTACAGGGATTTCAGCAGGGTTTGCAGCAGGCGTTCGCAGGCTTGCAGCTGCGCCAGCTCCACATACTCATCGGGCTTGTGGGCCTGCTCGATCGAGCCCGGCCCGCACACCACCACCGGCACGTTCAGGCGCTGGGCGAACAGCCCGCCTTCGGTGCCGAACGCCACCTTCACCTGCGCCGTCTCCGGCGCGGCAAAGGCCTTCAGCCAACGCACGGCGTCAACCGTGGGCGAGGTGTCCAGCCCCGGGTAGGCGTTCAGGCTTTCAATGCGGATATCCGCCACGCCACTGACCTTCTTCGCCTCGCGGGCAATGGCCTCGGCCTGCTCGGCCAATTGCGCCAGCATCACCTCGGGGTCATCGGCCGGCAGGTGGCGAATCTCGAATTCCAGGGTGCACAGGTTCGGCACGATGTTCAGCGCCTTGCCGCCGTCGATGCGGCCGACGTGCACGGTGCTGTAGGCAATGTCATAGGCGTCGTCGTGGGCGCCCTGCTGTTGCAGCCGCTGCTGGGCGCTGCGCAGGCTGCCGATGAAGTCGCTGGCCAGGTGGATGGCGTTGGCCGCCAGCGGCGCCAGCGACGAATGCGCCTCCTGGCCGTGGCAGTGCACGCGGTACGAGGCCTTGCCCTTGTGGCCCAGGGCGAAGTGCATGTTGGTGGGTTCACCGACGATGCACAGGAACGGCCGCTGCGGCGCCAGGTGCAGCACGTCCAGCAGGCGCCGCACGCCCACGCAGCCAATCTCTTCGTCGTAGCTGAGCGCCAGTTGCAGCGGCCGTTGCAGCGGCTGCCCCGCGGCGCTCAGCAGCGCGTCGAGGGCCACGGCGATAAAGCCCTTCATGTCGCAGGTGCCACGGCCGTAGAGCTTGCCGTCGCTGAGCGTGGCCTGGAACGGTGGCCGGGTCCAGGCCTGGCCGGCCACCGGCACCACATCGGTGTGCCCGGACAGCAGCACGCCGGGCACGTCCCTGGGGCCGACGCTGGCGAACAGGTTGGCCTTGCTGCCGGCTTCGTCGTGCACCAGGGTGGTGTCGATGCCCTGGGCGTTGAGGAGCTGTTGCACGTAGTGGATCAGCGCCAGGTTGGACTGGCTGGAAGTGGTGTCGAAGCTGATCAGTTGCTTGAGAATATCCAGGGTGCGGGTGTTCATGATTTTCACGCTGCAGGGGCCGTTTTTGTGGGAGCTGGCTTGCCAGCGAGCTGTTGGGCCCCTGAAAAGCTCGCCGGCAAGCCAGCTCCCACAGAGGCGAAGCGGTTGATGTGGAAGTCGTGGATACGCGTGCTGGTGCTGCCGGTGGCGATCAGTTCGGCCATCACCGCGCCCACGCCCGGGCCCAGCTGGAAGCCGGCGCCGCAGAAGCCGAAGGCGTAGTACAGGCCGCCCACCTGGCCGCTGGGGCCCATGATCGGCAACGAATCGGGGGTGTAGCTCTCGATGCCGCTCCACACGCGGATGATGTTCAACGGCGCGATGCCCGGCACCAGCCGGCGCATCTGGCTGATCTGGTTGAGGATGCTGCGCGGCTCCACGTGGGCGCGGCGGTTGAGCATGTCCGGCTTGCTGCGATAGCCGCCGCCGATGACGATGTTGCCGCGGGCGATCTGGCGGAAATAGATCACCTCTTCGGGAATCTTGGTGTACACGCCAATCACCGTCTTCAGCGCATAGGGCACCGGCTCGGTGACGGCCATCTGCGGGCCGTTGGTGTCCAGCGGCACCGGCTCGCCGAACTGCGCCGAGAGCTTGTCGCCCCAGGCGCCGGCGGTCACCAGCAGGTTCGGCGCGCTGAAGCGACGGCCGTCGGTGGTGTCGATGTAAAAATCGCCGCCCACCTTCTGCACCTCGCGCACCTCGGTGCGTTCATGCACCGTGGCGCCGGCGCGAATGGCCGCGCGGGCGAACGCCGGGGCGGCCAGGCGCGGGTTGGCATGGCCATCGTGGGGGGCGTAGGAGCCGCCCTGCACCTCCGGGCCCAGGAACGGAAAGCGTTCGTGCAGGGCCTTGCCGCTGAAAATCTGCAGGTCCAGCTCGCGGGCCTCCGGCGCCTGGGCGTAGGCCTCAAGGTCAGCGATGTGCGCAGCGTCATAGCACACGCGCATGTGGCCACTGGGCATGAACTCCAGGTCTTCGCCGATCAGCGCCGGCAGGCGTTTCCACAGGTGGAACGAGCGGTTCGACAGTTCCAGCTGGCACAGGTAGCGGCCCTGACGGCGGACGTTGCCGAAGTTGACGCCGCTGGCGTACTGGCCGATCTGGTCACGCTCCAGCAAGATCACCGAACGGCCATGCTGACGCAGGAAGAACGCCGCGGCGGCGCCCATGAAGCCGCCACCGACGATGACTACGTCCGCCTTTTGCACGGTCATGGTGTTACCTCCTGCAAACTCAGGGTCAAGGGTTTGACCGGCGCCTGGCCGCGCTGACGGCCGACTTCGCGCACCGGCACGCCGGCCTCGGCGGCAATGATTTCAGCGCCGGCCTGGGAGCAGTAGCGCCCCTGGCAACGCCCCATGCCCACGCGGCTGAAGGCCTTGGCGCGGTTGACCTCGCAGGCGCCCTTCTCGCGCACCACGCCGCGCAGTTCACCGGCGCTGATCATCTCGCAGCGGCAGACGATGGCCTCATCCGGCAGGTGCTCGACCTGGGCCGCCGGCCACGGGAACGCCTGGGTCAGGCCGAGGCGGAAGCGCTCCATCTGCGCCAGCAGGCGGCGCTGGGCCTGCACCTGATCGTCCGCCACTGGCAGGCCCAGATCCTTGAGCAGCGCCAGGGCCGCCAGGCGCCCCGCCGCTTCTGCCGCGTCGGCGCCCCGAATGCGCGCACCGTCACCGGCGGCGTAGACGTTGGCCAGGGAGGTGCGGCCGTCTTCGTCGGTCTGCAGCAGCCACTGCCCCGACGCCTCGTCAAAGGCAAAGGCGCAGCCGGCCAGGTCCGCCAGTTGGGTCTCCGGGCGCAGGTGATAGCCCAGGGCGACGGCGTCACACGGCACGTGCAGCCGAACGCCCTTGCCGGTGCGCACGGTCACGCCCTCGACGCCGGTGCGCTCGTCACCGTGGATCTGCAGCGGCGTGACGCCCAGGTGCACCGGGATGCCGGCCTGGTACAGGCCCGCCAGCAGGCTGACGCCGCTGGCCAGCACGCCGGGGCGCGCCATGAGCTTGGGCGTGGCTTTCAGGCGCGAGTACAGCGGCGAGGTGTCGAGCACCGCCGCCACCTTGGCGCCGGCCTTCACGTACTGGCTGGCCACCAGGTACAGCAACGGGCCGGTGCCCATGAACACCACGCTGGCGCCGATGGACACGGCCTGGGCCTTCAGCGCGATCTGCGCGCCGCCCAGGCTGTAGGTGCCTGCCAGCTGCCAGCCGTGTACCGGCAACAGGCGGTCGGTGGCGCCGGTGCACAGCACCAGCGCGTCGTAGTCCAGCGCCGAATGGCGGCCCTGGCTGGCGCAGCACAGCTGCTGGTCGGCCAGGTTCCACACCAGGGTGTCGGGGCGGTAGTCCAACTGCGCGCGCAGCTGGTCGAAGCGCTCGTGCAGGGCGCGGGCCTTGCCGGCCTCGCTGCCGTACAGCTGCGTGTAGTCACGCTTGAAGCCTTCGGGCTGGCGCCGGTAGATCTGCCCGCCGGCGCGGCGGCCTTCGTCCACCAGCGTCGGGCGAATGCCCGCGGCCAGCAGGGTCTCGGCGCAGCGGATGCCCGCAGGCCCGGCGCCGACAATGGTTACCCGCGCAGTGGCCATAGTGCCTCCGGTTGTGCGGTGAGAATGTCCAAGCCGTCGCGCACCTCCTGGCTGCAGGCGCGCAGGCGCTCGCCGCTGCGGGTCCACACCCAGCAGTCCTGGCAGGCGCCCATCAGGCAGAAGCCGGCGCGGCGGCCGTTGTCGAATTCCGAGCCGCGCAGGCTGTCGCCGCAGGTCAGCAGCGCCACCATCAGCGTGTCGCCTTCCAGCGCCTGCACCGGCTGGCCATCGACCTTGAGGTGAACGGCCGGGCGTTGCTGCTCGGCCAGGCGGACAAAACGGGCACTCATGCGTAGGCTCCCTGGGTGGGCAAAATGAGGGTCGGTTGGCCAGCCGCCAGTTGCGGGCTGTCCAGGTGGCAGAGTATCTCGCTGCCGCCGACGATGGCGCGGCGGTTGGGCGCGGTGTGGTTGCACAGGCCTTCCACGCGCAGCGGGCAGCGGTTGAGGAAGGTGCACAGCTCGCGCTGGTTGGCCGTGGGTGCGCTGATGGGCGGCAGCTTGCAGGCCACTGCGGTGCTTTCCAGCCAGCCCTGGCGCAGCGCCGGCACCGAATTGATCAGCAGGTTGGTGTAAGGGTGGAACGGCGCCTGGGCCAGGGCCTGGCGGCTGCCGCTCTCGACGATGTGGCCGCTGTACATCACCGCCACGTCGTCGCACAGGGCGCGCACGGTGGAAATGTCGTGGCTGATGAACAGGTACGACACCTGCAGCTCGCGGCGCAGTTCGGCCAGCAGCTCGAGAATGGCCGCGCCGACCACGGTGTCCAGCGCCGAGGTGACCTCGTCGCAGAGGATCAGGTCCGGCTTGGCCGCCAGCGCCCGGGCCAGGTTGACGCGCTGCTTCTGACCGCCCGACAAGGCGCCCGGGCGGCGCTCGGCGAGGCTGCGCGGCAGCTTCACCAGGTCCAGCAGTTCATCGATGCGCTTGCTCTGCGCCGCGCCTTTCAGGCCGTGGTACGCGCGCAACGGCCGGCCGAGGATATTGGCGATGCTGTGCATGGGGTTCAGCGCCGTGTCGGCGTTCTGGAACACCATCTGGATGCGGCGGAACTGGTCGGCGCTGCGGCCCTTGAGGTCGCCGGACAGCGGCTGGCCGTCGAACAGCACCGTACCGCGCGCCGGTTGCAGCAGGCCAGCCACCACCCGCGCCAGGGTCGACTTGCCCGAGCCCGACTCGCCGATGATGCCCATGGCCTGGCCACGGTGCAGGGTCAGGTCGATGTCTTCCAGCACGCGGATGCGCGGCAGCCCGTGCAGGTCGCGCGGGCCATAGCCGGCGGTCATGCCCTGGATGGTCAGCAGCGGCGTGTTGCCGCGCGCCACGTCGTCCACGCGGATCTTCGCCGCCGGCCGCGCCGCGGCCAGCAGGCTGCGGGTGTATTCGTGGTTGGGCGACTTGAGCAGCGCGGCGGTGCCGTTGTCCTCCAGGATCTGCCCGCCGTTGAGCACGATGATCTGGTCGGCCATCTGCGCCACCACCGCCAGGTCGTGGCTGACGTACACCGCCGTGGCGCCGCGCTCGCGCACCACGCGTTTGAAGGCGCGCAGCACGTCGATCTGGGTGGTCACGTCGAGCGCCGTGGTGGGCTCGTCGAGCACCACCAGCAGCGGGTCGCTGATCAGCGCCATGGCCGCCATGACGCGCTGCAACTGCCCGCCCGAGACCTGGTGCGGGTAGCGCTCGCCGATGTGTTCCGGGTCTGGCAGCGCCAGGTCGCGGAACAGCTCGATGGCCTTCACCCGCAGCTCGTCGCGGCTGCCGCCCACGCCGTGGATCAGCGCGCCTTCCAGCACCTGGTCGATCAGCTTCTGCGCCGGGTTGAAGGCTGCGGCGGCGCTTTGCGCCACGTAACACACGCGGTTGCCACGCAGGGCCTGCAGCTCGCTTTCGCTCAGGGCCAGCAGGTCGTCGTCGCCCACCCGCACCTGGCCACCGGCAATGCGGCAGCCGCGGCGGGCATAGCCCAGCAGCGACAGGGCGATGGTGGTCTTGCCCGAACCGGACTCGCCGATCAGCGCCAGCACCTCGCCGCGTTCCAGGTTGAAACTCACGCCTTTGACGATCTCGGTCTCGCCGTGGTCGCCACAGGCATTCACGCGCAGGTCTTTGACTTGGATGAGATGGCTCATTCAGTGCCCTCCCTTGCTGCGCTGGCGACGGCTGGAAATGCTGTCGATCAGCAGGTTGATGCCCACGGTCATGGAGCCGATGGCCAGCGCCGGAATCACCAGCGCCGGTGCACCCTGGCTGAGGCCGCCGATGTTCTCGCGCACCAGCGAACCGAGGTCGGCGTCCGGTGGCTGCACGCCCAGGCCCAGGAAGCTCATGCCGCTGAGCAGCAGCACGATGAAGCCGAAGCGCAGGCCCAGGTCGGTGAGCACCGGGTTGAGCATGTTCGGCAGAATTTCCACGCAGGCGATGTACCAGCGCGGCTCGCCACGGGTGCGTGCCACCTGCACGTATTCCAGCGCTTCAATGTTCGTGGCCAGGCTGCGGGCGATGCGGTAGCAACCCGGCGCGTAGCTGAGCACCGCGGTGGCGATCAGCAGCTCCACCGAGGCACCGAACGCCGACACCACCACCAGCGCCAGCATCTTGCTGGGGATGGAAATCAGCGCGTCCATCAGGCGGCTGACGCAGCCGTCCAGCCAGCGCGACGACACCACCGACAGCAGCGCCAGCGCGGTGCCCAGGGTGCTGGCCAGCACCGCCGCCACCAGCGCCAGGCCGACGGTGAAGCGCGCACCAATCAGCACGCGGCTGAGCATGTCGCGACCCAGGTAATCGGTGCCCAGCGGGAAGGCGCGGCCCAGGTCGTCGAAGACGTTGCTGGACACCACGTCACCCACGCCATGGGGCGCCAGCAGGCCGCCGAATATGGCCACCAGCAGCCAGAACAGGCACACCACGGCGCCCACCACGCCCAGCACGGGGGTGCGCGGGCGGGCCAGGGGTTTGAAACCAGCGGACTTGCCAATGACGTTGTTCATCGCTGTCTCAGCCTCGGGTTGGAAATAATTGCCACCACGTCGGCCACCAGCACCAGCGCAAGGTAAGCGGCGCAGAACAGCATGGTGCAGGCCTGCACCAGGGCCATGTCGCGGTTGGTGACCGCGTCCACCATCAGGCTGGCGATGCCGGGGTAGTTGAAGATGGTCTCGACGATGACCACGCCGCCCAGCAGGTACGACAGGCTCAGGGCCACGGCGTTGACGATAGGGCCGATGGCGTTGGGCAGTGCATGGCGCAGCACGATGCGCACGGGGCTGGCGCCCTTGAGGCGGGCCATTTCCACGTAGGGGCTGTCGAGCTGGTCGATGACCGCGGCGCGGGTCATGCGCGCCATCTGCGCCACGATCACGCAGCACAGGGTGACCACCGGCAAGGCATAGGCGCGCAGGAATTCCAGCGGCGTGTGCACCTCGGCGGCGAACGACAAGGCCGACAGCCAGCGCAGCTTGACGGCGAAAATCAGCACCGCCAGGGTCGCCACCAGAAATTCCGGCACCGCCACCAGGGTCAGGGTGCAGAAGCTCAGCACGCTGTCCAGGCGCCCGCCACGGCGCATGGCCGAGACGATGCCCAGGGTCAGCGCCACCGGCACCGACACCAGCGCCGTCACGGCCGCCAGCATCAAGGTATTGGGCAGGCGCCCGGCCATCAGCTCGCTGACCGGCATGGCGTTGGACACCGACTCGCCCAGGTGGCCGGTGACCAGGCCCCCCAGCCAGTGCAGGTAGCGGACGATGCCGGGCTGGTCGAGGCCCAGCTGGGTGCGCAGCGCCGCCACCTGTTCGGGCGTGGCGAACTGGCCCAGGGCCTGCTGCGCGGCGTCGCCGGGCAGCACCGCGGTGATGGCGAACACCACCATCGACACGATCAGCAGCGTCAGGGCCACCAGCCCCAGGCGCCGCGCGATCAGCCAGTACAGAGTGTTGTGCATGGTACGTCTCCTGCACCGTTTTTGTGGGAGCTGGCTTGCCAGCGAGCTTTTGGGGGCCTGGAAAAGCTCGCTGGCAAGCCAGCTCCCACAGGCCCGCTAAAGCTCAGGTCACGCGTCCAGCCACACCTGTTCGGCGAACATGTAGCCCATGAAGCCGCCCAGCGGGTTGCTGCCGTAGCCCTTGATGCGCGCATCCACGCCGTCGATGTTGCTGATGAACACCGGGATGCCGATGCCGCAGTGGTCGTGCACCAGGGTCTGCATGTCCTTGTACATCTGGCTGCGCTTGGCGTCGTCGGTCTCGCCGCGCGCGGTCATCAGCAACTGGTCGAACTGCTCGTTCTTCCAGCCTGATTCGTTCCACGGCGCGGTGGACTGGAAGAACTGCGAGAAGATGATGTCGGCGTTCGGCCGCGGATTGATGTTGCCGAAGCTGATGGGGTGCTTCATCCAGTGGTTGGACCAGTAGCCGTCCGGCGGCAGGCGGTTCACGGTCAGGTCCAGGCCGGCCTGCTTGGCCGACTGCTGCAGCAGCACCGCCATGTCCACCGAACCTGTGGCCGCCGGCGAGGCCACCAGCGGCATCTTCACGCTGCTCATGCCGGCCTTCTTCAGCAGGAAGCGCGCCTTGTCCGGGTCGTACGGGGTTTGCGGCAGGTCGGCGTTGTAGTAGCGCGAGCCCGGCGCAATGGGGTGGTCGTTGCCCACCACCGCGTAGCCACGGAACACCGCCGACTTCACCTGTTCGCGGTCCAGCAGGTACTTCATGGCCTGGCTGAAATCGGCGTTCTGGGTGGGCATCTGGTCCTGGCGCAAGATCATGTCGGTGTAGTTGCCCGACGGCGCGTCCACCACTTTATGCCCGGCGCTGGCAGCAATGCGCTGGGTGGAGCGCGGGTTCACCTCGTTGATCATGTGCACGTCGCCCGACAGCAGCGCGTTCACCCGCGACGGCTCGTCGGAGATGGCGATGAACTCGATCTCGTCCAGGTACGGCAGGCCCGGCTTCCAGTAGTTGGGGTTGCGCGCCGCCACCGAGCGCACGCCCGGGCGGAACTCCTTGACGGTGAACGGCCCGGTGCCGATGCCCAGGTTGAAGTCGGTGGTGCCGGCCGGCACGATCAACAGGTGCGACACCGCCAGGATCGACGGCAGCTCGGCGTTCGGCGCGGTCAGCTTGATCTGCACTTCCAGCGGGCCGGTGGCCTTGATCTCGGCGAACTGCTCCATCAGCGGCATCACCTTGGAACCGGTGGCCGGGTCTTTGTGGCGGGTCAGCGAGAACACCACGTCGTCGGCGGTCAGCGACTTGCCGTTGTGGAAGGTGACGCCGCTGCGCAGGGTGATGATCCACAGGCTGGCGTCGGTGTGGTCGATTTTCTCGGCCAATTCCAGCTGCGGCACCAGGTGCGAGTCGAAACGGGTCAGGCCGTTGTAGAACATGTACTGACGGGCGTAGTCGGTGGACAGCGCGCCCTTGGCCGGGTCCAGGGTGTCGGCGGTGGACGAGGACATGCCCGCCACGCGGATGCGCCCGCCCTTCTTGCCCACGGTGGCGGGGCCGGCGTCGGCCTCGGCGGCGAACACCGAGCCGGCGCCGCCCAGCAAGCCACCCACGCTGCTGGCCATGATGCCGGCCACGCCGAGCATGCGCAGCGCTTCACGGCGCGACATGCCACGGTTCAAGCCTTCGAAGATACGTACGCTGTCGGGGCCGGTGATGAGCGCGGATTCGACCTTTTTGTCTGTCATGGCGGTGCTACCTGTCGATAATCGGGTTACACGAAGGGCTCGCGGTTGGCCGCGAACGTGCTTGAAGCGAAAGCAGGTTCAATCAGTGCAAGTGGTCCTGCAGGCGGTAATACGCGCCCACCAACGGCAGGAACCACGGTTTGCCGAAATGCCCCGGAATGGCCGGCCAATCCAGGCTGCGCCAGGGGTTGGCGGCGGCGTTGCCGTCCAGCACATCGGCCATCACCCGGCCCATGTGCACCGACATCTGCACGCCATGGCCGCTGTAGCCCATGGAGTGGAAAATGCCGTCGTGGGAGCCTGCGCGCGGCAAGCGGTCGGCGGTCATGTCCACCAGGCCGCCCCAGCAATAGTCGATGCGCACCTGGGCCAGCTCAGGGAACATCTGCGCCAGGGCGGCGCGCAGAATCTCGCCGCTCTTGGCGTCCGAACGCGGGCTGGACATGGCAAAGCGCGCCCGGCCGCCGAACAGCAGGCGGTTGTCCGGGGTTACGCGGAAATAGTTGCCGATGATGCGGCTGGTCACGTACGAGCGCTGGGCCGGCAGCAGGCGCGCCAGCACCGCCTGGGGCAACACCTCGGTGACGATGATGAAGCTGCCCACGGGCGCCATGCGCCGGCGATACCAGTTCAAGTCCCCCACCTGCGACGCCCCGGAGGCCAGCAACAACTGCCCGGCCTGTACCGCACCGCGCGCGGTGTGCACCTGGTAGCCGCCGGCCTTGGCCTGCCATTGGCTGACCGCGGCGTGCTCGTAGATCAGCGCGCCCTTGCGCGCCGCCGCCTCCGCCAGGCCCACGCCGAAACGCCCGACGTGCATCTGCACGCCGTTGCGCTGCAGCAGGCCGCCGTGAAATTGCCTCGAGTCCACCTCGCTGCGCACGTCTGCGGCCGACAGCAGCTCGACGTCGGCGTCCACCTCGCGGCGAATCAACTCATAGGTCCTGGCCATGCCGGCGAAATGCTCGGGCTTGGCCGCCAGCTTCAACTTGCCGTTGCGCTGGTAATTGCAGTCGATGCCCTCGCTGCGCACGATGTCATCGACGCTGGCCACCGCGCTTTCATAGGCCTGGTAAAACTCGCGCGCCTGGGTGGCGCCCAGCTTGGCCGACAGCGCCGCGTAGTCCTGGGCCACCCCCGTGTTGCACTGGCCACCGTTGCGGCCAGACGCCTCGCCAATCACCCGGCCCGCCTCGAACACCGCCACCCGTGCGCCCTTCATCGCCAGCGCGCGGGCCGCCGACAGGCCGGTAAAACCGCCGCCGACAATGGCCACGTCCACCTGCCCCTCCACAGGGCCCACCTGGCCAAGGCCAAAGGCCGGTGCGGTGTCCAACCAGTAGGATTCACTGCTCATGTCTTGCTCCTGCGGGCCACGGTTGAGTGCAGCTGCCACCGCGGTGGCAGCCAGGGGCGAACGGTCAGAGACCGACCAGGCCCGGCAGGCCGCCGATGTCGGCGATCTGGTTGTACTCGTAGCTGGCGTTGGCCGCCGGCTCGTGGCCACGGGCGACGAAGGCCTTGTTCCTGATGCCCATGTCGTGGGCCGAGAACAGGTCGTAGCGGAAGCTGGAGGACACGTGCAGCACGTCTTCCGGGCCGCAGCCCAGGTTGTCCAGCATGAACTCGAAGGCGGCCAGGCGCGGCTTGTAGACCTTGGCCTGGTCGGCGGTGAACACCTTGTGGAACGGCACGCCCAGCTTGTCGACGTTGGACATGATCTGCGAGTCGCTGGCGTTGGAGAAAATCACCAGGGGGATCTTGTCGGCGATTTTCGCAAGGCCGGCGGTCACGTCCGGGTGCGGGCCCCAGGTGGGCACGGCGTCGTAGTACAGGCGCGCCTCGGCTTCCTTGAAGGCCACGTTCCAGCGCTTGCAGGTGCGCTCCAGGGCGTTCTTCAGAATCACGTCGTAGGGCTGCCAGTCGCCCATCACTTCATCCAGGCGGTAGGCCGAGAAACTCTTGACGAAGGCGTCCATCTTGTCAGCCGGCACACGGTCGGCGAACAGCTCGCGGGTCATGGTGCCCATGTGGAAATTGGTGAGGGTGCCGTAGCAGTCGAAGGTAATGAATTTCGGGCGAAGAAAGCTCATGGTGCCGTTCCTGAGTTCGTGGAAGTCTGTGGCGCAAAGGCCCGGTATACAGTCCCGTGGAGGGCAACCCCTCCGTTGCGCAGCGACTTCATTACAACACCGTGAATTCAGCAGATGGCGTTTAAAGCGCAGCCTTGAAAACACAAAAAACCGTTTTGACGCGCTCCGGCAGCAGAGCGTGCTTCCTGCTCCACACGCGGGCAAACCGCAAAAAAGTGCGCTGTTTTGGGCCCGAAATACGGGGGTGGCGCGGGCGGCCCCAATAAACCACAGCAGATTCTGCGTCAGCGTAGACCAATGCAAGACGGGCGCCAGGTGCGTGCGCAGGCCTTATCTTGGGCTGCCCCTGGTATTTACTGCTGGCGCCCGCCTGGACTGAAGCAGTTAATGTGGCGCGGCGCTCATGGCGCTGCACAATCTGCCGAACTTGCCCCACCCTATTGCCACCCCCTTGGTGCAGGTGCGATACAAGGCGCCATCGCGACTCAAACGGAGCCTTTGCATGACTGATTACCAGTACCGCCCCATGACCGCCGCCGACGTGCCGGCTGCCCATGCTTTATCCGTCGCCTTGAAATGGCCGCACCGCGCCCAGGACTGGGCCATGCTGCAGAGCGTTGCAGACGGCTTCGTGGCCCTGGACCAGGGCCGCGTCATCGGCTCGGCCTTCGCCTGCCACCAGGGCGGCTGGTCGACCATTGGCCTGGTCATCGTCAGCGACGAATACCAGGGCCACGGCATCGGCCGCCGGCTGATGGACCTGGCGCTGGACAGCGTCGGCCCGCGCACCGCGCTATTGAATGCCACCGTGGCCGGCGCACCGCTGTACCGGAAAATGGGCTTCGTCGAGTTCGGGCAGATCCAGCAGCGCCAGGGCACCGTTGGCGTGGTTGCAGCAGCTTCTGCCGGGCGCACCCTGAACGCAGACGATCACCCACGCATGAGCTACCTGGCCAGCGCCGCCACCGGCCTGGACCGCGGCGCGGTGATGCACGCCGTGTTCCCCGACATCGAGCAGGCCGTAGGCCTTGATGTGGACGGCCAGCTGCAGGCCTTTGCCATCATTCGCCCGTTCGGCCGGGGCCGCTGCATCGGCCCGGTGGTGGCGCAAAATGCCGCCCAGGCCCAAGCCTTGATCGCCCAGCTGCTGGCCAGCGTGCCGGATGCCTTCGTGCGCATCGACATTCCCGTGGGCTGCGGCCTGGAAGGTTACCTGGACAGCGTCGGCCTGCCCGGCATCGACACCGTCACCTGCATGAGCCGCGGCGAGATACCCCAGGCCTGCGAAGGCGTGCAGGCGTTTGCGTTGGTGACACAGGCCATTGGTTGATTGATTGAGGAAGTGACATGTCGGCTTCAGTTGCAAGGGTATTGGCGTTTGCGGATGGGCGTGCGGCGTTTCACTCCGGTGAAGCAGGCGCGCTGGCAGAAGGCGACCCGTTCGGCGGGCACCGCAGCACCGTGTTCAGCGACGAACAGGGCTTCGCTGCGGGGCTGGCGGCCGTCTCGGGCCGGTACGACGTGGCGGCCTACCCGTTCACTGAAACGCTGGTGGTGCATGAGGGTGAGCTGAGCTTCACCAGCAATGAACAGACGATTGTGCTGAAGGCCGGGGACTGCCTGGTGATCGCGCGGGGCACGGCGTTTGCGCTGGATGCCAGTGCCGACGGGTTGTGGGCCTGGTTTGCCGCCACGCGCGCCGAGGCGGCCGTGGTGCCTGGGTTGACCGTGGTGAACCGCGACCTGCACCTGAGCCCGTCGGCGCCGCCCGATGACAAGATCCTCATCAGCCGCGCGCCGCAGTGCCGGGCGCAGGGGGTGTTTGAAGAGGGCCCGCTACGAGTTGGCGTGTGGGATTCGACGGCTTATGAGCGGCACAGCCGTGGGCATTTGTGCCATGAGTTCATGCACCTGACTGAAGGCAAGGTGACGCTGCGGTTGGCTGGCGGGGAGGAACTGGTGGTGCATGCAGGGGATACGGTGTTTGTGGCCAAGGGCACGTCTTGTGGGTGGTTGAGCACAAGCTATGTGCGCAAATATTACGCGGTGACCTGAGCCCCGAACGCAACCCGTGGGCACTGGCTGGTGCTGTGGCGGGCGCCCTTGTGGGAGCGGGCTCTGCCCGCGAAAAGAACGCCTCGGTGTACCTGGCTGAATTACGGTCCGCGTTGCTCATGACGCGGCCTGGCGGCCGCTGCTACAGATATCGCGTAGCCAGTGCTGCCAGGCCTTAAAACACCGCAACGGCCATCCCAGGATCACCCGCCACCCGCGCATTTTCCTTCCTGATGTTCACCTGCATCGCCACGCGCGCCACATCCAGCACAACGCGAGGCACCTGCTGGTACCCCTTACCCTCCATCCACCCCAGCACCTCGGCCAGATGCCAAATCGCAGAGCTGCCTTCATGCACCGGCGTTGGAAAGGTTGGATAACTGACCACCAGCTTGCGCATATTCTGCCGCGTTACCCCCATAACCTCGGCAACATCGGTAAGCCCCACCAGATCGGGTGTCGCCTCAATCAAACGGGCCTCGGGCACCGCCCGCTGAACGTCCGCCAACGCGCTTTCAACCGCTTCCCTGGCCGAGGCGGCTGCGCGCACGAATTCGAGCCCCAGCCGCCCTGGCTGGCCTACGCCGACCAATGCATCGTCACACCCCTGCTCTGCCAGGCGCTCGATAAGCGCGTCGGTGTCGTGGGTGGGTAGTTGGTACTTGAGAGTGAAGGTAAATTCCATCCCTGTTGCTCCGTGGCTTGCTGATGACGTGGTGCAGCGCAATTGGTTGTCAGGTGACAACCATGGCACACGCCGAGCCTCGGGGCAAGCTGGGGGTTGGCACGGCAACAGCGGCCCTGCCGCACGCTCTTACACTTTCAACCTTGCAGCATTTTCCGAGGGGATTACCCTACGGCTTCCACAGCGCAATGGCGGCTGTGTGTGGGGCGTCTTCGGATGCGCCGGGTGCCCGCGACCGGTTGACCAACCCGCACACAGCTGCCACCCACTTCCCCCGTAGCAGCTGCCGCCAGGCTGCGTCCCGGTCCCCCCGCACATCTCCAGATACAAATACCATCAGAAAAGTCCTAGGAAATTTCCTACAAGTTCCGCGATAATCGAATAATTAGCTTACATTTTCACGCTTGCGCCCATCGCCGCTCGTTACTAACCTCCCGCCACCGCTGCACAACAGCGGTCGGGTTTGGTCACCCGAGGTTGTTAGGCGCATCAGCGTCGCCATATCCATTTCCGCTCACAAGCGGTCTGGATGCTTTATGGCAGCTGTGCGCGGGGCATCTTCGGATGCGCTGGGTTCCTAACACCCCGGTTGACCAACCCTCGCACGGCTGCCACCTCATTGTTTGGTCACATTGACTGGCAGCTCCTTTAATGTGTTAGGAGAACCATCATGGTCAAGCCAACCCCCGATCCACCCTTCAGCAAAAAACCACCCCCCGATCACCCGCTCTACGCCTCCCCCTTGCCCCAAACCGAGTTCGACCCCAAGCGCGTGGTCGAACACTTCGTGCATCAAAGCACCCTGCTAGAGGTCGCACGCCGCAACGAAGCCCTGCACACCGCCAAACCGCCTCGATGGTGGCAATTCTGGCGCTGGCGTAAAGCCTGGTAATCGCAACGCGCTGCACGTGGCTGCCCCGGGCGGCCACGCTGGTTTACACATAGGGACATTGATCATGAGCGACTTCCAGGAAACCACCGCCCTGCCCTTCGGCATGCGCGACTCGCAACAACAGCCGTTCTTCAGCGTAAACCCAGGCATCAGCCTGGAAGACACCCTGTGCCACCTGGCACACCTGCTGCGCTGCGCCTACGACTCCGCCTACGAACTCACCGACGGCGACGGCATCGAAAAAGGCCTGGCCTGGTCCACCCTGCACCACATCGAAGGCGCCAAGGGGTTGGTGGATGCGTTGATTGCCGTGAGGTAAGCCATGCCCTGCAGCAGCGGCCCGTAGCCGCTGCCGCAGGCTGCGCTGGCCCTCGGCCAATTGCCTAGTTCCAACCAACGGAAATCCGGCTTTCATGGTAATTTTGCCTGTCGCAAAGACGTAGACAACTGCACGAAGACAGCGCCCCCACCAATGGCAAAGCTTGCCCTCAGGCACTCATGCCCCAAGGACTAAAAATGAATATGATTTCTTATTGGAAGGATCACCGAGAAATCCACGCCGACGGCGGCCTGGTACTTATCATCGGATGGTACGACCACAAAAACCAAGAGAATGGAGGGAGCAAAGCCTTAGGAGTCCATTGGGGAGACTACCCGCAATCAAGAGGCATACTAAGCCCTTGTGTAATTCCAGAATCAACTCGCTGCGCCATGCTTTCCGGGCTTTTACATCAAGCCTTATTAAACAACGACGCTCAGCAAACGCGAGCCATGATTGAAGCAATAGAGTTTTTTCAGTAGACAACCACCTAGCCGAAGTGACCTAAATAATGCGCACATCACTTCAGCAAACGCCAAGCCAAACCCGCTTTCATGGAGGACCGTATGAGCTTTCGCATAATAACCCTTACACAAGGCAATCTTAACAATAATCATCTCTACCTATCCAGCATCATAGACATCTTCCCACCGGATTCTATAGGCGGACCTAATGAAAGCACCGCCGGTACTGTGCTGGAGATTCACTGCGGCATCGGAGAGGCGATATTCACGGATATCGCAGGCGATAAAAAAATTTTCCGAAAACGATCATGGGTTGGCGACTTTTTCCTGGCTCACTCCATACAGGCCGGTGACAAGGTCGTAATCGAACGAACCGACCCCAATCGTTACCACATTTACCCAGCGCGACCACAGGCTTGAGCTAGGGATCGCACGACTGGAACAATGTTCCGCACTTTCACACTCACCTTATCTAAAAGCCCTAATAAACACCTACAAACCTCACAAAAATGCATTCGCCTGATCGCGCCCAAACGCAATCTATCTGGACAAAAAAAAGGGAACCAACTTGTTGGCTCCCCTTTTCGCCTATCACCGACTTCCATCCGCTGCGTCAATACAAAGGACTGCTGCGCTAAAACTTACGTTTCTGGTGCGCCCTTTAATACTGGTACCACACTAGCCAAATTGGTGCTCAACGTGTTGAGTTCAGCAATTCGGACGACCTGGGGTGTAGAGCACAAAAATAGTATCACTGGCAGGTTAAACGGACAATGCGAAACTAACATCAAGACTAAAATCGCCGGAACACAGGCAGCCCCCTCTAAATTCTAAGGGCGCTAGTAGCCGTCGCAGGCTGCGGTAGCCCTTGGCCACACTTCCAGCCTGATCCGCCATGCAGAATTCATCTTCTTGTTCGCCTATTCTATAGCATAATGAATACTCCACATTCGGCTTCACGCCGAACGACCCCGTTTCGTGCTGTATGGAATTTTGCAATGAACAGAGTAACCGGCCGTACCGTTTTGACCTGGGCGCTGCCCGCTTTGCTGGCCCTGCTGATGACGGGGTGCGCGAGCGATCGTTCGCGGTGTTATGCCAAAGCGCTGCCTACGCAGGGCGAAGGTGGGTTGGCGTGGGGGCCTAATGCGAAGGCTGCCGAGGGGAAGGCGGTGCGCGATTGTGCGACGTATGCAGGGAGAAGTGGGGGGACGCCGGGGACTTGTCGGGTTGTTTTGGTGAAGTGTAAGTAGGTTCAGGGTCAGTCGAAATCGGGAGCTGCTTCTGGTATTCACAGTAGCGGAAGCTGCCCCCACTTAAAAAATCCTCCAAGGCACATACATATAATATCAACCCCACACACTTTGCAAAAACACTTTCATAAAAACACCAACAACAGCAACTTCTGCCTCAACAATGAAACACCCAACTTACACGCATTAAAAATACCCACTAAAAATTTTTCTACCTATCTTTACACAGACAAGCCTCTGCTACCCTCACATTAACCAACCTTGATTCTGCCATACGCACAATCATCGGCCAGCGCTGACAACTGTATTTAACCTGGATAAACCCGCAGGGGGTGCACCATGGGCACTACATTGTTAAAACCAACGCTTGTTACCCTCCTTGCAATGCTATCCGCGTGCGGCAGGAACGACATCTTTGAAAAGCCCCAACCCGCTAGCCAGGCGCTTCCACCCGCGCCACTTGAAACCAGCTTCATCACTGTCGCAACAACGATTCCGTACAACTTAATACAAACAACGATCAATAATAATATCCCTGCATCCCAGACCATTGGTGGTAGCGGAGACGAACCTTGCGCCAATGTCCCTACCGTGAGAAAAGGCGGTGGGATCCTTGAAATTCCTTATCTTACAACCCGGCAAGCCTGTGCCGGCCACTCATGGAGCGCCACGCTGACAAAGGCCGGGCCGGTGACCGTGGGTAGAAACGGCGATGCCATGCGCGTTGCGGTTCCGATCGATATCAATGGTCACGCAGGGCTTAACGGTGACATAGCTTCCATTTTGAGGCTGAATGGAAAAAGCTTCTCTGCGACCGTACGCCCCATCGTCGATATCAAACTTGCCGTGAAAAGTGACTGGTGCCCGCAGATCTCCGCCACACCCACTCAGGATTGGGTAACCAACGCCAAGGTTGAAATCATTGGGCAAAACTGTGCCGGCATCGACCTTGGGGTGTTTGGGCATCCACGCTTCTGTGCAGGCCCGGTCAACCTGGACCTGACCAGCAAAGCGTCGCAAGCCATCAACGGCCAACAAGAGGCAATCAAGCGAGCGGCCGCCAGCGCCGTGGACTGCACGCAATTGCGCGACACCGTTCAAGCCCACTGGCGGCCCATTGTTATACCCATTACGGCCACCGGTAGCAGCCCGCTGTTTCTCAATATTATTCCGCAATCGCTGGCCATCTCCGAAGTGCAATCCACCGACAACGGGCTGCAATTGGCCGTGAGAGCGGGCGTCTTGGCGCATGTGGATGCCCAGGCGTCGAATGTCGATCCCCTTCCGCTACCGCCCCTTGAACCGCTGGCGGCGAACAGTAGTGGCCTACGCGTCGTCGTCCGGGCGACCGCCCCCTACGCAAGCATCAGCCAGGCCTTGAAGACATCCATCGTGGGCAAATCGTTTAGCACGCCATCACCTGCTGGCGAGATAGCCGTTACCCCTGAAGACGTTGATGTCTACGCCTCCAACGGCAAACTGGCAGTGGGTATCAAGATCTCTGCCAAGCTCCCGGGAAAACTCCTCGATACCCAGGGTTGGGTTTATTTGACCAGTACACCGCGCATCGCTGAAAGCGGGACGGCCATCGAACTCGACGACTTGAAATACTCCACGGTGCTGGACAACGAGTTTTGGCAAACCGTGGCCGCCGTCTTTGACGAGCAAATCCTCCAGCAACTGCAGGAAAACGCCAGGATTGATTTGCAGCAATCCATCGCCAAAAGCAGTGAGGCGTTGATGGTTAACATCAATGCCGCCACTATCCCCGGCGTCAAGATCACCGCCGAAAACCCTACTGCCCGGTTGTTGGATGTATCGCTCGATACCGCAGCGTTAGTTGCCACCGCGGCGGCCGAGATGAAGTTCTCGCTGGTGGTGACCGATGATGTCGCGCCCATGGCTGTTAAATAAGGGGGGGGGGCGGCCTATGGCGATTATCCTGCGTAACCTGCTCTGCGCGGCGCCCCTGTTGTTGAGCCTCGCTGCCTGCGACAAAGGTGAGGGAAGCCTGACAGCCGAGTGCTACCCCAGTATGTCGTCAACGGGGCACGTGGTAAAAGTCGCGCACCCCAAACGCCCTTCCGCCTGTACTTTTGGCGTTGTGATGATGTGCAATGCGTGCGTCTATGACGCTCAAGGTGCTTTGGAGCGGTCAGAGTCAGAAGTATGCGGTATTTGCATGGGTGGTAGTTTTTGATCAAAACGCAGTGACCAAGCCCTACCGACGATAAACCACCAATTCCCCGGATGTAGCAATCACCAAGCTCTTCCCCGACCAGGAAAACCCAAACGCCCTCAACTCACGCTCGACCGCCAACTTATGAAAAGCGCAGGGCTGTTTATAACGTTCGCCGTACAGCCACGACCCCGGTTCCACCAGCAACAGGTGATGTTCCGGCCAACTCAACGTTACGGTCTCAACACACCACCCATCCGGTGACGCAACGGGCAGCCCGCCCCCGCTGATCCCTGACGTTCGTATATTCATGCCGGCGAGCGGGCCTATTCCTTCGCACTCCAGGTAGGCATCGGTCAGTACATCGTCGGCATAATCGCGCGCGATCTTCGCTCCCGTAAGGCAATCGAATACGCCACGCCCAGAACTCGACACCACCAAAAGCAGCTCTGAATCGCGATGAAAGCCGATGTCAAACAACCCGGCTACGCAATACCGGGCAATCTCTATCCACGGATGCGGAGGCGCGGTTATTTTGCGGTCGTGGATCGCAGCGCGCAGTGGCGCTAGATGGTCAGTGGTCATTTGGGGCTGCATCAATTCCGATAGTTCGCCAACGATACCATGGGCTGCCGTGTGCTCCTCCAGATCAGCTGCAGCCTTCGGCAGCGGCTACACCAGGACTCCGTAGCAGCGGCCGCAAGGCCGCGTCCAGGCCCCTGCGGTTTTGCGGGGGCGTCGGACGCAGCCTTCGGCAGCTGCTACGTGGGTTTTATGGCGGCCATTTGTGCGCGAATCCACTGTAGGAAAACGCACCCTTTTCCGCCCTCCTCGAAGCCTCGCGGCGCCAGCAGGCAATACTTCGACCCATCGCGCCGAAACCCGAACGGCGCCACCAGCTGCCCCGACGCCAGCTCATCCTGCACCATCAGGAACGACGACAATCCTACCCCCAACCCCGCCGCAGCCGCCTGTATACAAAGGTAGAAATGCTCGTACTCCAACCGCGTCGACGCCGGTGCGGCCACTTCTGCCAACCGCAGCCAATGCTCCCAAGCCAACGGCCGGGTCTTGCTGCGCAACAGGCGCATCCCGTCCAGCTGCTGGTTTTCGGGCCATAGCGCTGGCGTGCACACCGGGCCTATCCATTCTTCGCAGATGGTTTCGCTGTACAGCGCCTCCCCCCAGTAGAAGTCGTCCCGCCGCACCGCCACGTCGGCGCCGGTGCGGGCGAAGTCGATGGGGCCGCCGGCGGTCAGCAGTTGCACTTGCAGGTGCGGGTGGGCGGCGTGGAAGTCCGGCAGGCGCGGGATCAGCCATTTCATGGCGATGGTCGGTTCGCAGGACACCACCAGCACTTCTTCGCGCGCGTCGCGGCGCAGGGTGTCGACGGCGCCTTCGAGCTGTTCGAAAAACGGCCCGGTCACGTTGTACAGCAGCCGGCCGGCGTCGTTGAGGAAGATGGCGCGGTTGCGGCGGTCGAACAGTTCGACGCCGATGCCCTCCTCCAACAGCCGCACCTGGCGGCTGACGGCGCCGTGGGTGACGTGCAGCAGACGCGCGGCCTGGACGAAGCTCTGGGTTTGCGCGGCGACGGTGAAGAAGTGCAACGCGGTGAGGGCTGGCAGCTTCATATAGGCGATGATTTCTCACAGATTTACTGCACTATAAATCGTTTTTATTCCCTATCGCAAAGCGCCACTCTGCGCGGCATGGCGCACGGTACCTGTGCGAAAACGTCGTGCAAAATGGGGAGAGGTATGAATGAGTTGTTGGCCGTAGCGGCGATCACGATGCTGGCGGTGATCAGCCCGGGGCCGGACTTTGCGATGGTCACCCGCAACAGCTACGCCTACGGCCGCCGCAGCGGGCTGATGGCGGCGTTGGGCATCGCCTGCGGGGTGCAGGTGCATGTGTTGTATACCGTGTTGGGCATTGCGCTGGTCATCACCCACTCGCCGATGGTGTTCATGGCGATGAAGCTGCTCGGGGCGGGTTACCTGATCTACCTGGGGTGGAAGTCGCTGAGCAGCACCTCGGCCTTGGAGGTGGACATAGCCCGCGGCCCGCGCCCGTCTGCTGGCAAGGCGTTCGGGATGGGGTTCCTGACCAACGCGCTGAACCCGAAGACGATGCTGTTCGTGGTGGCCACTTACAGCCAGGTGGTGCAGGTCAGCAACGGTTTGGCGACTGATTTGGGCTATGGGCTGTTCATGTCGCTGGCGCATTGGGGGTGGTTCAGCGTTGTGGCGGTGTTCTTTTCGGCAGAGGCGCTGCGCGGGCGTTTGCTGGCCAGGCAACGGGTGCTGGACAGGGTGGTTGGTGCGGCGTTGATTGGGTTGGGGGTGGGTTTGGCGCTGGCTGGGTTGTAGCCGCGGCTGTCAGGCGGCGGCTACAGGGCGCATCACGCTTGACTCTGTTGAATCAACGCTACTTCAAGACGTGCCTCGCGGCGCGCTTTTTCCGCGTGCTCCTGGATGATGCCCGGGATCAGGAACGCATCCACCAATAACCAGAGGCCGGTAATGATGAGCGGGAAGATGGTGAAACAACCGATAACGGTGATGATCAATTGAGCCACGGCAGTGCCCGTTTTACCCAGGTAAAAACGGTGTGCGCCGAAGCCGCCCATGAATAACCACAACAGGTAGGCAACGCCAGTGGACTTCTTGGCGTTTGCCACTTTCTGTTCAATAAGCATTTCGGCTTGCAGGGATGACATTCAGGTTTCCTTTCCCAATCGGGATTCCATGTGTCGAACTGACACGATCTTGGACAAAGCAAAACGATATCATTTTGCAATCAAGAAAGCATGTGCCTGGATCTGTAGAGACGTCCACGGTCCCGTAGCAGCGGCCACCAAGCCGCGTCCCAGGCGCCGCAGTGCAATGAGCGCATAGCGCGTTACACTGTTCCCCACAGCCCCACCCACGAGCCCCACCCATGCCCACCTCCCTGCGCCGCCCCACCCCCGCCCCGCTGCTGGCTCCCGGTGAAACCGTGGTGCTGTTCGACGGGGTGTGCAAGCTGTGCAACGGCTGGGCGAAGTTCCTGATTCGCCATGACCGCAGCCAGCGGGTGCGCCTGGCCACAGTGCAGTCGCCCGAGGGGCAGGCGTTGCTGGCGTGGGCCGGCCTGCCGGTGGATGCGTTCGACACCATGGCGGTCATCCGCGACCACCATTACTGGGTGCGCTCGGAGGCGTTTTTCGCGGTGGTGGCGCTACTGCCTGCGCCCTGGCCGGCGTTGCGGGCGCTGCGCGTTTGCCCATTGTGGTTGCGCGACTGGGCCTACGACCGCATCGCGCTCAACCGCTACCGGCTGTTCGGCAAATATGACGTGTGCCTGATGCCCACGCCGGACCATCAGCGGCGCTTTCTCAAGGCGCCGGCATGAACCGCCTGCGCCAGGCACATTGGCTGGGGCGTGGCGGCCTGGCGTTCATGTTTGCCTACCATGGGCTGGTGCCCAAGCTGATCATGACCGCCCCTGGGGAGCGCACGTTGCTGCAGGCCCATGGCCTCGGGGATGCGCTGTGGTTTTCCCAGGCGGCCGGGGTGGCCGAGCTGGCGCTGGCGGCGTTGTTGCTGTTCACGCCGGGGCGCAGTTGGCCGTTGCTGGTGGCGGGCGTGGCGTTGTTGGCGCTATTGGTGGATGTGGCGCTGGTGCAGCCATGGATGCTGGCGGATGCGTTCAACCCGGTGACCTTGAACGTGGCCGGCATGGCGCTGGCCGCAATCGCCTGGGTAACCCGGACTCCGTAGCAGCGGCCGCCAGGCCGCGTCCCAGGCGCCGCGGTGAACGTGGTGGGCTTCGGGACGCCGCCTGCGGCAGCTGCTACGGGGGGTGTTTATTCATCTTCCGGGGGGAGCTGCCGGCCTATGATGGGGGCTTTGCGGAAAGGGAGTTCCCCATGAAGTTGTCACGCCTTGCCTGCAGGGTCGCGTTCACGCTGTTGGCAACGAACATCGTCAACGTCTGCTTCGCCGCCACAGCGCTTACGCAGCCCAATCCACCGGCGGCGTCGATCTACGAGGCCATCGACCGCTACTCGACCATCGAAGACGCCACCAAGCGCACCGCCGTGGTGGCGGTGATGATCGCTCCGATGGTCCGCCAACTCGAAGCCAACCCAACGTTAGGCCACCCGTTGAATAACGCGTCCGCGCTCGAGCTCGCCAGTTCGGACGCCGCGTTCGCCCTGTTTCTGGGCGTTGCCTCGCTCGGCGCCACCTTCACCCCGCCCAATGCGCCCCTGACCTTGCCGTGCGCAGCGCTGGTGCGCCGCCCTGGGCTGATGGCGGCGCTGGGCTCGGTCTATGGCGGGGCCATTGACAGCCAACTGGTCGCTACGGACTGCGAAGCCACCCTGCCTGCCCTGCCCGCCCTGGATGCGTTGGCGCACGCTGCAGAACAGGTGCAGCCCGATTGCCCGGGGACGGTACGGTTCTCGCTGTATCGTGAATACACCAGGACGCGGCTGGCGGTGCGGTTGCACGACATGGCGCTGTGGCGGGCGGCCAGTGACGTGCCCGAGGCATCAATGCAGTACCCAGTGGACGAGCCGCGCTTTATCGCCGATCACCAGGCGTTGATGCGGCAAGCAGCCGCTGAGCTGGCGGCCTACTACACAAGCCAGTTCGCCGTGCCCGCCGGCGCAGCGCAAGAGCAGGCCCAACGGGCAGTTCACCTGACCGTCAGCGGCGCTTACAACCTGTGCATCATGGGCTAGCCGCAGCGCTGCGCCACACTGCTGGGCTTCAGGATAGTGAGGGGCGGGACGCCGCCTGCGGCAGCTGCTACGGGGGGAGAAAAGCGTCTGCCAGGCGCCCCGAGTACAGCCTTGCCACCGGCCCGGTCAACGTCACCGGCCCTACCCCATCCCACTGCACGGTCGTGCTGCCGCCATCGCATTCAACCCGTACCTCGCTGTCCAGCAGCCCCCGGCGCATGCCGTTCACCGCCGCGCCGCAGGCGCAGGAGCCCGACCCCAGCGCCACACCGCCACCGCGCTCCCAGATGCGCAGGCGGATGTGCTGGCGGTTGATGACCTGGACGAAATGCACGTTGGTTCTGGCCGGGAACAGCGCATGGTGTTCCAGCGCGGGGCCCAGGGCGGCCACGTCCACGGTGGCCAGGTCGTCCACGAAGTAGGTGCAATGCGGGTTGCCCATGCTGACCGCGGCAGGGCTGCCGGCGATGGGCAGCACGCGGGTGTCCATTTCCCTTGCCAGGGGGATGTCCGCCCAGCCAAGCGACGGCTGGCCCATGCTCACGGAAATATCGCCGGAGGCGGTGCGCGTGCAGGTCAAGAGTCCGCGCCCCGTACGCACCACCACTGCGGCGGTATTGCCCTCACGCATCAGAAAATCGGCGGCGCCGCGGGTGGCGCTGCCACAGGTGGCCAGGGGCGAGCCGTCGGCGTTCCAGAACACCAACTGCGCCTCGGCGTGCTCGCAGGGGAGCATCACGGCAAGCTGGTTGAAGCCGATGCCGCGGTTTCTGTCACCCAACCGTCGCGCCAGCTGCTCGGTGATGGCGACGGGCACGCGCCGGGCGTCGACAATGACAAAGTCGTCGCCGTTGGCGTGCATCTTGTGGAATTCAAGGAATGAGGTCGTGGTCATGCAAGCCCTTCTTCACGCAACGCTGTTAAAACCGCAGGCCGTGCCTTGACCCGTTCATGCCAGGCGCGAAGGTTGTGCAGGTGGTCAAAGTGGATGTCGGCCTTGTAGTAACTAGTCAACCAGCCGGCCTGCCCCCAGCCTGTCAGTGCAAACAGGTAGGCGTCCGCCACGCTGAAGGCGTCCCCCATAAGGTACGGCTTTTCGGCCAGTTGAGCATCGATCCAGTGGAAGCGTTGCTCAAGCTTGGGTTTGGCGGTGGCCACGTATGAACCGGCCAGGGCGGCGTACAGCAACGGGATAAAGCCCTTGTGCACCTCGGACGACAGAAAGTTCAACCACTCCTGTAGCCGGTACCGCGCCAGGCTGCCTGCTGGGGGCACCAGTTGGCACTCCGGTTTCAGGTCGGCGAGGTATTGCACAATCGCCGGCCCTTCGCGCAGCAAGGTGCCGTCCTCCAGTTCAAGGGCAGGCACGTAGCCCAGGGGGTTGACCGCGAGATAATCGGCGCCCGAATCGGTGCGGTGCTTCTTGTGGTCGACCTTGATCAAGGTCGCTTGCAGGCCCAGTTCATTCAGCACGATATGAGGGGCTAGCGAGCAGGACGCGGGGATGTAGTACAGCTTCACGGGCGAGCTCCAGAACATGGGGAAACGGCACAGTGGCGGCTTCGGGCCATTCTAGAGCGCGGGTATAAAATAAGAAGAAGGCAGTAATTTGTAGTATAGGTACAAAATGTATACCTGTTTGTCCGAGGCTTGAGCTGATGAAACACAACATATCCGGTTGTTCGGTGGAAGAAGCAATGCGCTTGCTGGGCGGGCGATGGCGCCTGTTGATTGCCTCATACCTGTTGGAGGGCCCCAAGCGTTTCAACGCCCTGAGGCGTGATATGCCGGCCATATCCCAGCGCATGCTGACGCTTGATCTGCGGGCGCTGGAAGAAGCGGGGTTGCTCAAGCGCACGGTGTTCCCTACCGTGCCGGTAACCGTTGAATACGAACTGACGGAGGACGGCAGGCGGCTGGCGCCGGTCGTGGAGGTGATGCGCGAGTTTGGGCTGTGGGTTAAAAGCCGCTGATGCAGAGGCCCGGACGCCGCCTGGCGGCAGCTGCTACGCCTGCCCGCCTGCCTGGTGCACAAACCGCTCGATCAACCACCTCGCCGCCGGCCCCGGCGGCTGATCGGTGCGGTAGATGACATCGAAGGCATAATGCCCACTCGCGTACTCGGCTATGTCCAGGTGCACCAGCCGGCCACTCGCCAGGTCCTCCGCTACCATCGGCGCCGGCATGTTCCCCCAGCCAATGCCCTCGCGCAGCAGCATGTGTTTGGCACCCAGGTCGGCGAGGCGCCAGGTGCGGTTGCCGAGCACGGCGAAGTCCTTGCCTTCGGTCAGGTGCGAGCGGTCGGACAGCACCAGTTGGGTGTGCGCCCGCACCGCGCCCGGCGGGTTGGCGCCGTTCATGGCCAGGGGGTGGTCGGGGGCGGCCACCGGGATCAGTTCGACGCTGCCGACGGCCATTTTCTCGATACCGTCAATGGCGTTGCTCATCGGCCCGCTGACGCCGAGCGTGGCGCCACGGTTGATCACCCGGTCGGTGACCGCGCCCAGCGCCTCCATGTGCAGATGCAGGGCGACCGTGGGAAAGGTTTCACGAAAGGATTTCAACGCATCCACCACCCGCTCCGCCGGCAGCATCACGTCCAGCACCAGGCGAACTTCCGCTTCCAGGCCCTGGAGCAGCCCCTTGACCTTGGCCCGCAGGCCGTGGATGCCGTGGGTGATGCTGCGCGCTTCGGCCAACACCGTGCGGCCCGCCTCGGTGAGCTGCGGCTTGCGGGTGGTGTGGCGGTCGAACAGCAGCACGCCCAGCTGCAATTCCAGGTTGGCGATCGAGTAGCTGACCACCGAAGTGGCGCGGTGCAGTTTCCTGGCGGCCGCCGCGAAACTGCCGACCTCGACCACGGTCATGAACACGCGCAGCTGGTCGAGTGTGGGGGTGCCGGGCTCGGTGATCATGCCGGTGTCCTTGACGATGAAGACCGACAGTATCCGCCTGCCTGCCCCAGCTTGCCTAATTTTTCGAACGTAGCGCACTAAATTAGCCGGCTATTCAGATGGTCGGCGCCGGCGCACCATTTCTTCACTGCGGCGGTTCATGGCGAATCCGCCCTCCCTGAAGGAAATACCCCATGACTGCAAACATTGCTCAAGCCGCTGCCACCCCAGGCAGCTCCGACGTGGCCCAGGCCTCGGTGTCGTTGATCGGCCGCGTGCTGCTCAGCACCATTTTCATCCTCTCCGGCTTTTCCAAGCTGGCCGCCCCGGCAATGATGGTGGGCTACATCAGCTCGGCAGGTTTACCCCTGCCCCAGGTGGCGCTGGTGATAGCCATCCTGGTCGAAATTGGCGGCGGCATCGCCCTGATCGCCGGCTACCGCGCCCGCGCCGTCGCGGCCGTGCTGGCGGTGTTCAGCGTGGCCACGGCGTTGGCCTTCCATAACGCCCTGGGCGATCAGAACCAGTTCATCCACTTCTTCAAGAACATCGCCATGGCCGGCGGGTTGCTGCAGGTCGTGGCGTTCGGCGCCGGCCGCTTCAGCCTGGATGCACGTAAATGAAGCCGGTAGCGCCCCGCGCGATCGCCTACCGCACCACCGGCAGCGGCCACGGCGCCATCGTCCGGCTGATGAGCCCGGGCGACCTGGGCCAGTGGCTCAAGCCCTTCGTGTTCCTGGACCTGTTTGAAGGCGAGAGTGCGTTCATCAACGGCATGCCCATGCACCCGCACTCGGGCATTGCCACGGTCACGCTGATTACCGAAGGCAACCTGCGCTTCGACGACGCCGACTCGGGCCAGGGCTTCATCGACTACGGCGGCGTGGAATGGATGCGCGCCGGCGGCGGGGTGTGGCACGGCAAGGAAATGTCGGTGGGTACCTCGCCACGCATCCAGGGCTTTCAATTGTGGCTGGCCCTGCCGCCGGCGCTGGAAAACGCCAGCGTCGACAGCCAGTACCTGGAGTCCCGCGCCATGCCCGAGGCGGGCCCGGCACGGGTGATCCTTGGCGAGTACCAGGGGGTGCAAAGCCCGGTGCGCGCGCCCACCGGGGTGAACTACCTGCTGGTGACGCTGGGCGCCGGGCGGTCCTGGACCTACACGCCGCCGGCCGGCCATGAGTCGCTGTGGCTGAGTGTCAGCCGCGGCGCCCTGGCCGCGCCTGACCGCGTGCTGGGGGGCGAACTGGTGGTCTTCGAGCCGGGCAGCGATGCAGTGACGCTAAGGGCTCTGGGCAAGGACGCGGTGTTCGTCATCGGCTCTGCCGCGCCGCATCCCTATGACCTGGCCCTGGGCGACTACTCCGTGCACACCAACCCACAGGCCTTGCGCGCCGGCGAGGCGAACATCGCCGCCATCGGCCGCCGGCTGCGCGAGTACCTGAAGCAGACACCTACCGCGAGCCCCATCCCAGTCTTCAAATAACCCCCGTAGCAGCGGCCGCAGGCCGCGTCCGAAGCCACCACTTCCTCCCGCAGTGCTGCGCTGGGCCGGACTCAAGGGCCAGGACGCCGCCTGCGGCAGCTGCTACGGGGCCGGTGGCGGCCAGGTGGCGGCGACGGCGCCGAACAGCAGCAAGTCGTGGAACACGCCGTCCTTGAGGAACGCCTGCCTGCTGCGCCCTTCCGGCGCCAGCCCGGCCTTTTCAAGCACCCGCGCCGAGGCGCTGTTGGTGGCCAGGCAGGCGGTGTGCACGCGGTGCAATTCCAGCGTTTGAAAGGCAAACAGCATGAGGTGCCGGACCGCTTCGGTGGTGAAGCCCTGGTTGCGAAACGCCGCGCCGATCCAGTAGCCCAGGTGGCCGCTACGGTGGCGCCTGGAGGGGCGCAGGTTGATGACGCCCATCAGTTCGCCTGCGTGGGTGTGGATACCTGCCACGTAATCCTCGTCGCGTTCGGCAGCCTGCCTGGAACGCTCGATGAAGGCGTGGGCCGCCTCTACCGTGTAGGGCGAGGGCATGTTCGCGGTGAAGGCGCGCACACACGGGTCATCGGCCAACTCGGCCAGGCGGGCGGCCTGTGGTGCGCTCAAGGGTTTGAGCAGCAGCCGGGGCGTGCGCAGTGTCGGTAGGTCCATCAGTGGTGCTCCCTGCTCCTGGCGCATCGATGTCGACGTGATACGGGACATGATGCGCCATGACTGTGAACGATAGGTGGGCCCGGACGCAGCCTTCGGCAGCTGCTACGTTTACGCGGCCCCGGGCTTTTTCTCCACGTTCACCATCCACGGCACGCCAAAGCGGTCGGTCAACATGCCGAAGCCCTGCGCCCAGAACGTCTCGCCCCAGGGCATGCGCACCGTGCCGCCCTGCCCCAGCCCGTCGAACCAGGCCTTGCCCTTGGCCAGGTCGTCGGTGGCCACCGACAGCGCAAAGCCGCCGTGGGTTTTCTCGCCGGGGGTGGGGTCGTCGCTCATCATCAGTTGGGTGGTGCCGATCAGCAGGTTGGCGTGCATGATGCCGTCGGGCGGTGCGGCGGGGCAGTCGGCGCCGCTCGACGCTTGCGGCGCTTCGGCGAAGGTCATCTTGAATTGCACGGTGGCGCCCAGCACGGCGCAGTAGAAATCAATCGCTTGCTGGCAGGTGCCAGGAAAAAACAGGTAGGGTTGCACGTTCATGACGCAGCTCCCAGGCAGTGGCGGCGCGAATGCACCGCCCCGTTCAACAGCATAACCCCTGTAGCAGCGCCCGCCAGGGCGCGTCATGGCCAAGGAGGCCTGCAACTTTTCCAGTGGCCGTCCCTCGAACCCAAAGACCTTTCGTTAAAGCCCGAGCAGGAGACTGACATGCCAACCGCTCCACTGATCACCCTCAACGACGGCGCACAAATCCCCCAACTCGGCCTCGGCGTCTGGCAGCTGGATGACGACCAGGCCTACGCGTCGTCGAAGGCCGCGCTGGCCGCCGGCTATCGGCATATCGACACGGCGATGATCTACGGCAACGAAGCCGGCGTGGGCCGGGCCGTGGCCGAAAGCGAGGTGCCCCGCGAGCAGATCTTCGTCACCACCAAGCTGTGGAACGCCGACCAGGGCTTCGACCGTACCCTGCGCGCGTTCGACGCCAGCCTGGAGCGCCTGGGCCTGGAGACCCTGGACCTGTACCTGATCCACTGGGCCATCCCGAAGAAAGGTGCCTACCGCGACACCTGGAAAGCCTTCGTGCGCCTGCAGGAAGAAGGCCGGGTGCGCTCCATCGGCGTGTCCAACTTCAATGCCGAGCACCTCACCCACATCATCGATGACACCGGCGTGGTGCCGGCGGTGAACCAGATCGAGATCCACCCCGACTTCAACCAGGCCGAGCTGAGCCAGTGGTGCCGCGCCAAGGGCATCGTCACCGAGTCCTGGAGCCCGCTGGGCCAGGGCGGCGAGCTGCTGCAACTGCCGCTGTTCGCCGAGATTGCCCAGCGTCACGGCAAGACGGCCGCCCACGTGATCCTGCGCTGGCACCTGCAGCAGGGCCACGTAGTGATCCCGCGCTCGTCCAACGCCCAGCGCATTGCCGCCAACCTCGACGTGTTCGACTTCGAGCTCAGCCCGCAGGAACTGCAGGCCATCGCCCAGCTCAAGCAGACCGGACGCCTGGGGCCAGACCCGCTGACCATCGAGATGGGCCTCTGACAGCGGCGCCCAGCGCTTGCGCTCACCCAAAGGACCTTGCCATGCCCACCCCCGAAGCCGCCCTGCTGCACAGCTGGCACCACAACGCCCAGGCCTGGACCCAGGCCGTGCGCGACGGCAGCATCGAAAGCCGCCGCCAGGTCACCGACCAGGCCATCCTGCTGGCGGTGCTGGGCCGCCAGCCGGCGCGCGTGCTGGACCTGGGCTGCGGCGAGGGCTGGCTGCTGCGCGCCCTGGCGCAGCGCGGCATCGAGGCGGTGGGCGTGGACGGCGACGCCACCCTGGTGGCAGCGGCGCAGGCGGCAGGTTCGGCGCCGGTGCACCTGGCCAGCTATGCGCAGCTGGCCGAGGCGGCGGTGGACGTGGGCAGCGGCTACGACCTGGTGTGCGCCAACTTCGCCCTGCTGCACCAGGACATCATCCCGCTGCTGGCGGCGATGGGCGCTTTGCTCGTGCCTGGCGGCGCCCTGGTGATCCAGACCCTGCACCCCTGGGCCGCGGCGGCGGGTGACTACCAGGATGGCTGGCGCGAAGAAACCTTCGCCGGGTTCCAGGGCCAGTGGCAGCCCATGCCCTGGTACTTCCGCACCCTGGCCAGCTGGGTGAACGCCCTGGACATGGCCGGTTTGCGCGTGGCGTCGATACAAGAGCCGCAGCACCCGCAAAGCCCGATGCCACAGTCCCTGCTGCTGACCGCCACCATCCCGTAGCAGCGGCCCAATGGCCGCGTCCCAAACCCCGCGGCATACCTGACACGGCGTGGTTGTAGGACGCCGCCTGCGGCAGCTGCTACCTAGGGCGGCCCGATACATATTGCCAAATGCCCGTACACTGAAGAAAATGAGATTCATTTTCATATGAACTCGTCTCAGGTATGAGCCATGTCCTCCCTCGACCGCACGCAGCACCCGGCCATCCACACCCTCTACAGCGAGCACCACGGCTGGCTCTGCGGCTGGCTGCGCAAACGCCTGGGCTGTTTCGACCACGCGGCGGACCTGGCGCAAGACACCTTCATTCGCGTGCTGCTGCAACGCAAGGCGCCTGAGCTGCGCGAGCCGCGGGCGTACCTGAGCAGCATCGCCCGAAGCCTGATGGTCGATATGTTCCGCCGCCGGGCGCTGGAGCAGGCCTACCTGGAAACCCTGGCCGCACGTCCGCAAGCCGAGGACATTTCCCCGGAAACCCGGCTGCTGATCATCGAGACCCTGGTCGAAATCGACCGGTTGCTCGATGGCCTGGGCCCGCGCACCCGCGAGATTTTCCTCATGGCCCAGCTCGACGGCCTGAGCTACGTGCAGATCGGCCGCGAGCTGAAGGTCTCGGTGAACACCGTCAAGAAGCATGCGGCGCGGGCCCTGACCCACTGCCTGCTGGCGGCCGAGGACTGAGCCGTGGCCCTGGATCACGCGGTGCTTGAAGCGGCGGCACGCTGGTACGTGGAGCTGCGCTGCGACGACGCCAACGACGCCACCCGCGAGGCGCACCACCGCTGGCTTGCAGCCCACCCCGGCCACCGCCAGGCGTGGGAACGGCTGGCGCGCCTGCAGGAACGTCTTGAACGGGTAGGCCCGGGCGTGGCGCGCCCTACCCTGGCCAGCGCGCGGCTCAAGCGCCGCGAAACCCTCAAGGTGCTGGCACTGCTGCTGGCGGGCAGCGGCAGCGCCGCCCTGTCCTGGCGCCTGACACCGCTGCCCACGCTGATGGCCGACCAGCGCACCGCCACTGGCGAGCAGCGCACCCTGCAGCTGGACGACGGCAGCCAGGTGCAGCTCGACACCGCCACTGCGGTGAATATCCGCTACAGCCCCCAGCTGCGCGAGGTGCAGCTGCTGCGCGGGGAAATCCTGGTGCAGACCGCCCGCGACGCCCAGGCCCGGCCGTTCGTGGTACACACCCCGCAAGGCAGCGTCCGCGCCCTGGGCACGCGCTTCGTGGTACGCAGCGAAGGCGAGCGCACCCGCGTCTGCGTGCTGGAGCACGCCGTGCAGGTGCGCACCGCGACGCTGCTGCCGGCGGTGCGCGTGGAGGCCGGCCAGCAACTGCAGTTCGGCGCCGACCAGCTGGGCCCGGTGCAGCCGGGCAACCGCCAGGCCGACGCCTGGACCCGCGGCATGCTGGTGGCCAACGACTGGCGCCTGCAGGACCTGATCAGCGAACTGCAGCGCTACCGCAGCGGCTACCTGGGGTGCGCGCAGCAGGTCGCCCAGCTGCGTATTTCCGGGGCCTTCCACCTGGCCGACATCAACGCCGTGCTGGACAACCTCGCTGCCACCCTGCCCGTACGCATCCGCCATTTCACCCCGTACTGGGCCCGCGTGGAGCCGGCCGTCGACGCCGGATGAAAAAAAATCGCCGGGGGTGTTGTCGATTTCAATTCTCGTTCGACTTGGTAGCAGAGACGCAATAAGCGCCATCACCACTGCCACAGGGGCGAAGGGAACACACATGTCTGCACGCAAGCCAACTTTCAATCGACCGCACCTGCTCAAGCGCGCGGTGCGCCAGGGCCTCATGAGCATCACCCTGGCCACGCCGATGACGGCGCTGCTGGTGGCACCCAGCGCCTGGGCCGAGGCCACCGCGCAGCTGCGCTTCGATATTCCCGCCGGGGCGGTGAGCGCGGCCCTGGAGCAGTTCTCCAGCGCCACCGGCGTCAACATCTCCTACGACCCGCGCACCGCCCAAGGGCAACGCTCGCCCGGCCTGCACGGCACCTACGCGGTGGACGCCGGCCTGCGCCAGCTGCTGGCGGGCAGCACGCTGCAGCCGGTGCTGCTGGCCAACGGCAGTTACTCGCTGATCCCGGCGGTGGACGCCGCCGTGCAACTGACGCCCACCAGCATCTCCGGCAAGGCCATGGACGGCAGCGCCGACCCGGGCCAGGGCTACGTGGCCACGCGCAGCAGCGCCGGCACCAAGACCGACACGCCGATCATCGAGATTCCCCAGTCGATCTCGGTCATCACCCGCCAGCAGATGCAAGCCCAGGGCGCGCAGACCGTCACCGATGCCCTGCGCTACGTGCCGGGGGTGAAGGTGGAAGCCTACGGCCTGGACCCCAAGGGCTTTGACTGGCTGTATATCCGTGGCTTCAACGGCCAGGCCACCAGTGACTACCTCAACGGCCTGCGCCAGCAGAACAACAGCTATGCCTTCTTCCGCAGCGAGCCCTACGCCTATGACCGCGTGGAAGTGGCGCGCGGCCCGGCGTCCAGCCTGTTCGGCCAGGGTGACGCCGGGGGCATCGTCAACCGCGTCAGCAAGCTGCCCGAAGCCGACCACGTCAACGAGGTGCAGTTGACCGGCGGCAACAACAACCGCCTACAAGGCCAGTTCGACGTCGGCGGCGCCTTGAACGCCGACCAGAGCCTGCTGTACCGCGTGGTGGGCCTGGCCCGCGACGCCGACACCCAGGTGAAATACGCCGACGGCCACCAGGTGGAAGACGACCGCCTGTACATCGCGCCCTCCTTCACCTGGGCGCCGGACGCCGACACCAGCCTGACCGTGCTCAGCGACTTGTTGCGCGACCACAACGGCGGCTCGCTGTTTGCCTACAGCACCCCCAGCGGCCACACCACCAGCACGCTGATGGGCGACCACAGCTTCAACCACCTGGACCAGGACCAGTACACCCTGGGCTACGCGTTCCGCCACCGCTTCAACGACACCTGGGAATTCCGCCAGAACGCCCGCTACGGCCAGGTGGACCTGATCTTCCAGAACCTGCTGCCCACCGCCGTCGACCTGGCCAGCGGCACCACCTCACGCATCGCCGACCGCTTCGACCAGCACATGGACACCTTCAACCTCGACAACCAGCTGCAGGCCGACTTCAGCACCGGCCCCCTGGTGCACAAGCTGCTGATGGGCGTTGACTACGCCTGGCAGGACGCCGACATCAGCCGCTGGCGCACCCTGGCGCCGACGCTGAACATCTACAACCCGCAATACGGCCAGAGCATCGCCCGCCCCAGCGCCGCCAACAGCATCAGCTCCATTGACTACGACCAGACCATCCAGCAGGTGGGCGGCTACCTGCAGGACCAGATCAGGTTCGACGACCACTGGATACTCACCGCCGGCGGCCGTTACGACTACGTGCGCAACGACCTCGACAACCACGTCGGCGCCTCCAGCAACCAGAAGGACAACGCCTTCACCGGCCGCGTGGGCCTGACCTACCTCACCGATTTCGGCCTGGCGCCGTACGTCAGCTACGCCGAATCGTTCAACCCCAACACCGGCACCAGCAGCACCGGCAGCGCCTTCGACCCGAGCATGGCGCACCAGTGGGAAGTGGGCGTGAAATACCAGCCCAGCGACGCCCTGCTGATGACCGTGGCCGCCTACGACCTGACCAAGACCAACGTGCTGACCAACCAGTTGGTGGGCGGCGTGACCACCGGCTACTCGGTGGCCTCCGGCGAACAGCAGTCGCGCGGCCTCGAGGCCGAGGTCAAGGCGCGCCTGGACCGCAACTGGGACCTGCTGGCGTCCTACACCTACACCCACGCCGAAATCACCAAAAGCAATAACGGCGACCAGGGCAACCGCCCGGCCAACGTGCCCAGGCACATGGCCTCGGCGTGGCTGAACTACAGCTTCCACGACACCCTGCTGGACGGCCTCAGCCTGGGCGGCGGCGTGCGTTACACCGGCGCCCTGTACGGTGACAACGCCAACACCTTCCACGTCGACAACTACACCCTGTTCGACGCCGGCGCCAGCTACCCTATCAACCCGCACCTGACCTTGTCGGTGAACGCCCAGAACCTGCTGAACACCGAGTACGTGGCCACCTGCGACGACACCTATGAGTGCTACCCGGGGCTGCGCCGCACCTTGCTGACCAGCGTCAAGTACAGCTGGTAGACCGTAGCGCGGCTGGACGCGGCCTGCGGCCACAGGCCGCGTCCGGCAACACCGCGCTACTTCCCAATCGCCACATGACAGATGATAATGCGACTATTTATCAAATAGACCCCTCGCAGGATCCGCCATGCAGCGCTCCGACCACCCAGCCCTCGTCGAACAACTCTACCGCGACCACAGTGCCTGGCTGCGCGGCTGGCTGTACCAGCGCCTGAGCAACACCGCCGATGCCGCGGACCTGGCGCAGGACACCTTTGTGCGCGTGCTGCAACGGCGCCAGCTGCAACCGCTGGCGCAGCCCCGCGCCTACCTGCACACGGTGGCGCGGGGGCTGGTGATCGACCTGTGGCGGCGCCGGGACATCGAACGGGCGTGGCTGGAAACCCTGGCCGAGTTGCCACCCCAAGAGGCGCCGTCGCCGCAGACCGGCCTGCTGGTCATCGAGGCGCTGATGGCCATCGACCGCCTGCTCGACAGCCTGCGCCCCATCGTCCGCCAGGCGTTCCTGCTGGCCCAGCTGGACGGCTTGAAATGCCCCGCCATCGCCCGCGAGCTGGGCGTCTCGGTACCCAGCGTGGAGCGCTACATCGCCCAGGCGCTGCGCCAGTGCTACGCCGCCACCTTCGGCGGTGACCTGCCATGAACCGCACGCCCGGGCACATTCCGGCGGCAGTGCTCGACGCCGCCATCGACTGGTCGCTGAAGGTCACCTTCAACACCCCGGACGCCGCGGCGCGGCAGGCGTTCGAGCACTGGCTGGCGGCGGATGAACTGCACCGCAGCGCCTGGCAGCGCATCCAAGGCCTGCATGGCCAATTCACCGCGCTGCCGGCGCAGGCCGCACGCGCCACCCTGAACAAACTGCCCGACACCCGCCTGCAGCGGCGCCAGCTGCTCAAGTTCGTGGTGCTGGCCGCAGGCGTGGGCGCCACGGGCTGGACCGCGGAGCGCCAGGCGCCCTGGCAGCGGCTGGTCGCCGACTACAGCACGCGCACCGGCGAGCACCGGCGCTGGACCTTGCCCGACGGCAGCGTGCTGGACCTGAACACCGACAGCGCTGCCAGCCTGGCCGTGAACGACGCGCACCGGCTGACCCTGCTGCGCGGTGAACTGGCCCTGGCCACGGCCCATGGCAACCCGCAGCCGTGGCGCCTGGAAACACCGGACTGCGAAGTGGCAGCCACTGATGCCCGCTTCGAAGCGCGGCTGATGGCCGACGGCACCTGCGTCACGGTCGCCCAGGGCCAGGTCAGGGTGACGGCCAGGGCCACCGGGACGCCCCTCACCCTGGCCGCCGGCGAACAATGGCTGGTGAGCAAGGCCGGCGCCCGGCCGCTGCCTGCCCCTGGCGCGGAACTCGGCGCCTGGCGCGACGGCATGTTGATCGCCCGCGGCCTGCCGCTGTCCCAGGTGCTGGCCGAGCTGGGCCGCTATCGCGTCGGCTACCTGGGCTGGGACGCCACGCTTGCCAGCGCGCCGGTGAGCGGCAATTTCAGCACTGTGAACCCGGAGCAATCGGTGGCGCTGATCGCCCGGGCGTACGGCTGGCGGGTGCGCCAGGTCACCCGCTACTGGCTGCGCGTGAGCGCCGCTTGAAAAAAACCTCGCTCAGGTTGATGGGGTTTGGCGACTGGGACGGCATAGCTACATGAACGCCCCATTCCTTCCCTTCGAGATTCCCGACGTGACCCAGCGCGCCACCCTTTCGCTTCGCCCCCGCCTGCTCAACCTGGCGCTGCGCCGCGCCCTGCTGTGCGGCAGCCTCTGCGCGCCCCTGGCCCAGGCCGCCGACCCGCTGCAGATCGACATCCAGGCCGGCAGCCTGGACAGTGCCCTGACCCAGCTGAGCCGTAGCCTGGGCGTCAACATCATCGTTGACCCACAGTTGCTGGCCGGCAAGCGCAGCGCCGGCCTGCACGGGCGCTTCACCGCCGACCAGGCGCTGCAGCAGTTGCTGGCCGCCAGCAGCCTGGACGTGGTGAAGCAGCCCGACGGCTTCGTGCTGGTGCCGGCGGCACCGGCCAGCACCGCGCTGGACCTGACGCCCACCGAAATCACCAGCAACCAGCTGGGCAACATCACCGAGGGCACCGGCTCCTACACCCCGGGCCTGCTCGGCACTGCCACCCGCCTGGTGCTCAGCCCCCGGCAGACCCCGCAGTCGGTGACGGTGGTGACGCGCCAGCACATGGACGACTTCGCCCTGGACAACGTCGACGACGTGATGCGCCACACACCCGGCATCACCGTGTCGGCGTACGACAGCGACCGCTCGAACTACTACGTCCGCGGTTTCTCCATCAACAATTTCCAGTACGACGGCATTCCCTCGGCAGTGCGCAACGTCGGCTATTCGGCAGGCAACACCCTCAGCGACATGGCCATCTACGACCGCATCGAAGTGCTCAAGGGCTCGCCCGGCCTGCTGGTGGGCGCCGGCTCGCTGGGCGGGACCATCAACCTGATCCGCAAGAAACCCACCGCCGATTTCCAGGGCCACGTGAGCCTGGGCGCCGGCTCGTGGGACAATTACCGCAGCGAGGTCGACGTCAGTGGCCCGCTCACCCCCACCGGCAACGTCCGTGGCCGCGCCGTCGCCGCCTTCCAGGACAAGCAGTCGTTCATGGACCGCTACAGCAGCAAGGCCGAGGTGTACTACGGCATCCTCGAATTCGACCTGTCGCCCGACACCCTGCTGACCGTGGGCGGCGACTACCAGGACAACACCCCGCGCGGTTCCACCTGGTCGGGCAGCTTCCCGCTGATCAACGCCCAGGGCGAGCGCAACAGCGTCAAGCGCTCGTTCAGCAACGCCGCCGACTGGAGCAGCTGGCGCCAGTACACGCGCACGCTGTTCGCCACCGTCGAACATCAGCTGGGCGATGGCTGGGTGAGCAAGCTGCAGCTGGACCACAAGCTCAACGGCTACGACGCGCAGATGGGCACTATCCAGGGCAACACCCCGGCCGCTGACGGCACCGCCCGCATCACCGCCCAGCGCTACCGCGGCGACACCACCAGCGACGCCGCCGATGCCTATGTCAGCGGCCCGTTCAACCTGTTCGGCCGCGAGCACGAGGTGGTGCTGGGCGGCTCCATCAGCAAGGCCGACTGGGATGGCAAGGGCTACTGGGAAGTGACCTTCCCCAGCGGCAACCAGCTGGACTTCTACAATTGGCACGGCAACGTCGACAAACCCTACTGGGGCACGGCGCAGCAGGTGAATGACGACGTGATTCGCCAGACCGGGGTGTACCTGGCCACGCGCCTGGCGGTCACCGACGACCTGCATTTCATCCTCGGCGGGCGGCTGGTGAACTACACCCTCACCGGCACCACCGACACCTACCGCGAGAGTGGCCGGGTCATCCCATATGCGGGCGCCGTCTACGACCTGACGAAGCAGTTCTCGGTGTACGCCAGCTACACCGACATCTTCATCCCGCAGGACTATTACAACCTCGACCGCAACGGCAAGCTGCTCGACCCCGACGAAGGCGAGAACTACGAGACCGGCATCAAGGGAGAATTCTTCGACGGCCGCCTGAACGCCAGCCTGGCGTATTTCCAGGTGAAGGAAAGCAACCGCCCGGTCTCGGACGACGCCTACAACAACCAGAGCCCGACGCCGCCCAACTACGCCTTCAAGGGCACCGACGCGCAGACCAAGGGCTTCGAGGCAGAGGTGTCCGGGCAACTGGCCAAGGGCTGGCAGCTGCAGGCCGGCTTCACCCACAAGGTAGTGCGCGACGACGGCAACGAGAAAATCTCCACCTTCGAGCCCGAGAACCAGCTCACCCTGTACACCACCTACAACCTGCCGGGTGCACTCAGCCAATGGACCGTGGGCGGTGGCGGCCGCTGGCAGAGCCGGGCCTGGCAAGCGATCTGGAACTCGCCCCATGACGAGTATGAAACCTTCGAGCAGAAGGCCTATTGGGTGGCGGACCTGATGACCAAATACCAGATCACCCCGCAGTTGTCGGCCACGGTGAACCTCAACAACCTGTTCGACAAGTACTACTACACCAACATCGGCTTCTATAACTCGGCCGTGTACGGTGAACCGCGCAACCTGATGGTGACCACCCGCTGGGACTTTTGACCGCAGTGCCCCCGGACGCAGCCTGCGGCAGCTGCTACGCGGGTGGGGTGTTGCGTCACGAACGCCGGATTTCGCGTAGCAGCGGCCGCAGGCCGCGTCACGGACGCCGGATTTTGCGTAGCAGCGGCCACGGGCCGCGTCACGGACGCCAGATTTTGCGTAGCAGCGGCCACAGGCCGCGTCACGGACGCCGGATTTTGCGTAGCAGCGGCCACAGGCCGCGTCATGGACGCCGGGTTTTGTCAGGTACAGCGCGGCGTTCTCGGACGCAGCCTGCGGCAGCTGCTACGCGGGTGGGGTGTTGTGGTTTACACTGCGGCGGCCTGCGCATACAAGGAGTCAGCTTCATGGCCTACCTGTCACCCAAGCTTGGCGGCGCGTCCACCGGGGTGTTCTGCCTGGAGACCAGCGACACCAGCGGCTACACCGTCGACTGGCACGCCCATGACGGTGACATGCTGCTGTTGCCGCGCCTGGGCGGTCTGCTGCTGGCCACCGAAAGCAACCCGCAGGCCTACCTGTCGAACCAGTCGTTCTCCTTCGTACCCGCCGGCTTCGCCCACGCCACCCAGGCGGCGCCGGGCCGGGAAAAACACATGACGCTGTACGTCGACCCCAGCTACGTGCGGCACCAGGGCCAGGCCTGCGGCTACCGCGGCTTCACCCGGCAGCTTGACCGCTCCGGGGTGTGGCCGGCCAGCCCGGCGCTGGAGAATATCCTGCGCCTGCACGACCAACTGCAGCACGGCACGTCGCCCCAGGCCTTCGCGCAGCAGTTGCCGCACCTCAACCAGCTGCTGTTCACCGAGTGCGCCCGGCTCATTGCCAGCCAGCCGGCGCACGCCCGGCCCCGCGACCACCAGCAACAGGCCCTGCTGGTGCAGGACATCCAGCGCTACGTGCGGGAAAACCTCGACCGGGACCTGTCGGTGGACGCCATCGGCCATGAGTTTCACCTGTCCCGGCGCCAGCTGACGCGCGTCTTCAAGGCCGTCAGCGAGCAGACCCTGGTGGAGTTCATCAATCGTGCGCGGGTGGAAAGCGCCGCCCGCCTGCTATCGGGCACCTCGCTGTCGATCCTCGACGTCAGCCTGGCGGTGGGGCTGCAGTCGCCCTCCTACCTGGCCCGGCTGTTCCAGCGTTTGCTGGGCGTAGCACCCAGCGAGCTGCGCCGCCCCGCCTGAGGCCCAAACGGGCGCGCCCATGGCCCGGTCGGGCGCATGCCGGCGCCCGGCCTTGGGCACACTGGCGGCGGGCAACGAACTCCGGGGAACGACCATGATTCGCGTGGGTGAAGCAACTGTCTGCATCGAGCGGCGTGAGGCCTTTGTGGCGGGCATGCCGGTGGCCCTGGGCAGCCGCGCCTTCGATGTGCTGGAAACGCTGATCGCCAGCCCCAACCAGCTGGTCAGCAAACAGGCGCTGCTGGACGCCGCCTGGCCCGACCTGTGTGTCGAGGAAAACAACCTCGCCGTGCAGGTCAATGCCCTGCGCCGCCACCTGAAGCTTGACCGCACCACCCTGCAGACCCTGCCCGGCAAGGGCTACCGCCTGCACATCAGGCCGGTTCCGGGCTGCGCGGCGCTCACCACTGACCGCGGCGTACTGGAAATCGAGTATGTGGAGTCGGTGGGCCTGGTCAGCCGCGTGCGCGGCAAGGAGGCGATCCGCGCCTTCCTGGGGGCGTTGTTGAGCAAGGTGCCGGAGTTCGAGGCGCACAACGTACGCTTCCAGATCGACCTGCCAGAGCACCTGCACCCTGAATAACCACACCGGCCGCGTCGGGGCCGGACGCCGCCTGCGGCAGCTGCTACCGGGTGGCCTGGGCCTGGAACCACTGCATCACCTGCGCGCAGGCCGGGTGGCTGGCGGCCGCGGGCTGCGGGCACAGGGCGTAGACGCCGCCGGTGCGCAGCGCCGGGCCGAACGGCACCACCAACACCCCGCGGTCCAGGGACTCCTGGGCCAGGGTCTGGTCGGTGACGGCCACGCCCAGGCCGCGGGCGGCGGCGTCCAGCGCCAGTTCGTCGAGGTTGAAGGGAATGTGCCGGTAGTCGGCCAGCGGCCGTTTGCCGTGGGCCGCCAGCCAGTCGCGCCAGGCCTGGCGATCGGCCGAGCGGTGCAGCAGGGGGAAGCGCAGCAGGTCGTCCAGCCCTGACAACGGCCCCAGCCCCGGCGCGCACACCGGTATCAGCGCTTCCTCGAACAGGGTCAGGCAGGCCGGGTCGGCGGGCGCCTGTGGCAGGTACAGAATGAACGCATCGCTGTCGCTGGACGGCTCCACCACCTCGGTGGCCACGGTTTCGATGGCCAGCGCTACCTCGGGGTGGCGCAGGTAGAAATCGCTGAGCTTGGGCAGCAGCCAGCGCACCGCCAGCGACACGTGCATGCGAATCCGAAACGGCCGCTTCTGCGGTGCCAGGCGTTCATGCAGCGCCTTCAACTGCGCCAGGATCTGCCGCGCGCTGGCCAGCACCTGCTCGCCCTCCGGCGTCACCTGCAGCCCACGGCTGTTGCGCAACAGCAGCGGCACGCCGAAATGGCTTTCCAGCTGCTGCACCTTGCGGCTCACCGCGCTCTGGGTCAGGCACAGGGCGTTGGCCGCCAGGGTGAAGCTGCCGCTGTCCGCCACTTCCACCAGCGCTTGCAGGCCTTGCAGCGACGGCACATGCCGATTGTTATCCATGCGTTTTCCGAATAGACGAATGCGAATTTAACGTTGGCCGCAGCCCGCGCCACCTCATAAATTGTAGCCACGACGGCCCACCACCGAAAGCCATCATGCCTATTTCGCATGCGTGGCCGGGGCCCGCACCTTATCGAGGCAAACCATGAACAATCACTGTGGCTGGATAGCGCTGGCAGGCACCGCCGCCCCGCGGGCCCCCCTGCACGGCAACCAGCAGGCCGACTTCCTGATCATCGGCGCCGGCATCACCGGCCTCAGCGCCGCCCATGCGCTGGCCGAAGCGCACCCCCAGGCGCGCATCGTCGTGCTCGACCGGCAACGCGCCGCCCAAGGCGCCTCGGCACGCAATTCCGGGTTCGCCGTGGCCCACGAGCACCCCGGGGCCCTTGAGCTGATCGGCCAGCCGGGGTTTGCCGGCTACCAGGCCGACACCGCCATTTCCCGCGCGGCCAACGATGCATTGCGTCAGCGCCTGGCGCGGCTGGCAATCGACTGCGAGTTCCGCGACGACGGCTACCTGTTTGCGGTCAACGACCCGGCCAAGCTCACCGACATCGACGCCACCCTGGCCACCCTGCGCGCCGTGGGTGCCCAGGCCCGCTTCCTGCAAGGCGCGGCGTTGCAGCAGCGCCTGGGCACCGGCCATTACCAGGCGGCCATCGAGTGCACGGGCGGCAATGCCCTGCTGCAGCCGGCGAAATACGTGCGCGGCCTGCTCGACACCCTGCCCGCCTCGGTCACGGTGCACGAACACACCGCGGTCACCGCCCTCGAACGGCTGGCCAGTGGTGGGTTACGTGCGGTTGCCGCACACGGCAGCGTCACGGCGCCACGGGTGCTGGTGTGCCTGAACGCCTTCATCGCCCGCAGCGGCCTGGACGCCAGCGCCACCTTCCCCATGGAACTCAGCGCCAGCCTCACCCGCCCCCTGAGCGAGCAGGAACTAGGCGACGTCACGCCCTGGGGCGTGCTGTCCACCCGCCCGCTGGGCGCCACCGTGCGGCTGACCCCGGACCGCCGGGTGATGATCCGCAACACCGCCGAATACCGCGGCACCGACCTCTCCGACGCGCAGCTGCTGCAGCGCCGCCAGCACCACTTGCAAGGCCTGCAACGGCGCTTCCCGTGGCTGACGGCCGAGGACATTCGCTACACCTGGACCGGCCACCTCAGCGCCTCGCGCTCGGGCCAGCCGTACTTCGCCGAGGTGGAACGCGGCCTGTACGCGGTGGCCGGCTGCAACGGCTCGGGCGTGGCCCGTGGCACCCTGTGGGGCCAGCTGCTGGCGGAACTGGCCAGCGACCAGCGCTCGCCACTGCTGGACGCCGTGCTCGACCGCGCCCGCCCCGGCTGGCTGCCGCCCAAGCCGCTGCTGGACATCGGCGCCTGGCTGCGCATGCGCGTGGAAACCGTGCGCGCCCGCAGCGAAATCTGAACAACAATAACCTCAACCCCGACAGGTCCTGGAACATGCGCGCACTCACGCTTTGCACCGCCACCCTGCTGTCCACCTTCGCCTTGGCCGCCCACGCCGACGAGCAGGTGAGCATCTCCAACTGGAACGGCTACATCGCCGACGACACCCTGGTGAACTTCACCCAGGCCACCGGCATCAAGGCCACCTACGACCTGCACGACAGCAACGAGGTGCTGGAGTCGAAACTGATGACCGGCAACTCCGGCTACGACGTGGTCAGCCCGTCCAACCACTTCCTCTCGCGGCTGATCAAGGCCGGCGCCATCCAGAAGCTGGACAAGAGCCAGCTGCCCAACTGGCAGCACCTGGACCCGGTGCTGATGAAGAAACTGGAGACCAACGACCCCGGCAACCAGTACGGCTTCCCCTACATGTGGGGCACCGCCGGCATCGGCTACAACGTCGAGAAGATCAAGGCGATCTTCGGCAACACCGACGTCACCCAGTCGTGGAGCCTGTTCTTCGACGAAGCCAACATCAAGAAGCTCAGCCAGTGCGGCGTGGCGATCATCGACAACCCCACCCAGGTGCTGCCCATCACCCTCAACTACCTGGGCCTGCCGCATCACAGCCATGAGCCCGCCGACTACCAGCAGGCCGAGGCGGCGCTGCTGAAGATTCGCCCGTACATCCAATACTTCCACGCCTCCAAGTACGTCAGCGACCTGGCCAACGGCAACATCTGCGCGGTGATCGGCTTCAACGGCGACATCGTCCAGGCCGCCGCCAGCGCCAAGGAAGCCCACAACGGCATCAACATCGCCTATTCGATTCCGAAAGAGGGCTCGACCCTGTGGATGGACATGGTGGTGATGCCCAAGGCCGCGCCCCACGAAAAGAACGCCTACGCCTACATGAACTACCTGCTCACACCCTAGGTAATTGCCAACATCAGCAACAGCATCCACTACGCCAACCCCAACAGTGGCGCTGAGGCCTACCTGACGCCTGCGGTGAAGAACGACCCGGCTATCTACCCGCCCAAGGACGTGCTGGACCGGGTGTTCATCGTCGAGGACCTGCCGCCGGCCATCGCCCGCCTGACCACGCGCTTGTGGACCAAGCTCAAGACCAACACCTGACCCCGTCGTCCGCGTAACGCCCGGACGCAGCCTGCGGCAGCTGCTACGCGAGGTCCGTCGTAGCAGCGGCCGCAGGCCGCGTCCAAACACCCCGCGCATCCCCAGGCACACCGCGCAACGGCCGGACGCGGCCTAACGGCCGCTGCTACGGGTGGTGTTCATACCGGCCGGGGCATCAGGAACCGCGCCAACGCCGGCAACAGCCACAGCGCACCAAACATGTTCCACAGCAACATGAACGTCAGCATCAGGCCCATGTCGGCCTGGAACTTGATGGCCGAGAAGATCCAGGTGCACACGCCGATCGCCA
>NZ_JBSKHP010000011.1:172517-234118 GCF_057128625.1 Pseudomonas imperatae | reverse complement strand
CAGTTCAACGACGGCTTGGCGCCTGCCGTTGCCGAGGAAAAACTTAACGCAGTGTCCGGGATCAGTTGACCACTACATAACGAACCGCGCTGTTCCCATCAAACTCAGCCTCACCACGCTCTCTGCACTCCCAGCCAGAAAGTCCAACCACCTCACGAACGAGGCTTTGGTAATCGACGGTCATGGCCCGATCGTCGAAATGAACCATCGCATCGCTCGAGTCGCAGCAAAGGCAACGCTTTGTCTTCCTCACAACTTTGTTCCTTAAGGAGATTACTGGACGGCGGCACTCATCTCGGCACGTCGCGAATTTATCCTTAAAGGCTCGATTGAACAGCGAATAAGCGTACCAAGATGCGTCGTGCGCAGCAGCCAGCCGGCCAATAGCACCCAGCTCTGCAACGCCTCAACCTGCTCCAGCCACCACCCCCATCACCCTAGCCCGCTCCTCCCCCGACATCCGATAAAACGCCACCAACAAACGCGCCTCATCATCATCCTCACTATAAAAATACGAAGCCGGCAGCCGCAGCACCGCAGCAATTTGCCTCACCATCTCCGGGTTCGGCACATGCTTGTCCTTCTCATACTGATTCATCCGCGCGCTAGCCGACGCCGGCTCTATCCCCGCCTCGATCCCCAACTGCTCCTGGGAGATCCCTGCCGCTTTCCGTGCTTCCTTCAACCGCTTGCTGAACGTGCTCATTTTTTAGCCGCGTAAAGGCTAAGAGATTCTTAGATTCACGTTGACCGCATACTAAGACTTCCTTAGTATTCGGCAGAATCTGTGCTTTCTTGAGGGAAAGGACGCCTGGGCGCAGTCATGATGGAAGGCTGCGTCATTGCCTTTTTAGGCGAGAAGCGAGGCGGTTTGATGCCGGGCTTCCGCAAGGATTAGCTGCTGTGAATATCGATAAGTACCTACGCAAGCTGCAAAACGAGCTTCAGCAGTTCATCGGTTCTGGCGAGCCGGTGGAGGATGAGTTGCTTCAGGATTGGCAGACGATGCTGGGCATCGTGATCCTTGAAGTGGAGGCGTTGAGAGGGGCGTTTCAGGCTGCGGCCGACGTGCACGATGGGATGGCGCTGATGGCCAAACTGTTGGATTCGGCGCATACGGATCAGCTGCCGGCGGACGAGGTTCGGTGCCTGATTGAACCGTTGCGGGAGCGGTTGGGTGCGGTGATTGAGGATGCTCGGCAGGCGCTTTAGGCCGGCGATTTTACTGTGGATAACTTGGTAGGGGTGGGTGGACTAGGCGCCTGTGGAAAATCTCTAAGCGCGTGTTGTGGATATTTTTACCAACAACGCAAAGCCTCCTAAAAGATGGACCGAAACCAAGTTATCCACATGTATAACTCATTGATGTTAATAGTTTTTCCTGCACAACCGCAGCGTTCTTTTCGCGGGCAGAGCCCGCTCCCACACATAAATTGGCGGCCAAACGGGCTGTGGGTAACTACCCCAAACATCACGCCTTGAGCCGCCGCCTCAACCCCATCAACACCCCCGTCATCCACCACAAATGCCCCGCCACCGCTCCCCCCACCACCACGACCAAACAGAACGCCACCCGCGCCGAGTCGTACATCGCGTACGCCCCCAGCCCTCTCTCGCGCGCCACTCCAAACGCGTGCCAAATGATCTCCAACACATCCGGCAAGAACACCAGCACCACCATCAATCCCATCGCCGCCAACGGCAGGCACCGGCCGAACAGGGCTGCCTCGACCACGGCCAAGGGCTCATGCCGATCGTGAATCGGCACACTCAACCGAGTGGCGTGGTTGATCTCCTGGTACCAGGCGCCGTAGAGAATCGCGACCACGGCCATCAGCAGGCTGGCCGCCGAGATGGCGTCGCTCATGGCACGTACACCGCCGGGGTGGCGCCCAGCTCTGTGCACAAGCGGTCGTAGGAGGATTTGGTGATTTCGTAGGTGGACACGCTGCCGCGCTTTTTGCTGACGGAGGCGAGGGTGCCGTCGAGGGTGGCGAGTTTTTTGTTGAGTTCTTCGATCACGTTGACGCTGCTCATGGTCACCAGGTACGGGCCGGTGGCGGTTTGGGCGGTGGCGGCTTCGAGTACCACTACCAGGGTGGCGTCGATGGCGTCGCGCAGCAGGTATTGGTATTTGGAGATGATGGAGCGCAGCAGGCCGCGGCTTTCGCTGGGGGTGGTCTGGAAGATTTTGCTGACGGTCTGTTCGTCGGGGATGCGCCGGCCGAAGACGTTTTCTATCAGCAGGAAGAGGCGGTATTCGTGGATGTCGGTGCCGCGCTTGAAGGCTTTCTGGCCGCGCATCATGGCCAGGTATTCCTGCAGGGCCGAGGTGCCGTAGCCGGCCAGGGCGCTGGGCAGTTGCGCCGCTGGGCAGCCGATGATGCGTGCCAGTTCGGCGATGTCGTGGGGGTCCAGGTTGAGGTCGAATTCGATGCGCATCCGTTGTGCTCCGTGTGGTCATGGGTGGCGGGCTGATGCCCGGTGGTCATGTTCAACAGGCCGGATGGTTGAAGCTGTAGGACTTTTCCGAAGCGCTTTATTTAATTTCCGATGGCTTGTCTGAATTCTTCTTCATTGACGCCATCATCTTGACATCACCGCCGCCAGTCCTTTACAAAGCCGCCTCATTCAAAAAACCAAGAGCCAGGGATGTCGGCCTGTTTGAAGATTTTTACCCCACGCCAATGGCTGCTCGGGGTGCTGCTGGGTCTGTTGGCGGTGATGGACCCGTTCGGTGTCACCTCTTCCAGCGACGCTGTTTCCGCCAAGTGGCTGAACCGGGTGGCCGCGCACTTCTACCCCACGCAAGGCCAGCAGCAGGTGGCGGTGGTGTTGATCGATGATGCGTATCTCGATAGCCACGACACGTATTGGCCGCTGCCCTATGACGAGCAGAGCAAACTGTTCAAGCGCTTGTTGGCGGCCAAGCCGCGCGCGGTGTTCGTTGACCTGATGTTCAGCCACGACCACTCCGGGGGCGACCCGGCCCGCAGCCCTGAGTTGCTGGCGAATGTGTTCGAGCGTTTTCAACGCCAGGGCATTCCTTTGTACGTGGCCAACTCCGGGCGCAAGGCCGGTGATGCGACGGAGGCGAACGCGCGCGGGCCTTTGGTGGCGGTGACGCAGCCGGCGCTGGTGAGCTGGAGCGAGCAGAGCGACCAGTACCCGCTGGCGCTGGCCACGGGCCTGGGGCTGATGGAGACCCCGGCCATGGCGCTGTACCGCCACTACTGCCAGGGGCGGGCTTGTGCCGGGTTGCCGAAGGATGTGCAGGCGGCCAGCGAGGCGTCGCCCATCGCCGTGCAGTGGGGTAATGAGCCGCCCGCGCAGCAAGCGCTGGTGTCGCGCCTGGGCAATTGCAACACGGGCCAGGCGTCGCTGCTGGGCGCCATTGGCGAGTTTTTCGAAGGGCTTATTGCCAAGCGCAAAGGCTCGGACAAGGGCCGTTGCCCCTACACTCTGACCCTCAATGCCAGCGACCTGGAAGCCAACAGTGCGGAAGACCGCGAGCTGGTGCGCTCGCTGCTGCAGGACCGCCTGGTGCTGGTGGGGGCGGATATCACCTCGGCTAACGACGTGGTGACCTCGCCCGTGCACGGCAGCATCCCGGGCGTGTACCTGCACGCCATGGCGCTGGATAACCTGATCAGCAAGGGCATGAGCTACAACCATGACCCTGACTCAATGCCCATAGGCGGGTTCGAGGTGACGTGGGTAGACGCCATTGAGCTGACGCTGCTGGTGCTGATTGCCGTGCTGAAGAAACTCACGGGCGATAGGGAATCTGCCAGGCACTTTCCGGCCTGGGCCAAGCACTGGCACAGGCGGCTGCACAACCGTACGTTGGGCACCTGGTCCGCCTTCGTGGCCTTGGTCCTGCTGCTCACTGGCGTGCTGTATCTGCTGCACATAACCCCGGCGAACGTGCTGGGTATCGGCACGCTGTCGCTCGCGCTGTTCGGCGACAAGGTCGACCAATTTTTCTCCAAACCCCCTGCTCCAGAAAAAGGAAATCAAGGATGAACAAAGTCATCGTCATGCTGCTGGCTGCGGTGTTCAGCCAAGGCGCCGCGGCTGCCGCCCAGACCGTGGAGGGCTTCCTGGCCGACCCGGTGGCGATCATGGATGCCCAGGGCAAGCAGGTGGGTGAGTTGCCGCTCAAGGATGCGCCCAAGCCGCCGCTGCCGGTGCTGCAGTACAACGAAGGCCTGGACCAGGTGCAGGTGGAGCTGGCGGGCAAGCTGGTGTGGCTGGACACCCAGGACCTGCGCATGAACCCCACCAAGGTAGTGAAGCTGGGCTGCAAGGACATGAAGACCGGCCTGCCGGCCAGCAAGGAGAACAACTCCACCATCGGCTACGGCGGCTGCAAGGAATGATGGCCCGTAGCGCCATGGCGTGCCTGGTCACGGGCCTGCTCAGCGGTTGCGGCACCCTGAAAGGCGCGCCCGATGCGGTGCTGAACCTGGTGGGGCCTTCCACTCAAGCGCGGCTGCAAGGGCGTTATGTCGACGACGCCGAGGTGCGCCAGTACTACCGGCTGGACGCGCAACGGGTCAGCGCCCAGCGCCTGAGCTACGACGGCCGCAGCGTGCCGGCCGGCGACACCCGGCAGAACAACGTGGTGGACATTCCGATGCTGCAGGCCTACCTGCAGGGCATCGTCAACCGCCTGGCCAAGGGCTGGCCGGGCGAGGCGCCGCCGTTGCAAGTGCGGATCGTCGACAGCAATATTTTCGGGCCATCAGCCGATGCCTACGGCAACGTGTTCGTGCCGCTGGGCATGCTCGAGAGCGTCGAGAGCGAGGATGAAATCGCGGCCATGCTCGGCCATGAGATCAGCCACGTGCTGCTGCACCATCACGACCGCATGGCCGCGTTCAAGCAGCAGAAGGACATGGTGGTAGGGCTCGCGACCTCGGTGGTGGTGGGCAGCGTGGTCGCCGGCACCGGCGTGGACCGCAGCACCGGGCAGATGAAGTTTGTCAGCAAGGACCCGCTGCGCACCCAGAACACCATCAGCAAGACCATGATCTATGGCGCGCTGATCAACAGCTTCTCGGAAAACGTGTGGAGCACCGCCTGGGCGCGCACCCAGGAAGACCAGGCCGACCTGCTGGGCACCGACCTGATGATTCGCGCCGGTTACGCGCCGCGGGGGGCGAGCTATTCACTGGAGCGGCTGAACGACTACCAGGGCAAGCAGGCGCCGCTGCTCAGCAGCTTCCTCGCCGAGCGCAAAAGCGCCATGACGGAGTCGCTGACACAGCTGGACCTCAACCGCCTGACCAAGGAGCTCAATGCCTTCGTCAACGGTGGCCTGAGCACCAGCCTGCAGGCGGCCACCGGGTATTTCCAGCGCGTGCACATGTCGCCGCTGGACCGTGACGCAGAGCTACGCAGTTACCTGCAGCGCGAATACGCGCAACAGCGCCGTGCCCGTGTGGATAAGCGCAGCTGGCCAAAGGTGCGCGACGCTGCCCCGGTGGCGGTGGCCCTGCAGGCCTACCGCGACGCGAACGCGGTGCTGGTGGCGCTGGCCGGCAACGACCTGCGCGCCGCCGAAGCGGCCAATGCCAAGGCGTTGGCGTCGCCGGTGCGCGACCAGCCAGGCATTCGCCGCGCCTCATTCAGCCTGCACCTGGCCCAGGGCCGCAAGCAGGACGCCATCAAGGACCTGCTGGCCATCAAGGACTGGTCGCTGGCCAGCCCCGAGCTGTATGAGTTCATGGTTGCCTACCAACTGGGGCAGCACGAGCCCAGCAGCGCCCTGGCCACCATCGACAAAGGCGAGCGCGCGCTGGGCTCGCAGGAGCTGTTCATCATGCAGAAGCTTCAGGCGCACCAACAGTTGAAGGACACCGGGCAGGTGGAAAGCCTGCTGAAACAGTGCGAGCAGTACCCCTCGCAACGGCAGAGCTGCCAGAAGCTGGCACCCGCGAAAGCCTGACCTGAGCGCGGTGGCCAGGGCCTGGCCACCGCGCTTTTACTCCGCAACCACGCGGTTGCGCCCACTGGCCTTGGCGCGGTACAGCGCCCGGTCGCTGCGGCCCATCGCCGCCTCCGCCCCGCCATCGCCTTCGCGCAGGTCGCTGACGCCGATGCTCACTGTCAGCCCTATCACTTGCCCGCCATGCATCAATGGCGTCACCGCCAGCATTTCCTGCAAGCGCACGGCGAAGGCGCAGGCTTCGCGGCTGTGGGTGCCGCGTAGCAGTACGGCGAATTCTTCGCCGCCGATGCGCCCGGCGACGTCGGTCTTGCGCAGTTGGGCGCTGAGGATGCTGGCGAAGTGTTTTAGCGCCAGGTCGCCGGTGGCGTGGCCCCAGCGGTCGTTGATGTGTTTGAAGTGGTCGAGGTCGAGCATCAGCACGCAGGCGTTGTTCTGCTGGGCGTTGAGTTGTTGCATGAAGTGGCGGCGGTTGGGCAGTTGGGTGAGGAAGTCGATGCTGGCGTGGGCCTGCAGGTCGGCTTCCAGGCGCTTGCGCTCGGTGATGTCGGTGGTGGTGCCGATCATGCGCAGGGGGTTGCCGGCGGCGTCGCGGGCGACGACTTTGCCGCGGCTGTTGATCCATTTGTAGGTGCCGTCCTTGCAGCGGATGCGGTGTTCCACTTCGTAGGCGCTGGTGCGTTGCTGGAAGTGCGCCTGGATGGTGGCTTGCACAAAGGGCAGGTCGTCGGGGTGAACGCGGTTGTAGCTATCGCTCAGGTGCGGGGTGAGTTCGTGGGGCTCGTAGCCCAGCAGGGCTTTCCAGCCGGCGGAGTAGTGGATCTGGTTGTTGGCGACGTCGCGGTCCCACACGCCGGTGCCGCTGTTGTCGATGGCCAGGGCCAGGCGGGCCAGTTGCTGGCGGGTGGCGGCTTCCTGCTGTTCGGCCAGCAGGGCGGCGGCGGCCAGTTGCACCAGGTCGTGCATCAGTTGCAGTTCGCCGGGGTGCAGCTGCTGGCGGCCCAGCAGGATGAACGCGCCCAGGGGCTGGCCGGCGGCATCGAGGATGGGCGTGGTGCTGCGCGGCACTTCGGCGTCGCCGCGCGGCGCGGTGCCGCTGCTGGCGCGCAGCACGGGCTGGCCGTCGCGGGTGTGCATGAGCATGGCGCAGGCGACGGCGAACTGTCGTTGCGCCAAGCGCGTCAGGCCCTGGAAGCGCTCGTCTGCGGTCACGTCGGTCTGTGGGGGCTGTTCGCTATCAGCGTCCACGCTTGTCACCATGAAGAAGGCCTGGGGCCATCATCGCACAGGTTGGCGGGGGGGCAACCGTCTGTCCGACGGGTGTGCTTGCCGTTGCGCCGGCTGGGGGTGGTAGAGTCCTGCGCATCAACTGCAAGGAGTTACCCGTGGCGAGCAAAACCTATATCGAGAGTTCCCTGTCGACCGGCGAACAGGTCGAGGCTATTTTCAAGCTGCACTGGCTGAGCTGGGTGAATGTGTGGTTCTGGGTGCTGCTGGCGGTGCTGACCGTGGGCATCCTGTCGCCGGTGGCCATCTACAAGTGGCTGAGCCTGCGCTGCCAGGAGAATGGCGTGACCAACAAGCGGGTTATCCACAAGCGCGGGATCATCAGCCGCACCACGGACGAGATGAAGCTGTCGTCGATCGAGACCGTGGACCTGGACCAGACGGTGATGGGCCGGTTGCTGGGCTTCGGCACGGTGCGCATCACCGGCCGCGGCATCAGCGACCTGGTGCTGAAAGGCATCGACGACCCGTTGCAGGTAAAACGCCAGATCGAAGGCGTCAGCAACCCAGTGCGTTAAACCTTCCCCCGTAGCAGCTGCCGAAGGCTGCGTCCAAGGCCAGCCCCCATGCGCGGCGTATGGGACGCGGCCTGCGGCCGCTGCTACGGGGATGTGTAAATATAACGCGAATACGAATATGTTTTATTTACAACTTGTTACAATCCCTCTATCTTTCCGCACCCTCGTTCGCCCCTCTGCGGAAAACCCATGCTCACGTTCACCCCATCACGCCTGCATACCGCCCTGTTCTGTAGCACGTTCGTTACCTTGATGCCGCTGGCCCACGCGGCTGACATCACCTTGCCGTCCACCGCCGTGGACGCCGTTGCCGACGCCAATACGCAGACCAAAGAGCTGCCGTCCTACAAGCTGACGGCGCCGTTGATCGACACCCCGCGTTCGATCACGGTCATTCCGCAGGAAGTGATCAAGAAGAGTGGCGCCACCACCTTTACCGATGCCCTGCGCACGGTGCCGGGCATTACCTTCCTGGGCGGTGACGCGGCGGCCAACCCGTCGGCGGACCGGCCGGTGATTCGCGGCTTCGAGTCGCGCAACTCGATCTTCGTGGACGGCATGCGCGACACCGGCGTGCAGAACCGCGAAACCTTCGATGTGGAGCGCATCAGCGTGATCAAGGGCCCGGACTCGGTGTACGCCGGGCGCGGTGCGGTGGGCGGCAGCATCGACATTGAGACCAAGACGCCGAAGCTGGTGGACTCGCTGGACGCCAGCGTTGGCGTGGGTACCGATTCCTACAAGCGCACCACCCTGGACGTGAACCGGGTGATCGACGACAGCACCGCCTTCCGCCTCAACGTGATGGGCCACGACGCCGACCAGCCGGGGCGCACCGATGTGTTCAGCAAGCGCTGGGGCATCGCGCCGTCCATCGCGTTCGGGCTGGGCCAGCCGACCACGGTCACGCTCAGCTATTACCACTTGTCCACCGACGACATGCCGGACTTCAGCGTGCCGTTCCACGCTGCCGGTGGCACCCCAGCGTCGGAGATCAGCCGCTCGCAGTTCTACGGCCTGAAGGACCGCGACTACCGCCGTGGCCAGACCGACACCGGCGAGATCCGCGTGGAGCACGAGCTGGACGACAACTGGAAGGTGAAGAACACCACCACCTACGGCCGCTCGACCCTGGACTACATCGCCACCAACCCGCAGTTCGTCAGCTCCACGTCCAACCAGTTGCAGTTGCAGGCCAAGAGCGGCAAGTACGCCACCAACACCCTGGCCAACCAGACCGAGCTGACCGGCCAGACCTCGCTGTTCGGCCTGGACAACACCGTGACCACCGGCATCGAGCTGAGCCACGAGAAGAGCCAGTACGAGGGCTACCTGGTGGCCGACAGCACCGGCAAGAACATCCGCACCGGCGGCAGCTGCGCGGTGGCCGGCAATTGCACCTATATCGGCCAGTGGGACCCGGACATGGACTGGACCGGCACCTCGACGCTGAACGGTGACAGCTTCCCCGGCAAGCCCACCTATACCACCACTAACACGGCATCGGCCTACGCTTTCGACAGCCTGAAGCTGTCGGAACAATGGCTGCTGAACACCGGCGTGCGCCTGGATTACTACAACATCCAGGCCGAGCAGTCGGGCGCTGCCGACCTGCAGAACATCGCTAACCTGTTCAGCTACCAGGTGGGCCTGGTGTACAAGCCGGTCAGCAACCTGAGCCTGTATACCTCCTATGGCACCTCGGCCAACCCGCCGGGCGCCAACGGTGGCCTGGGCGGTGGCAGCGACCAGCTGACCGCCACCAACAATGACCTGTCGCCGGAGCGCAGCCGCAACATCGAGGTGGGCGCCAAGTGGGACGTGCTGGACAGTCGCCTGTCGCTGACCTCGGCGATTTTCCAGACCGACAAGACCAATGCCCGTGTCAGCGATGGCCTGGGCGGCATCGTCAACGCCGGTTCCCAGCGCGTGCGCGGCGTGGAGCTGGGCGCAGCGGGCGACCTGACCAGCAACTGGCGCGTGTTCGGTGGCTATTCCTACCTGGACGCGGTGACCACCGACGCCGGCCCGTCCAACCCTACCGGCAACGGCCTGCCGATGGTGATGGTGCCCAAGCACAACGTCACCCTGTGGACCTACTACGACATCAACCCGGACTGGACCGTGGGCGCCGGCATGAAAGCCTCCAGCCTGACCTACGCCTCGGTCAGCGCGACGACGAAGAAATGGACCCCGGGCTACTCGGAATTCGACGCGATGACGTCCTACAAGATTTCCAAGTCCATGGACGTGCAGCTGAACCTGAAGAACCTGTTCGACCGCAAGTACTTTGCCTCCTCGTACCCCATCTACGCCACCTGGGCAGAGGGGCGTTCGGCGCAAGTGACGCTGAACTTCCACTACTGACCGCCGCTGTATGAAAACGCCACTCGCCTGAGTGGCGTTTTCATTTGTGCGTGGTGCAACTGGCCCTGCCCTGCCCGGTCTCTGTACTATGCGTGCTGTTTTGTGCGCCTTTGCTGCGTCAACCCCTCACTCATTCTGTTGGGTAACTGATCATGAAGCGTCTGCTTTCCCTGTTGTGTGTATTGGCTGGTTTCCACCTTTCCATCGCCATGGCCGATGCCCCTGCGTCGGCCCAGCAAACCACCCAGAGTTTCTACGCCTGGTACCTGAAGCGGCTCAGCGACGACAAGGTGCCGCTGGATGACAACCCGCAGCAGATGCAGCAGTACGTGGCCGACAGCCTGATCAAGTCGATCGACAAGCAGGCCAAGAGCGAGGACGGGCTGGACGAGGATTACTTCATCAAGTCCCAGGACTACGATGATTCCTGGCTGACCCATATCCAGGTCACCGAGACGGCCGCCAAGGGCGCGACCGCCCAGGAAAACGTGGTGCTGGGCACCACCCAGGACAACAGCCAGGTGCTGAAGGTGACGCTGGCCAAGGACAAGGACAGCTGGAAGATCACTGCGGTGGAGATTGTTCCTACCGAGCAGTGATGTTTCCGGTTGGCGGCGGTGCATGGGACGCGGCCTTTGGCCGCTGCTACGGGGCGGCGTCTTGCGCGGGCGGTGTGCCAGGCGGACCGCGGCGAGTGGGACGCGGCCTTCGGCCGCTGCTACGGGGTGGCGTCTTGTGCGGGCGGTGTGCCAGGCGGACCGCGGCGTCGGGGACGCGGCCTTCGGCCGCTGCTACGGGGCGCCGGGCCGTAGCAGCTGCCGCTAGGCGGCGTCTTGCGCAGGTGGTGTGCCAGGCGGGTCGCGGCGAGTGGGACGCGGCCTGCGGCCGCTGCTACGGGGGCGGTGTGTTAGGCGGGCTCAGTCTTCCTGGATCTGGTAGTGCTTGAACGACTTCACCACCGCGTCGAACGCCTGGCCATCGGCCTGCTGGTGCTGGGCATCGGTGCGCAGCCGCAGGGTGTAGTTGATACCGTCGTCCGGGCCGGTGCTGCGGTATTCGACGATCACCCGGCGCACCGCCTGGCTGTCGCTCCACTGGGCCTGTTCGGCGGGCTGCGCGTCCAGCACCACGGGTGAGCGCTGCACGCCGCCCGGCTCCACTTCCGACAATTCGCTGTCCATCACCGCCCGGGTGCTGCCCAGCATGGCTGCGTCGTAACCGGCGTTGACGGTGATCTCGCGGTCGCCGCCCAAAGGGATCAGCACACCGTCATCCGTACCGCTGCCCTGGTAGGCCGTGGGCACCCCAGGCATTACGCCAAAGCCGAAAGCAATATTTTGATACTCGATTTGGCCGTCGAGTTTCACCATACCGTCTACCATTTCCTGCTGGGCCGCGCTTAGGGCAATCATTTCCCCTGCACCTGCCGGCATTACCACGCCTACCATCAGGCTGGTGAACAAAGCCAGCGACGTGGCCCCCAAACGAAGATGCAAATGCAGCATGGCGCGGAACGTCCTGTGCGAATGAGGATCCGATAGTACCCCAGGCGCACCGCGGTCGTGCAGAGGTCATGGGCGATGGGCCAAGCGGCGGCCGGCATGATTCATACGCCGGCTGGCCCATTTTGGATACAATAACGACATGTGTTTCGCCTCAGGTTTCGCCCACAAGCAATTGGCCATGCATTCCTGAGCTTACGGTGCACAGCCCCCGGAACAGTTCTCAGGAAAAACGGCAAAAAAATGACCGCTTCATTCACCGCTCAAGATCTTGCTGGCAAGAAGATTGACGTGCCGCTGGTTTCCATAATCGCGCCCTGCTACAACGCGGAAAAATTCCTCGAGGCCTCCCTCAAGAGCATTTTCGCGCAAGACTACCCAAATTTCGAAGTCATCGTGGTAGACGATGGCTCCAGCGACAACAGCGTGGCAATGCTCAAGGAGCTGCAGAAAACCTACGACTTCCAGCTCTACACTCAAGCCAACCAAGGTGTCAGCGCCGCGCTGAACACCGGCCTGAGCCATGCCCGCGGGGTATACGTTTCTACCCCCGATCTTGACGACATCATGCTGCCCGAATCGGTGCGCTTGCGCGCCGAATACCTGAACACCCATCCTGAAGTAGGTTGCGTGGGGGCGCTGATCATCTACATGGACAGCCAGGGCAACGACACCAAGCGCCAGCGCACCATGCCCCTGCGCCGCCTGAGCCTCAACGAGATCATCAGTGGCGCCATCGTGATGGGCGCGCCTGTTTCGCTGTACCGCATGGAGGCACTGAAAAAGGCCGGTTTCTACGACCCGGACATCAAGGTGCAGGATTTCCAGATTACTTTGCGCGTTGCCAGCCAAGGCTATGAGGTGCACCAACTGCCGGTGCACGTGACTCGCTACCGCCGCCACCCGCAGAACCTGTCACGCCGCTACCGCACGCTGCTGGAGGCGGACCTGAAGGCGCTGGCCCCCTACCGTGCTCACCCCGGCTACGAGCAAGGACGTACCGTGTCGATCAACAAGGCCCTCAAGTACGCGGTGGTGGCCAACAAGAGTGAAGCCTGGCGGTTGATTTTTACCATTCCGCTCAAGCAGTGGAACAAGGTGACGCTACGCCGCCTGAAACGCCTTGTGTTCAGCCGCAACAAGCGTTGATGTGTGCAATTGATCGAACGAGTACGCGATGAAGTTTTTCAAGAAGCTCAAGGCTAACAAAGAGCGCAAGCGCATCCGCGCCCTGGACCCCATCCTGCAGGGCAACGAACGCCTGAAGCGCCGCTACCCGCGGTACACCATCGGCGTGGGCTCGTATGGCGAACCCGAAGTGGTCAAGTTCGGCAACGACACCACCTTCACGGTGGGCTCGTACTCTTCCATTGCCGAGGAAGTCACGGTGCTGCTGGGCGGCGGGCACCGTACCGACTGGGTCAGCAGCTTCCCCTTCCCGGCCTTCCTGCCGGGGCTGGAAGGCGCCGGCGAATACAATCCGTCCAAGGGCGACGTGGTGATCGGCAGCGACTGCTGGATCTGCCGCGGGGTCACCATTTTGTCCGGCGTGACCATCGGCCACGGTGCGGTGGTGGCGGCGGGCGCGATGGTGACCCGCGACGTGCCGCCCTACGCAGTGGTGGGCGGCAACCCGTGCAAGTTCATCCGCTGGCGCTTCGAAGAGCCTATTCGCGAGCGCCTGCTCGCCAGCGCCTGGTGGGACTGGCCGCTGGACGAGGTGAAGCAGGCAGCGCGCTACCTGTGCAGCAACGACACCGAAGCCTTCCTGGCCTACAGCGACAGCCGCCAGGCCCACAAACAACAAGCCCCGCTATAAGCGGGGCCTGTTGATCATGCGTTGCCAGCCAATCAGAAGATGTTGATTGGGTAGTCGACGAACACGCGTACTTCGTTACCGCTGACGTTGTAGGCGCTGACGTTGTCAGACACGCGCAGGATCGAGCTGCGCACGCGCAGGGTCAGGTCCTTCGCCGGGCCTTGCTGCACCACGTACTGCAGCTGGTTGAAGATTTCGCGCTCGGTACCACCGGTGGCGTCGCCCGCGGTGATGTTGTCGCCGCGCACGTAGGCGAACTTGTAGGTCAGGCCCGGCACGCCGTAGGCGCCGAAGTCCAGGCCGTAGGCCAGCTGCCACGAACGCTCGTCTTCACCGTTGAAGTCCGACCAGTAGGAGTTGGTCAGGTAGATGGACGTACCACCGTCGCCGACGCCGCCTTTACGCTGGTAGCCACCATAGCTGTAGCCAGTGCTGCCGGTGCTGCTCTGGTGCGCGACCATGAACGAGTGCGGGCCCACGGCGTAGGTGGCCGCCAGGCTCCAGATGGTGTTGGCGTCGCCGTCCAGGCCAGCCTTCGCGACCTGTTGCTTGTCGATCTCGGACTTGTAGCCGTTGAAGTCCAGGGTCAGGGACTGATCCTTCTGGATCGGCAGCACGTAGGTCATGCCCAGGTACTGCTTCTTCATCACGTTTTCGATGGTGGTGCCGTACAGCGACGCCTTGAAGTTGTCGTTGAAGGCATAGCTGCCGCCGTAGACGTTCAGGCTTTTCAGCTCACCGCTGTCACGACCTTCGGCGCTCTTCTGCGCTTCTTCGGTGAAGTGACCGACGTTCAGCTCCAGGCCCTTGATCTCTTTCGAAGTGATCATGGTACCGGTGAAGCTTTCCGGCAGCAGGCGGCTGTTGTCGTAGCTCAGCACTGGCAGCGACGGCATCTGGTCGCCGTACTTCAGCACGGTGTTGGAGAAGCGGAACTTCACCGCGGCGCCGGCGCGAGCCAGGTCGCTGGCAGGCGAACCGTCGCTGCCCTGGCGGAAGAAGTCGATACCGCCAGCGCCGCTGCGGCTGTCGGATTGTTCCAGGTTCTTGGCGTACAGGCCAAAGGCGTCGACGCCCACGCCCACGGTGCCCTGGGTGAAGCCGGAAGTGAAGGTGCCAATGAAGGCCTGGCCCCACTCGGACTTGTCGTCGTTGTGGTTCTTGTAATCACGGTTAATGTAGGCGTTGCGCACCAGCACCGACAGGTGGCTGTCTTCGACAAAGCCTTTTGCATCGTCTTGATCGCTGGCCATGGCCTGGGTGCTGCCGATCAGGCCAAGGGCGATCAGACCGATACTTTTGTTCAACATCTTGTTTTCCTTATTGCTGGTTAAGACGCCCCGCCCAGTAAGTTTTCCCCGACGCTAGACGCAAAGGCCCGCGTGCACGAATGCAACGCGGGCCTTATCGAATACTGGACAGGTGGCTGTTCGCCACAGGCGTTGGGCGGAATCCTAGCGGGGGGCCAGCGCAAGTGTCAATTTACAAGAAGTTCGGGGGTTATAACCAGATTTGCAACAGGAGGGGGAGGCTCCATGCCTCATGGCACTGCGTCGTCGTGACGACTTTGCAACTAGTGGTGGAAGGAGCCCAGCAGCGCTTCGAGTTCCGCCTGGCTGAGCAGGCCTGCCGGGTAGCGCTCGCTGAGCACCTGAAGGGGGTCTGCCTTTTGAATCTTGATACTGCCGTTGCATTTCAACCACTGCGCCACACGCTGCAGGGACTCTGCAGTGATAGACGATGGATGCGAAGCCGGCTCACTGACTGCGTTCATATCGACACCTTTTTCCCGGATCCGTGAGCGGCAAACTTACCCACGCTTTATGACAGTACGATTGACACGTACCGGCATTTAAGCCGTTGTATCCGATACAAAACCTGTGCCACGCAAGCCGGACATTTCCGCATAGATACAAAAAACCCGTCACATGACGGGTTCTTCATTTGACTCTTCGATCAGCCTTTAAACGGCGCCGGCTGTTGCTGAGTCAGGCAGTGAATATTGCCACCGCCCAGCAGCAGTTCGCGACCCGGCACCATGATCACCTCATGATCGGGGAAGATGCGCTGCAAGATGGCCTTGGCTTCGTCATCTTTGGGGTCGTCGAAGCTTGGCGCGATGATGCCGCCGTTGACGATCAGGAAGTTGACGTAGGAGCCTGCCAGGCGCACGGAAGGGTTGCGTTCCTGGGTACCAGCCACCGGATCGACGCCCGCGCATTCGTCTTCGGTTGCATACAAAGGGCCGGGGATCGGCATCTTGTGCACCACAAAGGTGCGGCCTTTGGCGTCCTTGGTGTGCTCCAGCACGCTCATGGCTGCGCGGCAGCGGCTGTAGTTGGGGTCATTGGAATCATCGGTCCAGGCCAGTAACACTTCGCCCGGGCGCACGTAACAGCAGAAGTTGTCGACGTGGCCGTCGGTTTCGTCGTTGTACAGGCCGTCGGGCAGCCAGACGATGGTGTCCACCGCCAGGTGGTCGCGCAGCACGCCCTCGATTTCCTCACGGGTGAGGTGCGGGTTGCGGTTGCGGTTGAGCAGGCATTCCTCAGTGGTCACCAGGGTGCCTTCGCCGTCCACATGGATGGAGCCGCCTTCGAGCACGAAGCCTTCGGTGTGGTAGCGGTTGCAGCGTTCGATCTCCAGCACCTTGCTGGCCAGCTGCTCGTCACGGTTCCACGGCGAGTACAGCCCGCCGTCGAAGCCGCCCCAGGCATTGAAGCCCCAGTCCACGCCGCGCACTTCGCCCTGGTCGTTGATGACGAAGGTCGGGCCGGTGTCGCGCACCCAGGCGTCGTCGTTGCTGATTTCCACCACGCGGATGTTCGGCGCGTCCAGGCGTGCACGAGCGTTGTCGTACTGGCCGGCGGAGACGGCGACGGTCACCGGCTCGAAACGGGCGATGGCCTTGGCCAGGGCCACGTGGGCAGCCTGCACCGGCTTGCCGCCCAGGCGCCAGTTGTCCGGGCGCTCGGGCCAGACCATCCACACCTGGGTTTGCGGAGCCCATTCGGCAGGCATGTGGAAGCCGTCAGCGCGTGGGGTAGTGGTTAGCGTGGTCATGGCGGGTCAGACTCCTGGGCCCCTTCGGGGGCGTTCAGCAAATCGATAAATATCTGAATAAAGATAAAGTAAATTCAGGATTGTTGGAAGCTTGCGATTCCTAACCGACAAATAATCGATATTAATCCGGATCAAAGGTCCTCAGACAATACTTTGTCCACGCAATCCACGAAGAAATCCACGCTCTGGCGGGTGGTGACCATCGGTGGCTTGATCTTGAGGATGTTCAGGTAGTCACCGGTAGGCTGCATGAAAATTCCCAGTTCGCGCAGGCGTTCGCAAAGCTGCGCGGTTTCTTCGGTGGCCGGCTCCAGGGTCTCGCGGTTGCGCACCAGCTCCACTCCCAGATAGAAGCCCGAACCATGCACCGCGCCCACCAGTGGATGGCGTTCGATCAAGCCTTCCAGGCGCGCCTTGAAGTGGCCACCCACCACGCGGGCGTTGTCCCACAGGCCTTCCTCGGCCATCACATCCAGCACCGCCATGCCGACCTGGCAACTGACCGGGCTGCCGCCTGCGGAGGAGAAGAAGTAACCCTCGGCCTCCAGCGCCTCGGCGATTTCCCGGCGGGTGATTACCGCGCCCAAGGGGTGGCCGTTGCCCATGCCCTTGGCCATGGTGATGATGTCGGGCACCACGCCCTGCTCTTCGAAGCCCCAGAAATGCTCGCCCAGGCGCCCGTAGCCCACCTGTACTTCGTCGGCGATGCACACGCCGCCCAAGGCGCGTACCTTGGCGTAGACCTGTTGCAGGTAGCCCGGCGGCAGCGCGATGCCCCCGGCGTTGCCGTACACCGGCTCGCAGATGAACCCGGCCACCTGGCGGTGCTCGGCGGCCAGCCTGGCGAGGGTTGCATCGACATTGGCCACGTAGCTCGCCGCACTGCCTGCGCCGCGGAACGCACCACGATAGGTATTGGGTGCGGTAACCGGGTGCACCCAATCGGGGCGCGTGTTCAACGCCTGGGGGTTGTCGGCAATGGAGGTGGAAATGGCATCCGTGGCCACCGACCAGCCGTGGTAGGCCTCCAGCACGCTGAGCATGTCGCGCCCACCGCTGGCGGCCCAGGCCAGGCGGATGGCCAGGTCGTTGGCCTCGGTGCCACTGTTCACCAGGAACACCCGGTCGAAGCCCTCGGGCGCCAGCGCCAGCAGCCGTTCGGAGAACTCGGCGATGGCGGCGTAGTGGAAGCGCGAGTTGGTGTTGAGCAGCGACCACTGGCGCGCGGCCACCTGGGCCATGCGCGGGTGGCCGTGGCCCAGCACCGCGACGTTGTTGAGCATGTCCAGGTAAGAGCGGCCCTGCAGGTCGATCAGGTGGTTGCGCCAGCCGCGCTCGATCTGCGGCGGCGCCTGGTAATAATGCTTCTGCGAGCGGGCAAAGCTGGCGTCACGGCGGGCCAGCAGGGCCTGGGGGTCAACCTGGGGTGGCGCGTCGCAATCGAAGCCCAGCAACGGCCGCGGCGACGGGCACAGCGCCTGCCAGGCCTGCGCGCGCGAGGGCGGAGCGAACAACGGCGGGCTGAGTTCCTCGGCGCTGCACAGCTGTACCAGCAGCATGCCGTTGGCCTGGCCCAGGGGCTGGCCGCGGGCGAGCAGCGTGTCGGCAGCCAACTCGCTGTCCACGCCCCACAGGTGCAGGCTCACGCCTGCGCCCACCAGCCACAGCCCGGCGTCGGCCGCGCGGCGCAGCAAACCGGCGAACGGCGCCTGCACCGCGGTGCCGGCCGGCACGTGCAGTTCCACGTGCAGCGCGCAGGTGTCGGGCTCTTCGGCGCTGTCGATGCGGGTGCGCGACAGCCGGTACTGGCCGTACAGGGCGCTGGCCTGTGGATAGGCCATCAGCAGCCGCTCGTCGGCGCCGGGCTGCTGCCAGTTACCCTCGGTGAAGTGCTCGCTGAGGACGCCCAGGTCCACACGCTGGAACGCTGCGGGCTGCAGGCCGGGCAACAGCGGGGCGCAGCCACTCAGGTCGGGCAGCGTGGGCGCCAGCCCGACCGCTTGCAGGATGGCCGCCTCCATGAGGTCGAAGGGCACCGAGGTGGCGACGTCGAAGATCTGCCACTCATGGGCGATATTCTCGGCGATGTAGGCGTTGCCGGGGGCCACGCTCAACTGCTGTTCGCTGCTGAGCACCAGCACGGCCGCGCGGGCGACGATCATCGGCCACAGCGCCAGCCACTCGGCACGGGTCAGCGGGTTGTGAGCATGGTAGGCCTTGATGGCCGGCAAAATCGCGAAGGGGTCGCCGTCCACGTGGTGCAGCAGCGCCGAGCAGGTCACGCTCAGGTCGGCCACGCGCCAGGTGCGCACCAGGTCGCCGAAGTCGATCAGCCCGCTCAGGCGCCAATGGCGCTGGGCATCGCGGTGCCACACGCTGTTGTCGTCGGTAATGTCCAGGTGCACCGCCTGGCTGGGCAGCTCATCCTGCACCGCCAACAGCCGCTGCTCGGCCTGGGCCGCCGCTTCGGCCACCTGGCTGCGACGGTCCAGGTCGGCCAGCGACGGCAGCAGTTCGGCGATCAAGGCATGGGCGTGGCGCGGGTCCCATTGCAGGGTGCGAGCCAGCCCGGGGTGGTCGAAATCGGCCAGGGCCTGGTCGACGTGCGCGCACAACTGGCCGATTTCCGCCCGCAAACCGGCACTAAAATGCCCCACGCGGGTCAATGGCTGGCCCTCGATGTACTCGAGCAGCCGCACTTGCAGCAACCGGCCATCGACCGCGGCGCTGAACAGGTCACTACCGTCGCGGGTCAGGCGCACCGCCGGCACGGGCACGCCCCTGGCCGCCAGGTGGGCCAGGGCGGCATGCTGGGCCTGCAGCTCGCTGGTTGCGTAATCGCCGTGACAGATCTTCAGCACGAAGCGTCCATTCCCGGTATCGACCAGGAAATTAAGGTCCTGCTGGCTGCCTAATGGCGTCAATGCACCGTGCAGGCCGTAGTAGGCCTGCAACAGCCCCAGCGCCTGTGCGGCGCTGACAACGGGGCTGGGCTGGCTGGACCGGTGGAGCAACGTGGCGAGCGACATCAGGGCGACCTCTTGTAGTTGTAACCGTTTATAACGCCATTGCGCCTCGCGTTAAGCAAGCGCCTTGGAAAATTTGGCGGTTCATGGGCATTTGTGACTATTTGTCGATGAATCACGCTTGCACCGGGCAACCTCAGCCCACAAGCTATGCTGCAACCGCTCAATGTCAGTTTATGGAAGAAGGCAGATCGACATGCGAATTCTCATTACCGGAGGCGCCGGTTTCATTGGCTCGGCCCTCGTTCGCCATCTGATTGAAAACACTGGGCACGAAGTGCTCAACCTCGACAAGCTGACGTACGCCGGCAACCTGGAATCGCTGACCAGCATTGCCAGCAACAGTCGTTACGAATTCGTCCAGGCCGACATCGCCGACCAGGCTGCCGTCAGCGCCGTGCTGGCGCGCTTCGAGCCCCATGCAATCATGCACCTGGCAGCCGAGTCCCATGTCGACCGTTCCATCGACGGCCCGTCGGACTTCATCCAGACTAACATCGTCGGCACCTACAGCCTGCTGGAGGCCACCCGCGCCTACTGGTCCAAGCTGCCGGCCGCCGAGAAGGAAGCCTTCCGCTTCCACCACATATCCACCGACGAGGTGTACGGCGACCTGCACGGCGTCGACGACCTGTTCACCGAAACCACCCCGTACGCGCCCAGCTCGCCCTACTCGGCCAGCAAGGCGGCCTCCGACCACCTGGTCCGGGCCTGGCAGCGCACCTACGGGTTGCCGGTGCTGGTCACCAACTGCTCGAACAACTACGGGCCGTTCCACTTCCCGGAAAAGCTCATCCCGCTGGTCATCCTCAATGCCCTGAAAGGCAAGCCGCTGCCGGTGTACGGCGATGGCAAGCAGGTGCGCGACTGGCTGTACGTGGAAGACCACGCCCGCGCCCTGTTCAAAGTAGTAACCGAAGGCAAGGTCGGCGAGACCTACAACATCGGCGGCCACAACGAGCAGCAGAACATCGACGTGGTGCGCAGCATCTGCGCGCTGCTGGACGAACTGGCACCCAACCACCCGGCCGGCATCAGCCAGTACGCCGAGCTGATCACCTTCGTCAAGGACCGCCCGGGCCACGACCTGCGCTACGCCATCGACGCCAGCAAGATCGAGCGCGAACTGGGCTGGGTGCCCGATGAAACCTTCCAGACCGGCCTGCGCAAGACCGTGCAGTGGTACCTGGACAACCAGGAATGGTGCCGTCGCGTGCAAGACGGCAGTTACCAGGGCGAACGCCTGGGCTCCACTGAACCAAAGGATCTGATCGCATGAGCAAGGGTATCGTACTGGCCGGTGGCTCCGGCACACGCCTGCACCCCATCACCCTGGGGGTTTCCAAGCAACTGCTGCCCATCTACGACAAGCCGATGATCTACTACCCGATCTCGGTGCTGATGCTGGCCGGCATCCGCGAGATCCTGCTGATCTCCACGCCCACCGACCTGCCGCAATACCGCCAGCTGCTGGGTGACGGCAGCCAGTTCGGCATCAGCATCAGCTACGCCGAGCAGCCTTCCCCGGACGGCCTGGCCCAGGCGTTCCTGATTGGCGAGGAGTTCATCGGCGACGACTCGGTGTGCCTGATCCTGGGCGACAACATCTTCCACGGCCAGCACTTCGGCGAGCAGCTGAAACGTGCTGCCAGCCAGCCCAAGGGCGCCACGGTGTTCGGCTACTGGGTGAAAGACCCGGAACGCTTTGGCGTGATCGACTTCGACGAAGACGGCAAGGCGCTGTCCATCGAGGAAAAACCGGCGCAGCCCAAATCCAGCTATGCCGTGACCGGCCTGTACTTCTACGACAATGACGTGGTGCAGATCGCCAAGGACGTGAAACCGTCCCCACGCGGCGAACTGGAGATCACCGACGTCAACAACGCCTACCTGCAGCGCGGCGACCTGCGCGTGGAGCGTTTCGGCCGCGGCTTCGCCTGGCTGGACACCGGCACCCACGACAGCCTGCTGGAAGCCTCCCAGTACGTGCAGACCATCGAACACCGCCAGGGCCTGAAAGTGGCCTGCCTGGAAGAAATCGCCTACCAGAACGGCTGGATCGACCGTGAGCAACTGCTGGTGCGCGCCAAATACTTCGGTAAAACCGGCTACGGCCAATATCTGTACAGCATTACAGGGGAAACCAGATGAATGTGATCGCCAGCGAAATACCCGAGGTCTTGATCATCGAGCCCAAGGTATTTGGTGACGAGCGCGGCTTTTTCTACGAGAGCTTCAACGCCAAGGCTTTCGAACAGGCCACCGGCATTACCGAAGCCTTCGTGCAGGACAACCACTCACGCTCGCAGAAGGGCGTGTTGCGCGGCCTGCATTACCAGATCGAAAACGCCCAGGGCAAACTGGTGCGGGTCACCGCCGGCGAGGTGCTGGACCTTGCCGTGGATATCCGCCGCAGCTCGCCCACCTTCGGCAAATGGGTGGCCGTGCGCCTGAGCGCGCAGAACAACCGCCAACTGTGGGTACCCAAGGGCTTCGCCCACGGGTTCGTGGTGCTCAGCGACTACGCCGAGTTCCTCTACAAGACCACCGACTACTACACCCCTTCCGCCGAGCGCTGCATCCGCTGGGACGACGAGACGCTGGCCATCGACTGGGAACTGGACGGCATCGTCCCGCAGTTGTCGGCCAAGGACCAGCAAGGCAAATCCCTGCAAGAGGCTGACCTGTTCCCATGAGCCAGAAGATCCTCATCAGTGGCCAGTTCGGCCAGGTGTCGCGTGAATTGCAACAACGCCTGGGCCACCTGGGCGAGCTGCACGTGCTGGGCCGCGACAAGCTGGACCTGGCCCAGCCCGAAGCCATCCGCGAAGTGGTGCGTACGCTGCGCCCCACCCTGATCATCAACGCCGCCGCGCATACGGCGGTGGACCAGGCGGAAACGGAAGAGGATCTGGCTTTCGCCATCAACGCCACCGCGCCCGGCATCTTCGCCGAAGAGGCCGCCGCGCTGGACATCCCGTTGATCCACTACTCCACCGACTACGTGTTCGATGGTCGCAAGGAGGGTGCCTACACCGAGGACGACGAGACCAACCCGCTGGGCGTCTACGGGCGCAGCAAGCTGGAGGGCGAGAAGGCCATTCGGTTCGTGGGCGGCAAGCACCTGATCCTGCGTACCAGCTGGGTGTATTCGTTGCACGGGCGCAACTTCCTGCTGACCATGCAGCGCCTGCTGCAAGAGAAGCCGGAGCTGCGCGTGGTGGCGGACCAGATCGGCGCGCCCACCTGGGCGGGCACCATCGCTGGCACCACCCAGACCCTCATCGAGCACTGGCTCAACGGCCAGGCCGGCCCGTGGGGCACCTACCACCTGACCGCCAAGGGCGAAACCTCGTGGTTCGGTTTCGCCCAGGAAATCGGCAAACACCTGCTGGCGCAGGACAAGCCGTGCGCGACGCTGGAGCCCATTCCGTCCAGCGCCTACCCCACCCCTGCGGTGCGCCCGTTGAACTCGCGCCTGGACTGCAGCCGCCTGGAACAACAGTGGAACCTGCACCTGCCCAACTGGCGCGAAGCGCTGATTGAGTGCCTGGCTCCCCTGGCATGACGCATAATGCGCCGGACACCCTCCGGCGCATTTGTTCCTGACATGACTCCCTCGCTTCCCCGCCGCCCCCGTTGGCGCAGCCTCGCCTTGCTGGCCCTGTGCCTGGCCCCGCTGCTATGGCCGTTGCAGCACCTTGCCGAACGCTATTACCGCAGCGAACTGGCAAGCCAGAACCGGCAGACCCTGGACCTGTACGTGGCCAACCTGCTGGGCACCCTGCACCGTTACGAAACCTTGCCGCAGATCCTCGGCGACCTGCCGTCGCTGCGCGCTACGCTGGCCGAGCCGGGCAACCCGCAGGTGGTGGAACACGCCAACCGGCTGCTCAAGGACATCAGCGAACAGACCGGCGCCGAGGTGATGTACCTGCTGGACCCCAGCGGCAACACCCTGGCAGCGTCCAACTGGGAGAAAAAAGACAGCTTCGTGGGCCGCAACTTTGCCTTCAGGCCTTACTACAGCGACGCCATCGCCGGGCGCCTGGGCCGTTTCTTCGGCATGGGCACCACCTCGGGCAAGCGCGGCTACTTCTTCGCCGCCGCCGTGCACGAGGGCGACAAGGTAGTCGGCGCGCTGGTGGTCAAGGTCGACCTGGACCACACCGAAAACCTGTGGGGCAACACCCCCGAACAGCTGATGCTGACGGACCAGCACGGCGTGGTGATCCTGACCTCCAACCCCGAATGGCGTTTCCGCGCCACCCGGCCGCTGACGGACGAGGAACACCAGGCCATCGCCTCCATCCAGCCCTACCCCACCCAGGAGCCGCAGCCCCTGAGCCTGGGCGACAAGGCCTGGCTGATGCAGACCCACCCCATCGCCGAGACAGGTTGGAACGCCAGCATCCTCGCCCCGCGGGCGCTGGTCGACCGCCCGGTGCGCACAGTGCTGGCCATCGGCGGCGCAGCCTTGCTGGTGTTGATGCTGTTGCTGGGGCTGATGATGCAGCGCCGGCGCAATTACCTCGACCGCATCGCCTTCGAGGCCAAGGCCCGGGGTGAGCTGGAGGTTCGGGTGAGCGAACGGACCCGCGACCTCGAGGCGCTCAACAGCCGCCTGCGCCAGGAAGTGCTGGAACGCGAACAGGCCCAGCAGGAGTTGGTGCGCGTGCAGGACGAAGTGGTGCAGGCCGGCAAGCTGTCGGTGCTGGGCACCATGTCGGCCAGCATCAGCCACGAACTCAACCAGCCGCTGGCAGCGATCCGCAGCTACGCCGAGAACGCCGAAGTGCTGCTGGACCACCAGCGCACCGAAGACGCCCGCGGCAACCTCAAGTTGATTGGCGAGCTGACCGGGCGCATGGCCTCGATCATCGCCCACCTGCGCGCCTTCGCCCGCCGCGACCGCCATGCCTTGGAAAGCGTGGCCCTGCAGCCCGCCCTGGATGATGCCCTGGCGCTGTTGGCCAAGCGTCGACGAGCCATGGCGGTGGAGCTGTTCCGCGACCTGCCCGATGCGCCATTGTGGGTGCAGGCCGGTGAAACACGGCTGCGCCAGGTGCTGAGCAACCTGCTGGCCAACGCCCTCGATGCCCTGACCGAAAAAGCCACGCCCCGCTGCCTGTGGATCAGCGCCGAGCAGACCGCCGACGGCGTGGAACTGCTGATTCGCGACAACGGCCCCGGCTTTACCCGTGAGTCCATGGCCCGCGCCCGCGAACCCTTCTTCACCACCAAGACCCGCACCCAGGGCCTTGGCCTGGGGCTGGCCATCTGCGATACCCTGATGCGGGCGCTGGGCGGCGAGCTGCTGCTGGCCAACCACCCCCAGGGCGGCGCACTGCTGACCTTGCGCCTGCGCAGCGCACCACCCGGCGTCAACCTGCAACCACCCGAGGACCCTTCCGCATGAGCACGGCCCCTGCCATCGACAGCCAGACCCAGGTGGTGCTGGTGGACGATGATCCGCACCTGCGCCAGGCCCTGAGCCAGACCCTGGACCTGGCCGGCCTGAAGATCCTGCCCCTGGCCGACGCCAATGGCCTGGCCGAACGCATCGAGCGTGACTGGCCGGGGGTGATCGTCAGCGATATCCGCATGCCGGGCCTCGACGGCCTGGAGTTGTTGCAGCAGCTGCATGCCCAGGATGCCGAGCTGCCGGTGCTGCTGATCACCGGCCACGGCGATGTGCCGCTGGCCGTGCAGGCCATGCGCGCCGGCGCCTACGACTTTCTGGAAAAACCCTTCGCCAGCGACGCCCTGCTGGACAGCGTGCGCCGCGCCCTGGCCCTGCGCCGCCTGGTGTTGGACAACCGCAGCCTGCGCCTGGCCCTCAGCGACCGCCACGCCTTGAGCGCGCGGCTGCTGGGGCAATCCCCGTCCATGCTGCGCCTGCGCGAACAGATCGGCGCACTGGCGCCGACCAAGGCCGACGTGCTGATTCTGGGCGAGACAGGCGCGGGCAAGGAGGTGGTGGCGCGTGCGTTGCACGACCTGTCCAGCCGCCGCAACGGCCCGTTCGTGGCCATCAACGCCGGGGCGCTGGCCGAATCGGTGGTGGAAAGCGAGCTGTTCGGCCACGAGCCCGGCGCCTTCACCGGCGCGCAGAAACGCCGTATCGGCAAGTTCGAATTCGCCAACGGCGGCACGCTGTTCCTCGACGAAATCGAGAGCATGAGCCTGGACGTGCAGGTCAAGCTGCTGCGCCTGCTGCAGGAGCGCGTGGTGGAACGCCTGGGCGGCAACCAGCTGATCCCGCTGGACATCCGCATCATCGCCGCCACCAAGGAAGACCTGCGCCAGGCCGCCGACCAGGGACGCTTCCGCGCCGACCTCTACTACCGCCTGAACGTTGCGTCGCTGCGCATTCCAGCGCTGCGCGAGCGCGGCGAAGATGCGCTGGTGCTGTTCGAGCACTTCGCCACGGCCGCCAGCGAGCGCCACGGCCTGCTGCCCAACCAGCTGTTGCCTGGCGAACGCGCGTTGTTGCTGCGCCACAGCTGGCCGGGCAACGTGCGCGAACTGCAGAACGCCGCCGAGCGCTTCGCCCTGGGGCTGGACCTTGAGCTGGACAACAGCGCGCCCGCGCCAGCCGCCCAGCAAGCGCCGATGACCGGCAACCTCAGCGAGCAGGTGGAAAACTTCGAACGCGCGCTGATTGCCGCGGAAATGGCCAGGCCCCACGGCTCGCTGCGCAGCCTGGCCGAAGCCCTTGGGGTACCGCGCAAGACCCTGCACGACAAACTGCGCAAGCACGGCTTGAACTTCGCCGCTGGCGATGAGGGCGAGGCATGAACATGAACCAGGACTGCACCGAACTACAAGCCGTGCTGCACGGCGATATTCCCTTGACCCGGGAAATGGGCATGGAGGTCCGCAGCTGGCAAGGCTCGACCTTGCGCCTGCACCTGCCGCTGGCCCCCAACGTCAACCACAAGAGCACCATGTTCGGCGGCAGCCTCTACTGTGGCGCCGTGCTGGCAGGCTGGGGCTGGCTGCACCTGCGCTTGCGCGAGGCGGGCATTGAGGGCGGGCATATCGTGATCCAGGAAGGCCAGATCAGCTACCCGCTACCGGTGACCGGTGATGCCGAGGCGGTGTGCGAGGCGCCAGACGAAAAAGCCTGGAAACGCTTCGTGGCCACCTGGAATCGCCATGGCCGTGCCCGGCTGGAGCTGCGCACATTCGTGGTGAACCAGGGCAGCAATCAACCCGCGGTGCAGTTCACCGGGCAGTACGTGCTGCACCGGTGACACGGTCCCGTAGCAGCAATTGCTTTTGTGGGAGCTGGCTTGCCAGCGAGCTTTTCGGTCTTCAACAGCTCGCTGGCAAGCCAGCTCCCACAGAGGCGTAGCCGCTACGCGACTCTGCAGAGCCGCAACAGCGTCTCACGCCACGGCGCCGCAGCCGGCAACGCCAGGAAGAAGGTATTGAGCAGCGACTCGCGCGCAGGGTAAGTGAACGGCTGCCCCTCCACATCCAGCACCTCGCCACCCGCGCCTTCCAGCACGCCCTGGGCGGCGGCAGTGTCCCACTGCGACGTCGGCGCCAGGCGCGGGTAGCAGTCGGCGGCGCCTTCGGCCAGCAGGCAGAACTTCAACGAACTGCCGACATTGGCCAGCGCCAGCTCGCCCAAGCTTGCCGCCAGGCCCGTCAGCAGGCGCTCTTGATCAGGGCTGGAATGGCGCCGGCTGGCCACCACGGTAAAGGCTTCACCCGCCGGTGGCTGGGTGCGCACCTGGATCGCCTCGGGCGCTTCGCCCGCACGCGCACGCCAGGCGCCCAGGCCGGCGCCGCCGTAGTAGCAACTGCCATTGGTGGGCGTGGACACCACGCCGAACACCACCCGGCCTTGCTCGATAAGGGCGATGTTGACGGTGAATTCCTCGCTGCCGGCGATGAATTCCTTGGTGCCGTCCAGCGGGTCCACCAGCCACCAGCGCGTCCAGCCCTGGCGCTCGGCCAAGGAGATGCCACAGTCTTCTTCCGACAGGATCGGAATCGAGCCATCCAGCGCGGTCAGCCCGGCGACGATCACATGGTGGGCGGCAAGGTCCGCCGCGGTCACCGGCGATTCGTCAGCCTTGGCAGTCACCGCCACATCGGCGCGCCAGAACGGCAGGATCGCTTCGCCAGCCTGGTGGGCCAGCGCGATGACGCCCGGCAACAGCGGATGAGGATAGGTCATAGGGTAAAGGCTCCACGCTGGATCAGCAGGTCACGGGCCAGGTACAGCGCGGCCAGCGCGCGGCCCTCGGAAAATTGCGGGTGGGTGGCCAGGGTGGACAGCTCGCGCAGGTTGACCTGGTCGACGCGCATGGGCTCGGGCTCGTCGCCCTCCAGGCGTTCTTCATACAGGTCGGTGGCCAGCACCACCTGGATTTTCTGGCTCATGTAGCCGGGCGACAGCGACAGCTCGGTGAGGTGCTCCAGCTGGTGCGCGCCAAAGCCGGCTTCTTCCTTGAGCTCGCGGTTGGCTGCGGCCAGCACGTCCTCGCCCGGCTCGATCAGGCCCTTGGGCAGCGACAGCTCGTAGGCGTCGGTGCCACCGCAGTACTCCTCGACCAGCACCGCGTGCTCGGCGTCGACCATGGCCACGATCATCACCGCGCCGTAACCGTTGCCGCGCCCCACCAGGCGCTCATAGGTGCGCTCCACGCCGTTGGCGAACCGCAGCTGCACCTCCTCGACCCGGAACAAACGGCTACTGGCGACTATTTCGCGGGCGAGTACGGTGGGTTTCTGGCGCATGGGGCGGCTCCTTGGCGTGAACGGGTTACTATACCGTGGCTTGGCGCGGCACATGCCATTCTTGTCCACCCACTGTTTGAGAATCTTTCGTATGCATTCCATAACCTGGCGCGATATCGACACCGTCCTCCTGGACATGGACGGCACCTTGCTGGACCTGCATTACGATAATCACTTCTGGCTGGAACATTTGCCCCAACGCTACGCCGAGACCCACGGCGTGAGCCGCGCCATGGCGGAACTGGAAATGCGCCCGCTGTTCGAGCGCAACGCCGGCACCCTGAACTGGTACTGCCTGGATTTCTGGAGCAACGAGTTGCGCCTGCCGGTGCGCGAGCTGAAGCTGGAAACCGCGCACCTGATCGCCATGCGCCCTTATGCCGATACGTTCCTGGCCGCCGTGCGCCAGGCCGGCAAGCGCGTCATCCTGATCACCAATGCCCACCGCGACTCGCTGTCGGTGAAGCTTGAGCGCGTGGCGCTGGCGCCGTATTTCGAGCGGCTGATCAGCTCCCATGACTACGGCTTCCCCAAGGAGAGCCAGAACTTCTGGAGCGCGCTGCAGGACGATATCGGCTTCGACCCGGCGCGCAGCCTGTTCATCGACGACACCCTGCCCATCCTGCGCAGCGCCCGCGCCTTTGGCGTCGGCCACCTGTTGGCGGTGCGCGAGCCGGACAGCCGCAAGGGCCACAAGGACACCGAAGAATTCGCCGCAGTGGACGATTACCGCGAATTGTTGCCGGGGTTGTAATCACCCCGGACGCAGCCTTCGGCAGCTGCTACGGGTTCGGTAACGCCGCCTCCCCCTGTAGCAGCGGCCTCAAGGCCGCGTCAAACGCACCACCATCGACCTCATCGATCACCGGATTGCCCTTAACAATTAGACGCAAAAGCCGCCCAAGCCTAGGCTTTCCCCACACACTCAAGCGGTACGCCTCCATGGACACCCTGCAACCGGCCAGCCTGACCTACAGCTACCAGAGCCTCGACCTGCACGAAAGCGCCGACACCGCGCTGGCCGAAGAGGTCGCCCTGGCCATCGCCTACAACGGCATCAGCCAGGCGGTGATGCTGGTCAGCCCCACGGACCTCGAAGACTTCATCGTCGGTTTCAGCATCGGCAGCGGCATCATCAGCTCCGCGGACGACATCTACGACCTCAAGCTCAGTGGTTGCGGCTCGGCGCAGCAGGCCGAGGTGGAAATTTCCAGCCGGGCGTTCTGGAACCTCAAGGACCAGCGCCGCCAACTGGCCGGCACCAGTGGCTGCGGCCTGTGCGGCGTGGAGGCGGTGGAACAGGCGCTGCCTGAACTCAAGGTACTGGCCGGCGGCGCCCTGCCCCCGGCGCAGTGGCTGGACGGCCTGCGCCAGCGCATCAGCGCGTTCCAGCCCCTGGGCCAGCACTGCGGCGCCGTACACGCGGCGCTGTTCATGAATGCCGAGGGCGAGCTGCTGATGGGCCGCGAGGACATCGGCCGTCACAACGCGCTGGACAAGCTGATCGGCGCCTTGATCCGCCAACAGGTGGCCACCAGCGGCGGCCTGGCGGTTGTCACCAGCCGCTGTAGCCTGGAACTGATCCAGAAGGTGCTGCGGGCGGGCATCCAGACCCTGGTCAGCCTGTCTTCACCCACTGGCCTGGCGGTGCAGTGGGCGCGCCGGCACAACTTGAACCTGATTCATCTTCCGCAGAAAAGCGGCCCGCGGGTGTACAGCGTTTCTAAGGCTTGAACACTGCGGTATGCTTCAGGAAAGTCATGTAGCAAAACCAACAAAAAAGGCCTTTTCACTGCTGAAAAGGCCTCCCCGAAGTACATATGACCGACCGAAATTCATAAAGTTTCATCATGAAAACAATGACTTGTTAAATTGTGTACAAGTCGTGTTATTCGTCGGTTTCATGTTGTCAGCTTGCTTACAGAGCCTCAGGATCGCGCCGTCATTCCACTGAGACTTTGTCTATGAAGTACACCTCGATTCTCTTGTTGTCCCTGAGCCTGGTCAGCGGCTTCGCCTCCGCCGGCGGCACTGCAGAAGCAGGTATTGGTGGCGCATTGGGTGGGGTGCTGGGCGCAGCCGTCGGCCAGCAACTGGGTGGCAGCACCGGCGCTGCGATCGGCGCCGGCCTGGGTGGCGCCGGTGGCGCGGCCGTGGGCGCCAACAAGCACAGCCGTGGCCAAGCCGCCATTGGCGGTGGCCTGGGTGCCGCAGGCGGCAACGTGCTGGGCCACAGCATGGGCGGCAGCACCGGCGGCCTGATCGGCGCGGCAGCCGGCGGTGGCGCCGGTGGCGCGCTGGGCAACTACATGGGCAATGAAAGCAACCGCGAGGCCCACAGCCGCGGCCGCGACTACGACGACCGTCGTCACTACCGTGGCCACGACCGTCGCTGGGACCACCACGACCGTCGCCACTGGCACCGCCGCTAAAACGGCGTTGCCTGAATCGCGACTGAAGTCTGCTCCTACCACGATCAGCGTAGGAGCCGACTTTAGTCGCGATGCAGGCGACGCGTTATTGAGTCAAGCCAGGCGTTGCAGGGCGTCGCGCAGCGCCGGCGGGATCGCCACCGGCTGGTTGCTGGCGCGGTCCACGAACACATGCACGAAACGCCCCGCCGCGCAGGCGTCCGCCTCGCCCGCCTTGAACACCGCCAACTCGTACTGCACCGAACTGTTGCCCAGCTTGCCCACGCGCAGGCCGATCTCGATGCGCTCAGGGAAGGCGATGGACGCGAAGTAGTCGCAGGACGAGCTCACCACAAAGCCCACCACCCCGCCGTCGTGAATATCCAGGCCGCCCTGTTCGATCAGGTAGGTGTTCACCGCCGTGTCGAAAAAGCTGTAGTAGGTGACGTTGTTGACGTGCCCATACACGTCGTTGTCGTGCCAGCGCGTGGTGATCGGCTGGAAGTGCCGGTAATCCTCGCGCTGGGGCATTGCTTCATTCATCCGTGGGTCGCCTGTGCAAAAGTGCCGCCCTCGCGGGCCAGCCGGCTGATCAGTTCAGCCGGTTGCCAATGCTCGCCGAAACGCCCCTTGAACTCCAGCAAACGCCGTTCGATCTCGGCCAGGCCCTGCTTGTCGGCCCAGGCCATGGGGCCGCCGCCTTCCTTGGGGAAGCCGTAGCCGTTGAGGTACACCAGGTCGATGTCGTGGGCGGACTGGGCGATGCCTTCCTGCAGAATCTTCGCGCCTTCGTTGACCAGCGCCAGCACGCAGCGGTCGACGATTTCCTCGGCGCCGATGGCCCGGCGGTCGTAACCCATGCCGTGGCTGACGCCGATCACCAGGGCGTCGACCTCGTCGTCGTGCTCGGCCTGGCGGCTGTCCTGTTCGTAGTGGTAGTAGCCATCGCCGCTTTTCTGGCCGAAACGGCCCATTTCACACAGGCGGTTGTCGATCTGCACCTCGGGCTCGTTCATGCCCTGGCCAGACAGCTGCCGCGCGCGCCATTCCAGGTCGATGCCGACCACGTCGTACATGCGGAACGGCCCCATGGCGAAGCCGAAGCCCTGCAGCGCCGAGTCCACTTCGAACGGTAGCGAACCTTCGAGTAGCATCATCCGCGCTTCCTTGGCGTAAGGGTGCAACATGCGGTTGCCGATGAAGCCGTGGCAGTTGCCCGAGACCACGCTGACCTTGCCCATGCGGTCGCCCAGGGCCAGGCCCGCCTGCAGCACCTCGGGCGAGGTCCTGGCGCCGCGCACCACCTCCAGCAGTTTCATGATGTGCGCCGGGCTGAAGAAGTGCAGGCCCAGCACCTGCTCGGGGCGGCTGGTGGCCGAGGCAATGGCGTCGATGTCCAGCGCCGAGGTGTTGCTGGCCAGGATGGCGCCGGGCTTCAGTACGCGGTCCAGCTCGCGGAAGATCTGCTGCTTGAGCTCGAGGTTCTCGTACACCGCCTCGATCACCAGGTCGACGTCGAAGATGGCCGGGTAGTCGGCAACCTTGGCGATGCGCGCCAGGCGCCGCGCCGACTCGGCGGCGTCGATGCGCCCCTGCTCGACATTGTGTGCCCAGGTGTGTCCCACAATCTCCAGCGCCTGGTTGAGCATCTGCGGGTTGCTGTCCATCCATTTCACCTGGATGCCGGCGGCGGCCAGGCACATCACAATGCCCCGGCCCATGGTTCCGGCCCCAATAACGGCGGCGCGCTGGATGTCGTAGGTGCTTTGGCTCATGGCAGATCCTCTGATGAAGGTAGCTGGGCAATCCCCAAACCATAGAACAGCACGGCCTGGTTTTGAACTTTATTCGTGTGATGAGGCTTATTCAGCGGCTGAATTCATCAAACACCCGGAAACAGTACCGCCATGCAACGACGGGGTGAAATGCCGATAGTGGGTGCCTTGATTTTCTATCCCTGGAGCTTCCCATGCAGGACGCACACCGTCTTCCTCGCCCTCGCTTCACCTTACTGTTTCCCGCCCTGTTGCTGGGCTTCGCCGCCACCGCCGCTGCCGTTGAGCGCAAGGCGTTCGAAACCCCGGAATACGCCGCCCAGCCGGCGCTGGCAGTGGTCAAGGCGTCAGCCCTGTATGCCCGCGGCGGCACTGGCGAGGGGGTGATCGTCGGCCTGATCGACTCGGGCCTGAACCTGGACCTGCCCTCGTTCACCGGGCGCATTGCCGACCCGGGCTACGACTACGTGGCCAAGCAAAGCGGCACCATCGACCGGGTCGGCCATGGCACGCAGATGGCCGGCGTGCTGGCGGCCAACAAGGACGCCCAGGGCATGCACGGCATTGCCTACCGGGCCAAACTGGTGCCCCTGCGCTTCGGCGATGACAACGAGCCGTTCTATTTTGACGAGGAAATCGCCAAGTCCTGGCGCTTCGCCTTCGACAAGGGCGCACGCATCCTCAGCAACTCCTGGGCGAACGCGGTGCCGGCTTCGGAGATTACCGAGGCGCGCTACAAGCAGATCATGGAAGCGTCGCTGCTTGGCGCCCGCGAGCTGGTGGCCAAGGGCGCGGTGTTCGTGTTCCCCGCGGGCAATGAGCTCAAGCGCGAACCGTTGGCCGAGCCAGGGCTGCCGCTGGCCATGCCGGAGCTGGAGAAAGGCTGGCTGGCCGTGGTGGCGTTGAAGGCCGACGGCACGGCCATCAATGCCAAGTCCAATTACTGCGGGGTGGCGCGGGCCTGGTGCATTGCCGTGCCGGGCGGCGATGCCGGCGCAGGGTTGCTGACCACGGGCAAGGACGGCAGGTTCGTCGAGACGGCGGGCACCTCGCCGGCGGTGGCGTTAGTGGCCGGTGCGTTGGCGGGGCTGCAGAGCCGTTATCCGGACAAGAGCCCACAGCAGTTAAGGGACTTGTTGTTGAGCACGGCCAACAAGCGCGGGATCTATGCCAACAGTGAGGCGTATGGGCAGGGGTTGATGGACTTGGATGCGGCTTCGCGGTTGTAGGACGCAGCCTTTGGCAGCTGCTACGGGGCGGAGTACAGGCATGAAAAAAGCCGCCCCGGGGGGCGGCTTTTTAGGTCGGGCAGCTGTTACAGCTGTGGACCGGCAGTGCGGATGGCGTCGCTGACGTCGAACTTCTTGAAGTTCTCGATGAACAGCTTGGCCAGGCCTTTGGCTGCTTCGTCGTAAGCGGCTTGATCAGCCCAGGTGTTGCGTGGGTTCAGCAGTACGGTATCAACGCCCGGTACGGCCTTCGGCACGTCCAGGTTGATGGTGCCCAGGTGCTCGGTCTCGGCACCGATCAGGGCGCCGCTCTGGATGGCCGCGATCACGCCACGAGTGGTCGGGATGTTGAAGCGCTTGCCAACGCCGTAGCCACCGCCGGTCCAGCCGGTGTTGACCAGGTAGACCTTGGAGTTGAAGCCACGGATACGCTTGATCAGCAGTTCGGCGTACTCACCAGCCGGGCGCGGGAAGAACGGCGCGCCGAAGCAGGTGGAGAAGGTCGACTTGATGCCGGCGCCCGAGCCCATTTCGGTCGAACCCACCAGCGCGGTGTAGCCCGACAGGAAGTGGTAGGCAGCCTGCTCTTCGCTGAGGATGGACACTGGCGGCAGCACGCCGGTCAGGTCGCAGGTCAGGAAGATAACGGCGTTCGGCTCGCCACCGAGGTTCTTCGGCGCGCGCTTCTCGATCAGCTCGCGCGGGTAGGCGGCGCGGCTGTTCTGGGTCAGGCTGTCATCGGCGTAGTCGGCCTTCTTGGTGACCGGGTCCAGGACCACGTTCTCCAGGACGGCGCCGTGCTGGATGGCTTTCCAGATGACCGGCTCGTTCTTCTCGGACAGGTCGATGCACTTGGCGTAGCAGCCGCCTTCGATGTTGAAGACAACGCCTTCGCCCCAGCCGTGCTCGTCGTCGCCGATCAGGTAACGGCTTTCGTCAGCCGACAGGGTAGTCTTGCCGGTGCCCGACAGGCCGAAGAACAGGGTTACGTCGCCCTCTTCGCCCATGTTGGCCGCGCAGTGCATTGGCAGCACGTCGGCAGCCGGCAGCAGGAAGTTCTGCACCGAGAACATGGCCTTCTTCATTTCACCGGCGTAGCGCATGCCGGCGATCAGGACTTTCTTGGCCGCGAAATTGATGATCACGGTACCGTCGGAATTGGTGCCGTCACGCTCTGGTTCGCACACGAACCAAGGGGCGTTCATGACCTGCCATTCCTGCTTGGCGCCCGGGTTGTAGTGTTCCGGGTTGATGAACAGGCAACGGCCGAACAGGTTGTGCCAGGCAGTCTCGGTGGTCATCTTGACGGCCAGGTAGTGCGCTTCATCAGAGCCTACGTGAACGTGGGAGACAAACCGCTCGCGCTCGCCCAGGTAGGCGGCAACGCGGTCCCACAGGGCGTCGAACTTGTCGGCCGGGAACTTGCGGTTGATTGGGCCCCAGGCGATTGCGTCCTGGGTGGAGGATTCTTCAACGATGAAACGGTCAACCGGCGAACGACCGGTACGGTGACCTGTTTTCACGACCAGCGCGCCAGTATCGGCAAGCTCGCCTTCACCGCGCTTCAGGGCTTCTTGTACCAGCTCATCGATGCTCAGATCGGTGTACACGGTGTTATTAGCTTGCGTCATGAGGTTCCCCGTCGGCCCAGGGCCGAGTACTCCAAACGTTTTGTAGTAGAGACAAAAAAACTACTACAGCTCTAAAAGTGGGCCGGATTATGCCAGAAACGTCCGGAAATAGTAGAGGCCTCCTGTCGAAACGGCGGCAACCCGGCGGCACTTACGCGATCTGGTTCTACTTAAACGTTTCAGTGACGGGTATCTGACGGCACTTCAAGACCACCGCCGGCGAAAAGCTGTGTAACTTCAGTGCTATCAAAGAGATAGCGTTGGCTACAAAACTGGCAATCGATCTCGATCACGCCGCCACGCTCGGCCACCAGGGCCTGGGCATCGGCTTCGCCGAGGCTGACCAGCGCGCGGGAAGAACGCTCGCGCGAGCAGCTGCAGCGGAAGCGCAGGGGCTGCACGTCGAACAGGCGCACGGCCTGGTCGTGGTACAGGCGGTGCAGGATGGTCTCGTTGTCCAGGCCCAGCAGTTCCTCGGCGGTGAGGGTGCCGGCCAGCACGGTTGCGTCCTGCCAGCTGGCTTCGCGCTCTTCGGCGTCCTTGAGTTTGTCGGCCGGCAGTTGCTGCAGCAGCATGCCGCGGGCGCGCGAACCGTTGGCGTTGAGCCAGAAGCGCGTGCCCAACTGCTCGGAGATCTTGAAGTAGTTGGTGAAGCATTCCGACAGGTCGGCGCCGTCCAGTTCGACGATGCCCTGGTAGCGCTGGCCCTTGTTTGGGTCTACGGTCATGGCCAGCATGCCGTTGGGCATCAGGTCGGCCAGGGTGGCGCCGGGGTTGATGGCGTCGGCTTCGTAACGCGCCAGGCCGCGGATGTCGCGCTCGCTGGAGCATTCGATCATCAACAGCGGCACCGGGCCTTCGGAACGCGCCTGCAGAATCAGCAGGCCGTCGAACTTCAGGGTACCGACCAGCAACGCGGCGGCAGCCATGAATTCACCCAGCAGCTGGGCAACCGGTTCCGGGTAGGGATGCTTGGCCAGCACTTCGGCGTAGCTGCGCTCAAGCGAAACCATCTCACCACGAATGTCGCATTCGTCGAAGATGAAACGTTGGGTGTAATCGGTGTCCGGTGTGTCGTGCATAGGGGTCTGGGTATCTGATAATAGTGACAAGATGTTTACAAGGGCCTATAAAAGCCCGTTTTAGAGCACCAGCCTGGTGCGGATCGCTCTGTCTGACATAGAGGTATCTTATGAACAAACCCGCACTGTTCCAAGCAAGGTGGAACGTACGAGGCCTTCTGCTATGTAATCTAATCGCGTTCGGGCTGATCGGGCTGTGGTTGCTGCCAGCCGGCCACGCGCTATTCACATCTTTCGACGAATGGCTGTTCCACCTGCTCAACCAGCCCCTGGCCGACCACGTGGTGTGGCGTTCGATCTGGGCCGTGTCGAGCATGCGCCCGTTCGACATCATTGTCGGGCTGATCCTGCTGTCGCTGCTGATCCGTGGCAATTGGGTGATCGAGGCCGTTCACACCCGCCGGGCCACCCTGGCCTTCGTGTCGATGCTGGTACTGCTGTTGGTGATTCGCGCCCTGTTCGACAAGGTCTGCGACGCCATGGGCTGGCAACATCACAGCCCGTCGCTGGTGCTGAGCGATGCCATCCGCCTGAGCGACCTGTACCCGCACATCGACTCGCACCTGGAGCTCAAGGACGGTTCGAACCAGAGCTTCCCGGGTGACCACGCCTCCGTGCTGCTGATCTGGGGCATGTTCATGAGCATCTTCGCCCGCCGCTTCGGCCAGTACCTGGTGATTTGGGGCCTGGTGCTGCTGTTTTCAATGCCGCGCCTGGTCGCTGGCGCCCACTGGGGCCAGGATGACTACATCGGCGGCGTGGCCATGGCCCTGCTGGCGCTGGGCTGGGGCTACTACACGCCGTTCGCCGCCGGTATCTCGGGCTGGCTGCTGCGCGTGACCCAACCGCTGTTCCGCGTGCTGCAGCGCCTGCCGCTATTCAAGTGCCTGAGCGTGGTCAGCGCCTAGGACTCACTGTGAAACTGATGGAGCTGCCGACGCTGTTTCTTGGTCGGCCGCCCATCGGTGGTCACGCCCAGCGAGCCAGCCTTGCGCAACTGCGCCGCTTCCTCGCGCTTGGCCACGCTCTGTGGCGTCTCTTCATAGAGTAGCTGAGCCTCGGGCGCACCCTTGCGCACCACCGACAGCGCCTTCACCACCACGGTCCGCTCGTCGAAGCCGGTCCGCAGCTGGAATTCATCACCTACCCTGGGCTCCTTGCCCGGCTTGCAGCGCTCGCCACGGCAATGCACCTTGCCACTCTCGATGGCGGCCTTGGCCAGGGCACGCGTCTTGTAGAACCGCGCCGCCCACAGCCATTTATCCAGACGAACCTTGTCGTCTTCTTCCTGTTTTTGTGCCACAGCAAACCCTCGACTCAGGAATTTAATGGAACTGTACTACCGTGCCTGTCGGATGCAAGGTCAGACGCTATGGGCTTAAAGTCCAGGCTCCGGCAATGGATCGCCAACAGGACCTTGCAGATGAACGAAATCTTCAGCTTGCCACTCAATATCTATCGCCATTTGCGCCGGTTTCTGCGTGAATACCGCGCTTTGCGAGACGGGTCGTTCCGCGGCCGCCCCACGGCGGCTATGCTGCGATCAGAAACCTTTTACCCTCGGTTGCCCCATTGAAGACATTTGATCATTTGACCGTTATCGGCCTGCGCGAGTGGGTGGCGCTTCCCGACCTGGGAGTCGCCGGCCTGCGCGCCAAGATCGATACCGGTGCCAGCACCTCCAGCCTGCACGCCACGGAGATAGAACCGTTCGAGCGTGATGGCGAGCAATGGGTGCGCTTCAACGCGCACCTGGGCTCGGTGGTGCAACTGCGTCACCGGCGCTGCGAGGCGCCGCTGGTGGCGATGAAGACCATCAAAAGCTCCAACGGCCACGCCCAGACCCGCTACGTCATCCGCACCACCCTGGCGCTGGGCGATCGGATCTGGCAGGTCGAGTTCACCCTGGCCTGCCGCAAGGCCATGCGCTACCGCCTGCTGCTGGGCTCCAAGGCCCTGGTGCATGGCCAGTTGGTGGTCAACCCAGGCGTTACCTACGTTCAAGACAAGCCGGCTTTTCCGGCCTCTACTACCTCTTCCACAGGTGTTGCATGAAGATCGCTGTGCTGTCGCGGAACCCGCGTCTGTATTCCACCCGCCGCCTGGTTGAAGCCGGGGTCGCGCGCGGGCACGAAATGGTAGTGATCGACACCCTGCGCGCCTACATGAACATCGCCAGCCACAAGCCGCAGATCCACTACCGCGGCAAACCGCTGGAAGGCTTCGATGCGGTGATCCCGCGCATCGGTGCCTCGGTGACTTTCTACGGCTGCGCGGTATTGCGCCAGTTCGAAATGATGGGCGTGTTCCCGCTGAACGAATCGGTGGCCATCGCCCGCTCCCGGGACAAGCTGCGCTCGCTGCAGCTGCTGTCGCGCCGCGGCATTGGCCTGCCGGTGACCGGCTTCGCCCACTCCCCTGACGACATTCCCGACTTGATCCAGATGGTCAACGGCGCCCCGCTGGTGATCAAGGTGCTGGAAGGCACCCAGGGCATCGGCGTGGTGCTATGCGAGACCACCAAGGCCGCCGAGTCGGTGATCGAGGCCTTCATGGGCCTGAAGCAGAACATCATGGTGCAGGAGTACATCAAGGAAGCCGGCGGCGCCGACATCCGCTGCTTCGTGGTGGGCGACAAGGTGATCGCCTCAATGAAGCGCCAGGCCAAGCCCGGTGAGTTCCGCTCCAACCTGCACCGCGGCGGCAGCGCCAGCCTGATCAAGATCACCCCAGAGGAGCGCATGACCGCCATCCGCGCCGCCAAGGTCATGGGCCTGAGCGTGGCGGGCGTGGACATCCTGCGCTCCAACCACGGGCCGCTGGTGATGGAAGTGAACTCTTCGCCAGGCCTTGAGGGTATCGAGGTGACTACCGGCAAGGACGTGGCCGGGATGATTATCGAGCACCTGGAAAAGAACGGCGGGCCGAACCTTACGCGTACCAAGGGCAAGGGCTGACCGTATATCCTCGGACGCAGCCTTCGGCAGCTGCTACGCGAATGCGGATACCCCATCGCGTCGCCTGCATCGCGGCCAAGGCCGGCTCCTACCACGAACAGTGTAGGAGCCGACTTTAGTCGCGATGCGTGGGGTGGTGTGCGCTTCCCGTAGCAGCGGCCGCAGGCCGCGTCCGAGCGCCGAACTCAGACCGCGTCGCGGGGCAGCATCAGCCCTAGCGGCAGCCGCACCCGTGCTTCCAGGCCGCCGCCCGAGCGGTTGCGCAGCTCCACGTTGCCGCCATGCATGGCGGCAATGCGCTTGACGATCGCCAGGCCCAGGCCAGTGCCCTTGCCGCTGCGGGCGCGGTCACCGCGAATGAACGGGTCGAAGATACTCGCCAGTTCGTCCTCGGGAATGCCCGTGCCACGGTCCAGCACGCTCAACACCACGTACGGCGCGCTGTTGTCGCCCGACACGTAGGCTGCCACCTCCACGCCATCGCCCGCATGATGCAGCGCATTGCCGATCAGGTTGGTGAGCAGGCGTTTCATGGAAATACGCCGCAACGGGAACGGCGGGATCGGTTCCAGGCACAGGCGCACGCGCTCCTGCGGCTGGTTGAACGGCGCCACGGTCTCTTCCACCAGCTGCGCCAGGTCGACCTCGACGATGGCTTCATCGCGCCCATCGCGAATAAACGCCAGGAACTGGTCGAGAATGGCGTCCATGTCCTCGATATCGCGCTGCATGTCGGCGGCCAGGTCGCTGGACGGGTCCATGAACTCGGTGGACAGGCGCAGGCGGGTCAGGGGCGTGCGCAGGTCGTGGGACACCCCGGCCAGCATCAGTTCGCGCTCGCGCCCGGCCTGTTCCACGTCCTCGGCCATCTGGTTGAACGCGCGGTAGACCTCGGTCATCTCGCTGGGGGTATCGCTGATCGGCAGGCGCACGCTGCGGCCCTGGCCCAGCTGGCGCGCCGCGAACACCAGGCGCTTGAGCGGCTGGCTGAGCTGGCGCACGAAGATCCACGCCGACGCGGTGGACAGCAGGCCGATAGCCAGGAACCAGCCCAACACGCTCCAGATTTTCTGCCCACGCAGCGGGTGCGGGTACAACGGCACCTTCAACCAGCCCGCGCCCAGGCTGGGCGCGCGTACCCACAGTGCCGGCGGCGCATGCACGCGCAGGCGTACCTCGGTGTCGGCGCCCAGCTCGGCCTGCATCTGGCGCTGGTAGATCTCGCTGTAGGGCCAATGCTGTTCGCCTTCGGGCACCCCACCACCCACCACGCGGATCAGGCCGGCGGCATCGGCGATGCGCTCGCGGTCGTCTTCATCGGCCGCCCAATAGGCGCGCAGCGTAAGCGCCACGCCGTGGCTGTACTGGCGGTCCACCAGCACGTCCTCGTTCATCAGCAGATAAACCAGGGTAAGTGCCTTGGAGAACAGCACGACAGCCAGCACCAACCACAACGTGCGGGCAAAGAAACTCTGGGGGAACCAAACGGGGGTCTTCATATACAGCAGCCATAAAACTTGCAGGAACGAGCACCGCTCGCACTGATTGCGGATGGCGAGCCCTTAGGGCCCGCTCCTACAAATGCCCGTCACTTGCTCTTGCCGTCCGGCACGAAGACGTAGCCCACGCCCCAGACGGTCTGGATATAGCGCGGCTTGGATGGGTCGGGCTCGATCATGCGCCGCAGGCGCGAGATCTGCACGTCGATGGAACGCTCCAGGGCGTCCCACTCGCGGCCGCGGGCCAGGTTCATCAGCTTGTCGCGGGTCAGCGGCTCGCGCGCGTGCATGACCAGCGCCTTAAGCACGGCGAACTCGCCGGTGGTGAGCATGTTCACCTGGTCGCCGCGCTTGAGTTCGCGGGTGGCCAGCGACAGCGAATAGTCGCCGAAGGTGACCACTTCGTCCTCGCTGGCGGGCGCGCCAGGCACCGGGGCCACGCGGCGGAACAGCACGGCCTTGATGCGGGCAACCAGTTCACGCGGGTTGAACGGCTTGCCCAGGTAGTCGTCGCAGTGCTCCAGGCCGGCGATGCGGTCCTGGTCGTCACCCTTGGCGGTGAGCATGATCACCGGGATCGGATTGACCTTCTCGCGGCGCAGGCGCGCGGCGGCCGTGAGGCCATCCTCACCAGGCAGCATCAGGTCCATGACCACCAGGTTATAGGACTCACGGGCCAGCAGCCGGTCCATTTCCTTGGTGTCGCCCACGGCGCGGACGTTGAAGTCGGTGTTTTCGGTGAGGAAGCGCACCAGCCGATCCCGGATGACCTGATCGTCGTCAACAATCAGAATCTTTGGTGCTTGTGCAGTACTGCTCATGGCTTACTCCTGTGATCTCGGCACGTATTATGGCGCAGGTGCCGAATCAGTGTGCTGTGTGCATTGTTAGCAGATTTTACCTGGGTTGCCATTACAGACGCGCCGACAGGTGATTTTGCCAGCATCCCCCAAGCCGGCATCGCTGGTTATAATGCGCCCCTTTTATGCCGGGCGCGCCCGGCAGTCCTGTTCGCCAGCCCCGGCCGGCGGCTCTGCATTCACAATTGCTCAGGTGGTCTCATGGACAGCATCAACAGCCGCATCGCCGCAGAACTCGGCGTACGCCCGCAACAGGTCGAAGCGGCCGTGGCACTTCTGGATGAAGGCTCGACGGTGCCTTTTATCGCCCGCTACCGTAAAGAAGTGACCGGCAGCCTGGACGACACCCAACTGCGTAACCTGGAAGAGCGCCTGCGCTACCTGCGCGAACTCGACGATCGCCGCGCCAGCATCCTGGCCAGCATCGAGGAACAAGGCAAGCTGACCCCCGAACTGGCCCGCGACATCAACCTGGCCGACACCAAGACCCGCCTCGAAGACCTGTACCTGCCGTATAAGCAGAAGCGCCGCACCAAGGGCCAGATCGCCCTGGAAGCCGGCCTTGGCGAACTGGCCGATGGCCTGCTGGCCGACCCGATGCTGGCCCCGGAAACCGAGGCCGCGCGCTTCGTCAACGCCGAAAAAGGCGTGGCCGACACCAAGGCGGCCCTGGAAGGCGCCAAGTACATCCTGATGGAGCGCTTCGCCGAAGACGCCCGCCTGCTGGACAAGCTGCGCAGCTTCCTCAAGCAGGAAGCCACCCTCAGCGCCCGCGTTGTCGCTGGCAAGGAAGAGGAAGGCGCCAAGTTCCGCGACTACTTCGAACACGACGAGCCGCTCAAGAGCATGCCGTCGCACCGCGCCCTGGCCATTTTCCGTGGCCGCAACGAGGGCGTGCTCAGCTCCACCCTGAAGGTGGGCGAGGAGCTGCCGGGCACCCTGCACCCGTGCGAGATGATGATCGGCGAGCATTTCGAGCTGAAAAACCAGAACCGCCCTGCCGACAAGTGGCTGGGCGAGGTGGTGCGCTGGACCTGGAAGGTCAAGCTGTACACCCACCTGGAGACCGACCTGTTCGGCGAGCTGCGCGATGGCGCCGAGGCCGAGGCCATCAACGTCTTCGCCCACAACCTGCACGACCTGCTGCTGGCCGCGCCGGCAGGCCCGCGCGCCACCCTGGGCCTGGACCCGGGCCTGCGCACCGGCTGCAAGGTCGCCGTGGTCGATGCCACCGGCAAGCTGCTGGACACCGCCACCGTGTACCCGCACGTGCCGCACAACAAGTGGGACCAGACCCTCGCCGTGCTGGCCGCGCTGTGCGCCAAGCACTCGGTGGACCTGATTGCCATCGGCAACGGCACCGCCAGCCGCGAGACCGACAAGCTGGCCGCAGAACTGATCAAAAAGTACCCTGGCCTGAAAATGACCAAGGTCATGGTTTCCGAAGCCGGCGCTTCGGTGTACTCGGCCTCGGAACTGGCCGCCAAGGAATTCCCCGACCTCGACGTGTCCATCCGTGGCGCCGTGTCCATTGCCCGCCGCCTGCAGGACCCGCTGGCCGAGCTGGTGAAGATCGACCCGAAATCCATCGGCGTCGGCCAGTACCAGCATGACGTCTCGCAGCTGAAACTGGCGCGTGGCCTGGACGCCGTGGTCGAGGACTGCGTGAACGCCGTGGGCGTGGACGTCAACACCGCCTCGGTGGCGCTGCTGGCGCGCATTTCGGGCCTCAACAGCACCCTGGCGCAGAACATCGTTGCGCACCGCGACGAGCACGGCGCCTTCAAGACCCGCGCCGCGCTGAAGAAAGTCAGCCGCCTGGGCGAGAAGACCTTCGAGCAGGCCGCAGGCTTCCTGCGCGTAATGAACGGCGACAACCCGCTGGACGCCTCGGCGGTCCACCCCGAAGCCTACCCGCTGGTGCAGCGCATCGCCGCCGAGACCGACCGCGACATCCGCTCGCTGATCGGCGACAGCGGCTTCCTCAAGCGCCTGGACCCGAAGAAGTTCACCGATGAAACCTTCGGCCTGCCCACCGTCACCGACATCCTCCAGGAACTGGACAAGCCGGGCCGCGACCCGCGCCCCGAGTTCAAGACCGCCGAGTTCCAGGAAGGCGTGGAAGACCTGAAGGACCTGCAGCCGGGCATGATCCTCGAAGGCGTGGTGACCAACGTGACCAACTTCGGTGCTTTCGTCGATATCGGCGTGCACCAGGACGGCCTGGTGCACATCTCGGCGCTGTCCGAGAAGTTCATCAAGGACCCGCGCGAAGCGGTGAAGGCCGGCGACGTGGTCAAGGTCAAGGTCATGGAAGTCGACATTCCCCGCAAGCGCGTGGGCCTGTCGATGCGCATGAGCGACACCCCGGGCGAGAAAGTCGACGGTGCCCGTGGCAGCCGCCCGGGCGCGGCGCCACGCCAGCAAGGCGCGCCTGCACGTGCGAAAGAGCCTGCGGCAGCCCCGGCCAACAACGCCATGGCCTCGCTGTTCGCCAACGCCAAGCAGCTGAGGAAACGCTGATGGACATCCCTGAAGCGCTGGTCCACAGCGCCTTCAGCCAGCTGCTGGGGTGCCGCCTGCACAGCCTTGAAAAAGGCGAGGCGCAGGTGGCCCTGGCGCTGGAGCCGCACCTGCGCAACCGCGGCCAGGTGATGCATGGCGGCGCGCTGTTCAGCCTGGTGGACATCACCATGGGCCTGGCGTGCTCCAGCCATCACGGCTTTGACCAGCAGAGCGTGACGCTGGAATGCAAGATCAACTATATGCGCCCGGTGGCCGAGGGCGAGGTGCTGTGCGTCGCCCGCATCGTCCACGGCGGCCGTCGCACCCTGGTGGTCGACGCCGAAGTGCTTCAGGGCGACAAACTGATGGCAAAAGCGCAGGGGACCTTCGTGGTTCTCTAGCGGTTTGTATCCTGAATGGGTTAATTTCGGCACTGCGTATGCGGTGCCGGAATCGACTCGCTGGATACAAATGGAACGTCAGGCGAAAAATCTGACACCAATAACTGTACCAGGCGACAACGCCGGTTCCTTTCGTCACCCTTGTAGACCGTCAACTCTACCCCCATATTGGGGCGACTGACGCGTGAAGGAATCCAACTTGAGCGAAATTCTCAACCGCCGCCTGCGCCTTCTGCGCGAGCGTGCCAACCTGACCCTGCTTGAGCATTGCCTGCACGGCATCGAGCGCGAATGCCTGCGCGTCACTGCCCAGGGCCGTCTGGCACAGACGCCGCACCCCGAGGCCCTGGGCGCTGCCCTGACCAACGAGCAGATCACCACGGACTACTCCGAGTCGCTGCTGGAGTTCATTACCCCAGCCCTGGCCGACCCGGCGCAGACCCTGCAAAGCCTGGAGAAAATCCACCGCTTCGCCTATTCCAAGCTGGGCAACGAGTTCCTCTGGAGCCCTTCGATGCCCTGCCCGCTGCCGGCCGAGGAAGACATTCCGATCGCCTACTACGGCACCTCGAACATCGGCCAGCTCAAGTACGTCTACCGCCAGGGCCTGGCCCTGCGCTACGGCCGCACCATGCAGTGCATCGCCGGCATCCACTACAACTTCTCGCTGCCCGAGCAGCTGTGGCCACTGCTGCGCGAAGCCGAAGGCGCCGTTGAAAGCGACCGCGACTACCAGTCCTCGGCCTACATCGCGCTGATCCGCAACTTCCGCCGCTACAGCTGGCTGCTGATGTACCTGTTCGGAGCCTCGCCGGCCCTGGACGCCGGTTTCCTGCGTGGCCGCGGCCACCAGTTGGAACAGCTGGACGCCGACACCCTGTACCTGCCGTACGCCACCAGCCTGCGCATGAGCGACCTGGGCTACCAGAGCAACGCCCAGGCCGGCCTGACGCCGTGCTACAACGACCTGGCCAGCTACACCGACAGCCTGCGCAAGGCCGTGGCCACGGCGTACGCGCCGTACGTGGAGATCGGCACTCACAAGGATGGCGAGTGGGTGCAGTTGAACACCAACATCCTGCAGATCGAGAACGAGTACTACTCCAACATTCGCCCCAAGCGCGTGACCTACACCGGCGAACGGCCGATCCAGGCGCTGATGGCGCGCGGCGTGCAATACGTGGAAGTGCGCTGCCTGGACATCAACCCTTTCCTGCCGACCGGCATCGACCTGCCCGAGGCGCGCTTCCTCGATGCGTTCCTGCTGTACTGCGCCCTGCAGGACAGCCCGCTGCTGGAAAGCAACGAATGCGGCGGCGCCACCAACAACTTCCTCAGCGTGGTCAAGGAAGGCCGCAAGCCAGGCCTGCAGCTGGTACGTGACGGCCAGCCGGTGGAGCTCAAGCAATGGGCCGCCGAGCTGCTGGACCAGATCGCGCCGCTGGCAGAACTGCTGGACGAAAGCCACGGCAGCGACGAACACGCCAAGGCCCTGGCCGCCCAGCGCGCCAAGGTCAGCGACCCATCGCTGACGCCGTCGGCGCAGGTGCTGGCGAGCATGGCTGAACACAAGGAAAGCTTCGCGCAGTTCTCCCTGCGCCAGAGCCAGGTGCACGCGGAATTCTTCCGCAGCCAGGCCTTGAGCGTGGAAGAGCAGGCGAAGTTCGAGGATATGGCACGCAAGTCCATCGCCCAGCAGGCGGAGCTGGAACAGACCGAGGTGGGGGATTTCGACACCTTCGTGGGCTCGTACCAGGCGAGCATCCTGGGTATCAGCAACTGACATCGCGGCCAAGGCCGGCTCCTACCACGATCAGCGTAGGAGCCGGCCTTGGCCGCGATAGCTTTAGAGTGCTTTTTCGAAGATCTTCGAATTACGCTGGTAGTTATACAGCGACGCCCGCGCCGCCGGCAGGCGCTCCACACCGCTTGGCTCGAAACCACGCTCGCGGAACCAGTGGGCGGTGCGGGTCGTCAGCACGAACAGGGTCTTCAGGCCCATCTCCCGCGCACGGTGCTCGATGCGCTCCAGCAACTCGTCGCCACGGCCGCCATGGCGGTATTCGGGGTTCACCGCCAGGCACGCCAGCTCGCCGGCTTCGGAGTCGGCAATGGGGTACAGCGCCGCACAGGCGATGATCATCCCTTCGCGCGCCACCACACTGAACTGCTCGATCTCACGCTCCAGCACCTCGCGGGAACGGCGTACCAGGATGCCCTGCTCTTCCAGCGGGCTGATCAGGTCCAGCAGGCCGCCAACGTCTTCAATCGCCGCCTCGCGTACCTGCTCGAACTGCTCCTGGGCCACCAGGGTGCCGCCACCGTCGCGGGTGAACAGCTCGGTGAGCAGCGCGCCGTTCTCGGCATAGCTGACGATATGGCTGCGGCCCACGCCGCCCTTGCACGCCTGGGCGGCGGCATCGAGCAGTTCGGCCTGGTAGTTTTCCATGCCCAGGCGCTCCAGGTGCGCGGGCACCTGCTGTGGGCGCAGCTCACGCACCAGCTTGCCATTGGCGTCGATCAGGCCGCGATCAGCGCCGAACAGCAGCAGCTTGTCGGCACCCAGCTCGATGGCGGCGCTCATGGCCACGTCTTCGCAGGCAATGTTGAACACCTCGCCAGTAGGCGAGTAGCCCAGTGGCGGCAGCAGCACGATGGAGCGCTCGTCCAGCAGGCGGTTGATGCCCTTGCGGTCGACGCGACGCACTTCGCCGGTGTGGTGGTAGTCGATGCCCTCGAGCACGCCGATCGGGCGGCCGGTGACCAGGTTGCCGCCGGCCACGCGCAGGCGGGCGCCTTGCATGGGCGAGGAAGCCATGTCCATGGACAGGCGCGCCTCGATGGCGATTCGCAGCGCGCCCACGGCGTCGACCACGCATTCCAGCGTGGCAGCATCAGTGATGCGCAGGCCGCGGTGGTAGTGCGGGGTCAGGCCACGGGCGGCCAGGCGGCTTTCAATTTGCGGGCGCGAGCCGTACACCAGCACCAGGCGCACGCCCAGGCTGTGCAGCAGCACCAGGTCATGGACGATGTTGCCGAAGTTGGGATGGTCGATGCCATCGCCGGGCAGCATCACCACGAAGGTGCAGTCGCGGTGGGCGTTGATGTAGGGAGACGCGTGACGGAGCCAATTGACGTATTCGGGCATAACTTCAAAAGCCTGTGGAAGAGTGGACGAGCAACGTGGGAACGCACAGCTGGCTGCTGGTTATCGTCGTAACAGGCTTGGCAACACGCGGGCTCTCCTCTCTTGCAATACGAATGGGCACAGCAGCCGTTTAGGCCGGCTGCAGGCAGTAATGTTCAATCAACTGACGTAGTAGACGCACTGTGGGCTCAAGACGTGACATTTCCAGGAATTCTCCCGGCTGGTGCGCGCAGGCGATGTCGCCGGGCCCCAGAATCAGGGTCTCGCAGCCCAGGCGCTGAAGATAAGGCGCTTCGGTGCCGAATGCCACCGCTTCCGCCCGGTGGCCGGTCAGGCGCTCGGCCACCCGCACCAGTTCGCTGTCGGCAGCCTGCTCGAAGGGCGGCACTTCGCTGAACAGCGGCGCGTAGTCGATCTTCACCTGGTGCAGCTCGGCCAGGGGCTCGAGCTTCTGACGAATGGCGGCGCGCAGCACTTTGGGGTCCATGCCCGGCAGCGGTCGCAGGTCGAATTCCAGCGAGCACTGGCCGCAGATGCGGTTGGGGTTGTCGCCGCCATGGATGCAGCCGAAGTTCAGGGTAGGCTGCGGCACGCTGAACTGCGGGTTGTTGTATTCCACCTGCCACTGCTTGCGCAGGCCCATCAGTTCGCTGATGGCGCCGTGCATGGCTTCCATCGCGCTGTGGCCCAGGCTGGGGTCGGAGGAATGGCCGCTGCGGCCGAGAATGTCGATGCGCTCCATCATCACGCCCTTGTGCAGGCGGATCGGCTTGAGCCCGGTAGGCTCGCCGATCACCGCCGCGCGGCCCAGGGGCCAGCCGGCGGCGGCCAGGGCCTTGGCGCCGGCCATGGAGCTTTCCTCGTCGCAGGTGGCGAGGATCAGCAGCGGCTGCTTGAAGTCATGGGCCAGTAGCGGCAGCACCGCCTCGATGATCAGCGCGAAGAAGCCCTTCATGTCGCAGCTGCCCAGGCCCACCCAGCGGCCATCCACTTCGGTGAGCTTGAGCGGGTCGGTCTGCCAGAGTTTTTCGTCGTAGGGCACGGTGTCGCTGTGGCCCGACAGCACCAGGCCGCCAGGGCCGGTGCCACGGCTGGCCAGCAGGTTGAACTTGCCCGGCGACACCTCGCGGATGTCACAGGCGAAACCCAGGTCGCCCAGCCAACTGGCCAGCAGGTCGATCACCGGCTTGTTCGACTGGTCGAGGCTGGCCTGGGTGCAGCTCACGGAGGGCGCGGCAATCAGCGCGGCGAACTGCTCTTTGAACGATGGCAACGGCATGGGCTTTCTCCAGGTTCCGAGCCCCATCATAGAGCCATTGAGCACCGAGAATAAACCGCCGGGATGCTAGTCCTGTACACTGCACGGCCTTAGCAGTCATCTGCGCTCCTATCAGAACAGCGCCTGGATTCTCCCGCCATGCAAAAAGAAACCGAAATCAAACTGCGCGTCAGCCCCGAAACCCTGGCTGAACTGCGCGAACACCCGTTGCTGAAAAAGCGCAACAAGAGTGGCTGGGAACGCCGTGAGCTGTTCAATCAGTATTTCGACACCCCCACCGGCGAGCTGGCCGGCGCCAAGGTTGCCCTGCGCCTGCGCAAGGACGGCGATGAAATCATCCAGACCCTGAAAACCCGCGGCCAGAGCGTTGCCGGCCTGTCCGAGCGCAACGAGTACAACTGGGACCTGGCCAAGGCCAAGCTGGACCTGAAGAAACTGGACGGCGAATGCTGGCCGGAAGAACTCGCCGAGCTGGACAAGAAAACCATCAAGCCGGTGTTCACCACCGACTTCGTCCGCGAACGCGCGGAAATCGCTTGGGGCCGCGGCAAGGCCAAGGTGGTGATCGAGGCGGCCCTGGACCTGGGCAAGGTCATCGTCGGCAAGCAGTCCGAAGAGATCTGCGAGCTGGAGCTGGAGCTGCGCGAAGGCGAGCCGGCCGCCCTGCTGGAACTGGCCGCGGAACTGGCCATCAAGCTGCCGCTGATGCCTTGCGACATCAGCAAGGCCGAGCGCGGCTACCGCCTGGCCGAGCCGGGCAGCTACGCCCTGAGCCTGCCGGCGCCTGAACTGAACGCCGAAATGACCCTGGACGACGCCTTCACCGCTTTGGCCTGGCACCTGCTGGGCAGCAGCCAGCGCCTGGCCGAGCAGTACCGCTTCAACGGCCACTGGCGCCTGCTGCAGGACTGGGTGGCGCAACTGATCGAACTGCGCGCCCTGGCCGGTAGCCTCGGCCAGGCTGCCCCGCGCAGCACCACCCACGAGCTGCGTGTGAGCCTGGACGCCCTGCTGGAAGACTGGCGCCCACTGGTGCAGGCTGGCCAGGAAGACGAGGACGTGCGCCAGGCCGCCCCAGAGCAGTTCATCGAGGAGCTGCAGGACACCCGCTGGGGCCTGTTCTCGCTGAACACCTCGCGCTGGCTGATGGCCCGCGCCTGGACCGTGGAACGCAACAACCGTGGCAACCGCCAGGGCGCCGCGCAGCTGATCAACTGGCTGAGCCACTTCCTCGCCGAAGAAGCCGCCGCGTTGCAGCTGGGCCGCTACCAGCAGCAGCCTGAAGACCTGGCCGAGCAGCTGCCGCGCATCGAGCGCATCCAGGCCTGGCTGCACCACGCGCGCAACGTGCTGGACCTGCCGGAAGTGGACCGCCTGTACGGTGAGCTGAACAAGCTGCACCAACTGGCCGACACCGACATCAGCGACGAAGTGCTGGAAGCGCGCGTGCACCAGGCGCTGACCGTCACCCAGTGCCGCGCCTGGAAGCAGATCCTGCGCAAATAACCTGTAGCAGCGGCCCAAAGGCCGCGTCACCAGCGCCGCGGTATGCCTGACGTACCCCGTTGACGGTGACGCAGCCTTCGGCAGCTGCTACGGGTCAGGGTAGAACTGGCAGGCTGGTGGTGGACTTGATCTCGGATAATGCCACGGTCGAGTTCACCTCCTGGATGCCCGGCACCAGCGACAGTTTTTCGAAGAAGAACCGCTCGTAGGCCTCGATATCCGGGGTCACGATGCGCAGCAGAAAGTCCACCGACCCCATCAGCACATAACACTCCAGCACTTCCGGAAAACCGCGAATCGCGTCGGTGAATTCGGTGAAGTTGGAACGGCCGTGGGCGTTGAGTTTCACTTCGGCGAAAATCTGCGTGTTGAGGCCGATCTTCTTGCGGTCCAGCAGCGTCACCTGCCCGCGAATCACCCCCTCTTCCTTCAGCCGCTGTATCCGTCGCCAGCAGGGCGACTGCGACAACCCCACCTGCTCGGCAATCTGCGCACTGGAAAGCGAAGCGTCCTCCTGCAGTAGGGCAAGGATGCGCCGGTCGTAGTTATCCAGCTCGCTGTGCATAAAATTATTCCATTTCAACGTTTTTTCGAATCGCATGATTCGCCTATCGCCATTATGCGACTGATTGAGGCAAGAAATACCCCGCTCATCATGGAAAACTGTGCCCATCGTTCCAGGAGCCCAGCCATGACCGCCCACGAAGCCCATTTGCCTGCCCGCAGCGACACCTGGAGCCCGCACCAGGCCACCACTTGCGTGCGTTACCAGCTGGTCGCCGAGGCCGAGCCCGACAGCCTGTGCCGCGTGCTGAACCTGTTCGCGATGCAGTACCTGACGCCGCTGGCCCTGAACGTGGTACGCGACGACGACCTGCTGCACGTCGACCTGAGCATCGACGGCCTCAGCTGGCATCGCGCCGAAGTCATCGGCAACAAAATACTCAACCTCATCTGCGTGTTGTCGGTGGAGCTGCAGCCAGCGGCCAGCCAGGGCTTCGCCGCAGCTGGCTGAAGGCCTGCAAGGCCTTGAAACTTTTTCCCCACGGCACCGGCAACATCATCGGGTTTTCCCGGTCTACCTTTGACGCTCAGGCGCACTTTTCCTGCCTGGGCGTTGTAGACCGATTCAAGGAGCCCGCATGTCCGTCGTCACCGTCATTGAGGACCGCTGGCTGGATCTGAACGAACTGTTGCGCGACCTGGTGGACCAGGGTTTCATCAGCCAGGATTCGGCTGAACACGCCATGGCCGCACGCCGGGCGTTGCACAACAACCAGCTGCACCCGCTCGAATTCATTGCCAGCCAGCAACTGGACGACCGCAGTCGCCCAGGCAAGGCGCTGGAACTGGAACAACTCACCTTGTGGCTGGCGCAGCAGGCCGGCCAACCCTACCTGCGTATCGACCCGCTGAAAATCGACGTGGCGGCGTTGACGCCACTGATGTCCTACGGCTTTGCCCAACGACACCGGATTCTCGCCGTCGACGTGTCGCGCACCACGGTGACCGTGGCCAGCGCCCAGCCTTACGTGAGCACCTGGGAAGCCGACCTGACCCATGTGCTCAAGCGCAAGATCAGGCGCGTGGTCGCCAACCCGGTGGAAATCCAGCGCCTGACCGTAGAGTTCTACCGCCTGGCACGCTCGGTCAGCGGTGCCAACAGCACCGACCAGCGCGGCGCCAGCCCGGGCAACTTCGAACAGCTGCTGAACCTGGGCGCCAGCGACCAGGAGCCCGACGCCAACGACGCGCACATCGTCAACATCGTCGACTGGCTGTTCCAGTACGCCTTCCAGCAGCGCGCCAGCGATATCCACATCGAACCACGGCGCGAGCAGGGCACGGTGCGCTTCCGCATCGACGGCATCCTGCACAACGTGTATCAATTCCCGCCCCAGGTGACCATGGCCATCGTCAGCCGCCTGAAGAGCCTGGGGCGGATGAACGTCGCCGAAAAACGCAAACCCCAGGACGGCCGGGTCAAGACCAAGACCCCGGACGGCGGCGAGGTGGAACTGCGCTTGTCGACGCTGCCCACCGCGTTTGGCGAGAAGATGGTGATGCGCATCTTCGACCCCCAGGTGCTGCTCAAGGACTTCCACGCGCTGGGCTTCGGCGCCGAGGACCTGCGCCGTTGGGAAGACATGATCAGCCAACCCAACGGCATCATCCTGGTGACCGGCCCCACGGGGTCGGGCAAGACCACCACCCTGTACACCACCCTCAAGCGGCTGGCCACGCCCCAGGTCAACCTGTGCACCATCGAAGACCCGATCGAGATGGTGGAGCCTGCGTTCAACCAGATGCAGGTGCAAGCCAACATCAACCTGACCTTCGCCAGCGGCGTGCGCGCGCTGATGCGCCAGGACCCGGACATCATCATGATCGGCGAGATCCGCGACCTGGAGACCGCCGAGATGGCCGTGCAGGCTGCGCTTACCGGACACCTGGTGCTCTCGACCCTGCACACCAACGACGCCCCCAGCGCCATCAGCCGGCTGCTCGAGCTGGGTGTGCCCCACTACCTGATCAAGGCGACGCTGCTGGGGGTGATGGCCCAGCGCCTGGTGCGCACCTTGTGCCCGCACTGCAAGGCCCCACAGCCTCTAGGCGAGGAAGACTGGCAGACGCTGACCCGCCCCTGGCAGGCGCCGTTGCCGGCCACCGCGTACCGCGCCATCGGCTGCAACGAATGCCGGGACACCGGGTTTCGCGGCCGTGCGGGGGTGTACGAGATCATGCAGATGACCGACACGGTGAAGGCACATATCCAGGCCGAGACCGACCTGGCCGCGCTCAAGCGCCGGGCCGTGATGGAGGGCATGCGCACCTTGCGCCTGTCTGGCGCGCAGAAGATCGCTGCAGGGCTGAGCACCGTCGAGGAAGTGCTGAGGGTGACACCAAGAAATGATTTGAAATAGAACCGTCGCTATCGGGAACTCCGCTTCAGCCTTGAGAATCCAAATCATGAACAAATCCTGTCGGAGTCACCCATCATGCGTCTCAAAACTGCCGTCGTAACGCTCGCCCTGCTCTCGGTACCGGTCGGCTCCGCCATGGCCGGGGATTTCCTGAGAGACGTACTGTCCTCTGGTGCAACCACCGGTTCCACTTACCTCACGTTCCGCCACCACAAGCTGATCGTCGCCGCCCAGGACGACGCCGGCAGCTACGTGGCGAGCAACGGCAGCATCAAGGGCCCGTACCTTGAGGCCGCGATGCAGCAGGTGCGCACCGACAACCCAGGCCTGAAGGCATCGGACATGGAATTGGCCAACGCCATCCTGATCAAGGGCGCCGAGCCAGCCGGCGAATAAGCCCCGCTCTGTGGGAGCTGGCTTGCCAGCGAGTTGTTGCGGCCAAAAAGCTCGCTGGCAAGCCAGCTCCCACTATTAGCAGCCGCTGCTACTGGGTTCGGTAGTCGTCTACCGGCACGCAGGCGCAGTACAGGTTTCTATCCCCGTATACATTGTCGACCCGGTTCACCGCTGGCCAGTATTTATGCGCCTGCGTGTGATTGCTGGGGGTTATTGCCTGGGCGATGGGGTACGGGCGCTCCCACGGCGCGGTGATGTCGGCCAGGGTGTGTGGGGCGCGCTTGAGCGGGTTGTCCTCGGCCGGCCAATGGCCGTTGGCGACCTGGGCGATTTCCGCACGAATGCTGAGCATGGCCTCGACGAAGCGGTCCAGCTCGGCCTTTGACTCGCTTTCGGTAGGCTCGATCATCAGCGTGCCCGGCACCGGGAACGACATGGTCGGCGCATGGAAGCCGTAGTCCATCAGGCGCTTGGCCACGTCTTCCTCGGTGATGCCGGTCTGCGCCTTCAACGGCCGCAGGTCGAGGATGCACTCGTGCGCGACGCGGCCATTGCGCCCGCTGTACAGCACCGGGAAAGCCCCACCCAGCTGTTGTGCCAGGTAGTTCGCCGACAGGATCGCCACCTCGGTGGCGTCCACCAGCTGCGGCCCCATCATGGCGATGTACATCCAGCTGATGGGCAGGATGCTGGCGCTGCCCCAGGGCGCGGCGCTGACCGCGCCGTTGTTCGGCAGCGGCCCGTCGATGGGCACCACCGGGTGGTTGGCGACGAACGGCGCCAGGTGTGCGCGCATGCCGATCGGACCCATGCCCGGGCCACCGCCGCCGTGGGGGATGCAGAAGGTCTTGTGCAGGTTCATGTGCGACACGTCGGCACCAATGTCGGCCGGCCGCGCCAGGCCCACCTGGGCGTTGAGGTTAGCGCCGTCCATGTAAACCTGGCCGCCGTGCTGGTGGATCACCTGGCAGATCTCGACGATGCCTTCCTCGTACACCCCGTGGGTGGAGGGGTAGGTGGCCATCAGGCAGGAAAGCTTGTCGCCGGCGGCCTGGGCCTTGGCCTTGAGGTCGTCGAGGTCGACGTTGCCGGCCTCGTCGCATTCGACGATCACCACCTGCATGCTGGCCATCTGCGCCGAGGCCGGGTTGGTGCCGTGGGCCGACGCCGGGATCAGGCAGATGTTGCGCTGCCCCTGGTGGCGGCTCTCGTGGTACTTGCGGATGGCCAGCAGCCCCGCGTACTCGCCCTGGGCGCCGGAATTGGGCTGCATGCAGATGGCATCGAAGCCGGTGATGGCGCACAACCACTGCTCCAGCTCATCGATCATGGCCTTGTAGCCGCGCGCCTGCTCGGTGGGCGCGAAGGGGTGCAGGTTGGCGAACTGCGGCCAGGTGATGGGGATCATTTCGCTGGTGGCGTTTAGCTTCATGGTGCAGGAACCCAGCGGGATCATCGACTGGTTCAGCGCCAGGTCCTTGTTTTCCAGCTGCTTGAGGTAGCGCAGCATCTCGGTTTCGCTGTGGTGCAGGTTGAACACCGGGTGGCCGAGGTAGCCGGACTCCCGCTCAAGCGCCGCCGGAATGCCCGCGGTCAGGCTTTCAGCGTCCAGCGCCGCCACTTCCAGCCCGTGGTCGGCGCCCAGCAGGATGTCCCATAACAGCCGCACCGTGGCCTCGTCGCAGGTTTCGTCGAGGCTCAGCCCGACGTGGCCGCGCCCCAGGATCCGCAGGTTCACCCGCGCCGCCTGGGCACTGTTGATGATCGCCGTCTGAGCGCCGCCAACGTCCAGGGTGAGGGTGTCAAAATAGTACTGGTTGACCCGGCTGATGCCTTTGCGCTCAAGCCCTGCCGCCAGGATTTGCGTGAGCCGGTGCACGCGCTGGGCGATGCGCCGCAAGCCAACAGGGCCGTGGTACACGGCGTAGAACGCGGCAATGTTGGCCAGCAGCACCTGGGCGGTGCAGATGTTGGAGTTGGCCTTCTCGCGGCGGATGTGCTGCTCGCGGGTTTGCAGGGCCATACGCAAGGCGACGTTGCCGCGGGCGTCTTTGGAGACGCCGATGATGCGCCCCGGGATCGCGCGCTTGTACTCGTCGCGGCTGGCGAAATACGCCGCGTGGGGCCCGCCATAGCCCATGGGCACGCCGAAGCGCTGGGTGGAGCCCAGCACCACGTCGGCGCCCATTTCCCCTGGGGGCGTGAGCACCAGCAGGCTCAGCAGGTCGGCGGCCACGCAGGCAATGGCCTGGCGGGCGTGCAGTTGCTCGATCAAGGGGCGTAGGTCGCGCACTTCGCCATGGGTGTCGGGGTATTGCAGCAAGGCGCCAAAGACGTCGTGGCCGGCGAGGTTGTCCACGGCATCGATGACCAACTCGATGCCAAAGCCTTCGGCACGGGTCTGCACCACCGAGATGGTCTGCGGGTGGCAGTTGCTGTCGACGAAGAAGCGCGGGCTCTTGGACTTGCTGACCCGCCGCGCCAGGGCCATGGCCTCGGCAGCGGCGGTGGCTTCGTCCAGCAGCGAGGCGTTGGCCAGTTCCAGCCCGGTGAGGTCGATGATCATCTGCTGGAAATTGAGCAGCGCCTCCAGGCGGCCCTGGGCGATTTCCGGTTGATACGGGGTATAGGCGGTGTACCAGCCAGGGTTTTCCAGCACGTTGCGCAGGATGACTGCGGGAGTGAGGGTGCCGTGGTAGCCCAGGCCGATGAGGCTGGTCCACACCTCGTTCTGCTGGGCATGGCCGCGCAGTTTCGCCAGCGCAGCGGTTTCGTCCAGCGCCGGCGGCAGGTCCAGGGGGCGGTTGAAGCGGATGCCGGGCGGCACCGTCTGTTCGATCAGCTGGTCACGGCTGGCCAGGCCCAGGGCTTCGAGCATGGCGCGCTGTTCCGCGGCATCGGGGCCGAGGTGGCGGCGAGGGAAGGCGTCGGGGTCTTGCAGTTCGCGCAGCGTTGGCAACCGGGACATGGCGGCTCTCTTTTCCGAGACATGACGGGCCTCGATGGGTCGAGGCCTGTTCAGTCTAGAAAGAGAATGCCGCCCGTGCCGGGAACTTGGTTACTCGCCGATGGCGGCTTTGTAACCAGCGGCGTCCAGGAGCTTGTCCAGCTCGGCCGGGCTGCTTGGCTTCAGTTTGAAGATCCAGGCGCTGTAGGGTTCTTCGTTGAGCAATTCAGGGCTGTCGGCCAGTTCTTCGTTGATGGCGATCACCTCGCCCGATACCGGCGAGTAGATGTCGGAAGCGGCCTTCACCGATTCAACCACGCCAGCGGCATCGCCTGCGGCGAACACTTTGCCCACTTCGGTCAGTTCCACGAATACCACGTCACCCAGGGCTTCCTGGGCGTGGTCGGAGATACCCACGGTCACGCTGCCGTCGGCTTCCAGGCGCGCCCACTCGTGGCTTTCGGCAAAACGCAGGTCAGCAGGAATATTGCTCATGATTTTATTGTCCTCAACAGGTCGGCGGCAGGCCCGCGCAAAAGTCAGATCAGGGTTTTGCCATGGCGCACGAACGTGGGTCGTACTACCCGTACCGGGTACCACTTGCCACGGATTTCCACCTCGGCACGGTCAGCGGTGGCCATCGGAACGCGCGCCAGGGCGATCGATTTGCTCAACGTAGGTGAGAAACTACCACTGGTGATCTCCCCTTCGCCAATTTCTGCGATACGAACTACCTGGTGGGCACGTAATACACCACGCTCTTCCAGCACCAACCCGACCAGTTTTTCCCTGGCGCCCTGGCCGCGTTCAGCCTCCAGCGCCTGGCGGCCGATGAAGTGTCGCCCGGCCGGCTCCCAGGCGATGCTCCAGGCCATGTTCGACACCAGGGGCGAATGCGCCTGGTCGATATCCTGGCCGTAGAGGTTCATGCCCGCCTCCAGACGCAGCGTATCCCGGGCTCCCAGGCCGATCGGGGCGATGCCGGCGCCTACCAGGTCGTTGAAAAACGCAGGCGCCTCGACGGCTGGCAGGACGATTTCCAGGCCATCTTCACCGGTGTAGCCGGTGCGGGCAATGAACCAGTCGCCGTCGGGCAGGCCCTGGAATGGCTTGAGCTGATTGATCAGGTTGGCGCGCGCCTGGCTCACCAGCTGCGCGACCTTATGCCGCGCCTGCGGGCCCTGGATGGCGAGCATCGCCAGCTCGGGGCGCTCGCTGACGCGCACGTCGAAACCGCCGGCAACCTTGCCGATCCAGGCCAGGTCCTGGTCACGAGTGGCGGCGTTGACCACCAGGCGGTAACCGTCGTCCAGCAGGTAGACAATCATGTCGTCGACGATGCCGCCGCGCTCGTCGAGCATGGCGCTGTACAGCGCCGCGCCGGTGCCTTCAAGGCGCGCGACGTCGTTGGCCAGCAGGTGCTGGAGGAAGGCCTGGGCCTGGGGCCCGGCGATGTCGATGACGGTCATGTGCGATACATCAAACACGCCACAGTCGCGGCGCACCTGGTGGTGTTCCTCGACCTGCGATCCATAGTGCAGGGGCATGTCCCAACCGCCAAAATCGACCATCTTGGCGCCGAGCGCCAAATGCAGGTCATAGAGAGGCGTACGCTGTCCCATGGGTTTCTCCTTCCGGGCTTGGCGAAGGCGCGCATACTGGGCAAACCACCCGCAAGGCTCTGGAACAGGGCTTTGCGGGGTGCCTATAAGACCAGATCACAATGACCGGCCGCGCCGAATGCCGCGCATTGTAGCCGCAAGGCGCGGCCCTGACACCTCTGGGCAGAGGCGCCATCAGGTTTGACCGATACGCCGTGCCGAACGTCGAATCAGCCCGATCACCGGCAACAGGCCCACCAGCACCAGGGTCAGGGCAGGCAGCGAAGCGCGGGCCCACTCCCCTTCGCTGGTCATCTCGAACACCCGCACGGCGAGGGTGTCCCAGCCGAATGGCCGCATCAACAGCGTAGCGGGCATTTCCTTGAGCACGTCGACGAACACCAGCAGCGCCGCGCTCAGTGCACCCGGTAGCAGCAGCGGCAGGTACACCCGGCTGAACAGCCGTACACCGCCAACGCCAAGGCTGCGGGACGCTTCAGGCAGCGACGGGCGAATTTTCGCCAGGCTGCTTTCAAGCGGGCCGTAGGCCACGGCCATGAACCGCACCAGATAGGCCAGCAGCAGCGCCGCCAGGCTGCCCAGCAGCAGGGGCCGGCCGGCCAGCGGAATGACCAGTGCCTTGTCCAGGTAACTGAAGGCCAGCATGATCGACACCGCCAACACCGAGCCCGGCAGCGCGTAGCCCAGGTTGGCCAGGCCCACGCCCGCGCCGATGGCCCGGCCAGGCGCCTGGCGCCGCGCAAATGCCAGCAGCAGGGCCACGGCCACGGTCGCCAACGCCGCCAGCACGCCCAGGTACAGCGTGTGCACAACCAGCCCCAGGTAACGCTCGTCCAGGTCAAAACGACCGCGCTGCCAACACCACACCAGCAATTGCGCCACCGGCACCACGAACGCACAGGCGAACACCAGGCCACACCAACCGGCCGCCGCAAGGGCCTTCCAGCCGCTCAGGCGGTAGCGCAGGTGCCCGCGCGCACGCTCGCTGCCGGCATGGGCAGCGCCACGGGCGCGGCGCTCGCCGTACAGCACCAGCACCACCGCCACCAACAGCAGGCTGGCCAGTTGCGCAGCGCTGGACAGGCTGAAGAAGCCGTACCAGGTCTTGTAGATGGCGGTGGTGAAGGTGTCGAAGTTGAACACCGCCACGGCGCCGAAATCGGCCAGGGTTTCCATCATCGCCAGGGCAATGCCGGCGCCGATGGCGGGCCGCGCCATGGGCAGGGCCACGCGCCAGAACGCCTGCCAGGGCGTGTGCCCCAGCACCCGCGCCGCTTCCATCAGGCCACGGCCCTGGGCCAGGAACGCCGTGCGCGCCAGCAGGTACACGTACGGGTAGAACACCAGCACGAGCACGATGATCACGCCGCCGGTGGAACGCACCCGGGGCAGCCGCAGGCCGCTGCCGAACCATTCACGCAGCAGCGTCTGCACCGGCCCTGCGAAGTCCAGCAGGCCCACAAAAACGAATGCCAGCACATAGGCGGGAATCGCGAACGGCAGCATCAGCGCCCAGTCCAGCCAGCGCCGGCCCGGGAACTGGCACAGGCTGGTGAGCCAGGCCAGGCTCACGCCCAGCAGGGTCACGCCGATGCCGACGCCAGTCAGCAGGGTCAGGGTGTTGCCCAGCAGGCGTGGCAACTGCGTGGCCCACAGGTGCTGCCAGATGCCAGCGTCGATGCTCTGCCAGGACAACAGCAGCACACTGAGCGGCAACAGCACCAGCGCTGCCATGGCGAAGACCGGCAGGTACCAGCGGCGCTGGTTCACGGGCCGGTCAGTTCCAGCCGGCACGGTCCATCAGGCGAATGGCCTCGGCCTGGCGCTTGCCCGCCACCTCGACCGGCAAGGTGTCGGCCTTGAACGTACCCCAGCCCGCCACTTCCGCCGAAGGCTCGACGCTGGGGTTGGCGGGGAATTCCTGGTTGGTGTCGGCGAAGATCTTCTGCGCCTCGGGGCCGGTCATCCACTCGACCAACGCCTTGGCCGCCTCGGGGTGCGGCGCGTGGCGCGTCAGGCCGATGCCCGACAGGTTCACGTGCACGCCACGGTCTTCCTGGTTGGGCCAGAACAGCTTGATTGGCAGCTGCGGGTCCTGGCGGTGCAGGCGCCCGTAGTAGTAGGTGTTGACGATGCCCACGTCGCACTGGCCAGCCTTGATGGCCTGCAGCACGGCGATGTCGTCGGAGAACACGTCGGTGGACAGGTTGTTGACCCAGCCCTTGAGGATGGCCTCGGTCTGCGCCTCGCCGTGGGTCTCGATCAGCGTGGCGGTCAGCGACTGGTTGTAGACCTTCTTCGCCGTGCGCAGGCACAGGCGGCCTTCCCATTGCTTGTCGGCCAGGGCCTCGTAGGTGGACAGGTCGGCGGGTTTGACCCGGTCGGTGGAGTAGGCGATGGTTCGCGCGCGCAGGCTCAGGCCGGTCCACTCATGGCTGGCGGCGCGGTACTGCGGCGGGATGTTGGTGTCGATGACCCCCGATTGCAGCGGCTGCAGGATGCCCATCTGCTCGGCCTGCCAGAGGTTGCCGGCGTCCACGGTCAGCAACAGGTCGGCGGTGGCGTGCTCGCCCTCTGCCTTGATGCGCTGCATCAGCGGCGCTTCCTTGTCGGTGATGAACTTGATCGGCACCCCGGTCTTGGCGGTGTAGGCGTCGAAGACCGGCTTGATCAGCTCGTCGATACGCGAGGAATACACCACCACTGCATCGGCGGCGCGAGCTTCATGGGCGAACAGGCTGAGGGCCAGGGCAATGAAAACGCGCTTGGAAGGCAGCATGGAAATAGACCCCGAAATCGAATGTGGGGCAAATGGTAGAGAAACGCATTTGCCATCTCAATCGAAGTCGAAAGCAAGAAGTTTCCAGATGTTTCCCAGAAGTTCCCATGTTCCCGTAGCAGCTGCCGAAGGCGGCGTCCGGATTCACCGCGGTGTGCCGGGAACAGCGCGGCGCCCTGGACGCGGCCTGTGGCCGCTGCTACGGAAACCGCGTTGCGTGCCCGTAGCAGCTGCCGAAGGCGGCGTCCGGGTTCCCCGCGGTGTGCCGGGCACAACGCGGCGCCTTGGACGCGGCCTGTGGCCGCTGCTACGGAAACCGCGATGCGTGCCCGTAGCAGCTGCCGAAGGCGGCGTCCGG
>NZ_JBSKHP010000011.1:105342-172507 GCF_057128625.1 Pseudomonas imperatae | reverse complement strand
GGCCGCTGCTACGGAAACCGCGATGCGTGCCCGTAGCAGCTGCCGAAGGCGGCGTCCGGGATCACCGCGGTGTGCCGGGAACAACGCGGCGCCTTGGACGCGGCCTGCGGCCGCTGCTACGGAAACCGCGATGCGTGCCCGTAGCAGCTGCCGAAGGCGGCGTCCGGGTTCACCGCAGTGTGCCGGGAACAACGCGGCGCCATGGACGCGGCCTGCGGCCGCTGCTACAGGGGTTTTGCCAGCGCTGGCAGGTCGCCGCTCAAACCCAGGGCCTGGCGCACGAACAGCGCCTTGGCCTCGGGCATTTGCTCGACCCACTTCAGGCCGCTGTTACGCAACCAGCGCACCGGCAGCGGGTCGGCCTGGAACAGCCGTTCGAAGCCTTCCATGGCCGCCATCAACGCCAGGTTGTGGGGCATGCGCCGGCGTTCGTAGCGGCTGAGCACCCGCACGTCGGCCAGGCGTTCGCCACGGCCGTTGGCATGCAGCAGCTCTTCGGCCAGCACCGCAGCATCGAGGAAGCCCAGGTTCACGCCCTGCCCCGCCAACGGGTGAATGGTGTGGGCGGCGTCGCCGATCAGCACCAGGCCTTCTGCCACGTAGCGCTTGGCGTGGCGCTGGCGCAGCGGCACGCACAGGCGCTTGTCGGCGTGCTCCACCTTGCCCAGGCGGCCTTCGAAGGCGCGCTCCAGTTGGGCGCAGAAGGCATCGTCATCCAGCGCCATCAGGTGCTCGGCTTCCTTGGGCGTGGTCGACCAGACGATCGAGCACCAGTGCTGCTGGTCGGCATGCTCCAGCGGCAGGAAGGCCAGCGGGCCGTCGTCGGTGAAGCGCTGCCAGGCGGTGCGCTGGTGCGGTTGCGCGCAGCGCACGCTGGTGACGATGGCGTGGTGCAGGTAATCCCACTCGCGAGTTTCGCAGCCGGCCAGGCGGCGCACGGCGGAATGGGCGCCGTCGGCAGCCACCACCAGCGGCGCGCGCACGGTGCGGCCGTCGGCCAGGGTCAGCAGCCAGTCGTCGCCGGAGCGGCGCAGCTGTTCCAGGCGCGCGTTGGCCAGCAGGCCGATGTCGCTGTCGTGCAGTTGCTCCAGCAGCGCGTCCTGGACCACGCGGTTCTCGACGATGTGGCCCAGGGTTTCGGCATGCACGCTGGCGGCGCTGAAGTGAATGTGGCCGGTGCCGCTGCCATCCCACACGCTCATGTCGCCGTAGGCGCAGGCACGACGACGGGCAATGCCCTGCCAGGCGCCCAGGCGCTCAAGCACGCGCTGGCTGGCGGCCGACAAGGCGCTGACGCGCGGTTCGAACGGCGCCTGGGCGTCGAACGCCTTGACGCTGAGGGGGCTGCCATCGACCACCAGGATTTCCAGGCCGCTGTTCTGCAACGCCAGGGCCAGGGCGCTGCCCACCATGCCGGCGCCGACTACTACCAGATCTGCACGCATTTCCATGCTTCAAGCCTGTTCCACGGGGTTGATGGGGGAGTAAAACGACGCGGCCATGCTCAACCCTGCATATCTGCGCGGGTGCCCAGGCCCATGGCCTGGCGGGCGAACCAGCGCTTGGCCGGCGGTAGCAGGTCCAGGCCCAGCAGGCCCAGGTTGCGCCCGGCGGCCACCAGCGGCTGGGAGGAACCGAACAGGCGGGTGACCTTGTCGGAGAAGCCCACGGTCAGGTCCTGGTCGGCGCGCTGGCTGGCGCGGTAGCGCTGCAAGGTGGCGAAGTCGCCCAGCGGCGCCTGGCTGGCCAGCAGGGTGTCGGCCAGCGCCTGCACGTCCCGCAGCGACAGGTTGAAACCCTGGCCGGCGATGGGGTGCAGGGCGTGGGCGGCGTTGCCGAGCACCACCAGGTGTGGCCGTACCTGCTCTTCGGCTTCTACCAGGGTCAGCGGGTACAGGTGGCGCACGCCGACCTGCTGCAAGGTGCCCAGGCGGTAACCGAACACACCTTGCAGTTCCTTGAGGAACGCGCGCTCGTCGATCTCGGCCAGGCGCTGGGCGTCCATGCCCTGGCGGGTCCACACCAGCGCGCAGCGGTTGTCGGGCAGCGGCAGCAGGGCCATGGGGCCGTCGTCGGTGAAGCGTTCGAACGCCAGGCCTTCATGGGGCTGGCTGGGGCTGATGTTGGCGATCAGCGCGCTCTGGTCATAGGGCCGGCGGCGCACGCCGATGCCCAGCTGCTCGCGCAGGCCGGAACGGCCGCCATCGGCCAGCACTGCCAGGTCGCAGTCCAGGCTGGTGTCGTCGTTGAGGGTCAGGCGGTAGCCGTCCTCGCGCACCTGAAGGCGGGTGACCTCGGCGGGCACACGCCAGCTCACCACCTCTGGGTCCAGCGCCTGCCACAGGCATTGGCCCAGCCAGGCGTTCTCCACCACGTAGCCCAGGGCCGGCACGCCTTCTTCCAGCGCGGTCAGGCGGGTGACACCGAAGCGCCCGCGGTCGGACACATGGATTTGCCGGATCGGCTCGGCGCGCCGGTGAATGTGCTGCCACAGGCCCAGGCGCTCGTAGATCTGCCGGGTGCCGAACGACAGCGCCGAAGAGCGTGCGTCGTAGCTGGGCTGGTAGCTGTCGCCAGGGGCGAACGGCTCGATCAGCATGATCTTCCAGCCGCGCGCCTTGGCGCCGGCCTGCAGGGCCAGGGCCAGGCTGGCGCCGACCAGGCCGCCGCCGATGATTGCCAGATTGACGCGGTTCATGCGGCCTCGGTACGTGCTTGAGCCATCAAGGCTTCGATTTCGGCGACGGTCTTGGGCACGTCGCCGGTCAGGATGTCGCAACCACTGCGGGTTACCACCACGTCGTCTTCGATGCGCACGCCAATGCCGCGCCATTTCTTCGCCACGCGGGTGTTGTCGGGGCTGATGTAGATGCCCGGCTCCACCGTCAGGGTCATGCCCGGCTCCAGCACGCGCCATTCGCCGCCCACGCGGTAGTCGCCGACGTCGTGCACGTCCATGCCCAGCCAGTGGCCGGCACGGTGCATGTAGAAGGCGCGGTAGGCCTCGGTGACGATCAGTTCATTGACCTCACCTTCCAGCAGGCCCAGCTCCACCAGCCCTTGGGTGATCACCCGCACGGTGGCCTCGTGGGCCTCATTCCAGTGGCGGTCCGGGCCGATGGCGGCAAAGGCTGCCTCCTGGGACTTGAGCACCAGCTCGTAGATGGCCTTCTGCTCGGGCGAGAACACGCCGCTGACCGGGAAGGTGCGGGTGATGTCGCTGGCGTAGCAGTCGATCTCGCAGCCGGCGTCGATCAGCACCAGGTCGCCGTCCTTGAGCAGCGCGTCATTCTCCTGATAGTGGAGGATGCAGCTGTTGCGGCCCGAGGCGACGATGGAGCCATAGGCCGGCATCTTCGCCCCGCCCTTGCGGAATTCGTAGTCCAGTTCGGCTTCCAGGCTGAACTCGTGCAGGCCGGCGCGGCACGCCTGCATGGCGCGCACATGGGCACGGGCAGAGATCTGCGCGGCATGGCGCATGACCTTCACCTCGTTGGCCGACTTGTACAGGCGCATGTCATGCAACAGGTGGTCCAGCGCCACGAACTCTTCGGGCGGCTGCGAACCCAGGTCGGCCTTGGAGCGAATGACGTTGATCCACTCCATCAGGTGCCGGTCGAATTCGGTGTTGCTGCCCATGGCCGTGTACACCCGGTCGCGGCCTTCGATCAGGCCGGGCAGGATGTCGTCGATATCGGTGATAGGGAAGGCATCGTCGGCGCCGTAGTCACGAATGGCGCCTTCCTGGCCGGCCCGCAAGCCATCCCACAGCTCACGCTCGGGGTTGCGCTCGCGGCAGAACAGCACGTATTCGCCGTGCTCGCGGCCGGGGATCAGGGCGATCACCGCCTCGGGCTCGGGGAAGCCGCTCAGGTACTGGAAGTCGCTGTCCTGGCGATACACGTGCTCCACGTCGCGGTTGCGAATGGCCACGGCAGCCGCCGGCAGGATGGCGATGCTGTTGGGCTCCATCTGCGCCATCAGAGCCTTGCGCCGACGCGCATATTCCGACTTCGGGATGTGGATTACTGGCACAGGTGGGCCCCTTTTCGCATCAGTGCAGGGAAGGCTTGGCAGCCGCCACTGGCTTGGCGCACTCGGTGAACAGCAGCATCGGCGCCACGCGCAGGTATTCCATCACTTCCATGTAGTCGCTTTCGGCGTCTTCGGATTCTTCCAGCGCTTCCTGCACCTGGGAAATGGCGTCCATGTCCTGGAGGATTTCCTGGGCTTCCTGGCTCAGGTTCTTGCCACCCGAGTGCAGGCCGAAGCCGGTGAGGAAGCCTTGGCACCATTGGCCCAGGGCGGTGGCACGCTCGGTCAGCGGCGCGTCGTCGCTAGGCAGCAGGATGACGATGGTCACGTCTTCGCCGGTGAGCTCGCCCTGGACCATGGCCTGCAGGCCAACCAGCGCGTTGCGCACGTTCTCGGCAGGTTCGGTGTCCAGCGACAGCGCGGCGTCCGCCAGCCAGCCTTCGGCGTCGAAGTCGGCGCCAGCGCAGCTACGGCCCAGCAGCAAGCCATGCAGCTCGGCAGGGGAAACGGGGTGACCGCCAGCGTTGAGCAGGTCGGCAAAGCCTTGATACGGGGATTTCTGAATAGACATGGCAACTAGGCGCCAGGCGGCGCAATGACTAGAATGAAGACCTTGTATCCTAGCACCGGCAGGCGCGCCAAGACCATCGACGCGGCCAACTCGTTAACGTGCAAGGCCTTGCGCCACTCACTGATTGTAGCGAACGGGACCCCATGGAACAGAACGACCTGCAAGCGCTGATGGGCCGACTCGAGCAATTGATCGACCGAGTCGAGCAACTAAAACGCCAAAACGGACTCCTACTAGCTCAGGAAAAATCCTGGCGCGAGGAGCGCGCACACCTCATAGAAAAAAACGAAATCGCCCGGCACAAGGTCGAATCGATGATTTCGCGCCTCAAGGCCCTGGAGCAAGACTCATGAGTTCAAGCAATAGCGTCACTGTTCAGATCCTCGACAAGGAATACTCGATCATCTGCCCCCCCGAGGAGCGCAGCAACCTGGTCAGCGCCGCGCGCTACCTGGACGGCAAGATGCGCGAGATCCGCAGCAGCGGCAAGGTCATCGGCGCCGACCGCATCGCCGTGATGGCTGCACTGAACATTACCCATGACCTGTTGCACAAGCAGGAAACCCCCGACATCGCCGCCAGCGGTTCCACCCGCGAACAGGTCCGCGACCTGCTCGAACGCGTCGACCTGGTGCTCGCCACTGATCAGGATGAAACCCGGGGCTGAAACATTCTGATTGTTTCGGGTATACTTGCGCCGCTCCCTGGAGTGCTTGCCAGTCGGTCATGTCCCTGAGCCGATACGCACAACCACGGGGGTTGCACGCTGAGGCCGGTGCGCATGTCCGCTTGACGGAAAGCCTTAACGCCTCCTGCAATCTCCACCTTGAACTTTCGGGTTCAAGGGCTACACCGACAGCGGTTCGTCGGGGAGTCTCGCATTACTTGCCCCTGCCAGGCCTTGCCGGCATGGGTATCCGCCCCGCCGCCCCGCGCGGCCCGGGCGCTTCTGGATGGCCTTCGCCATGACCGAATCCGCACCGCTTTCACGCCCTCAATTGCGCCGCCTGCTGCGCGATGCCCGACGGGCACTGACCCCTGCGCAACAACGTGAAGCCGCCCGCGGGCTGTACCGCCAGCTGGCCCAGCACCCGCTGTTCCGGCGCGCCCGCCACGTGGCCCTATACCTGCCCAACGACAGCGAAATAGACCCACGCCTGCTGCTGGCCGAAGCCCAGCGCCGGGGCAAGAAAACCTATTTGCCGGTGCTCAGCGCCTGGCCACGGACCAAAATGGTGTTCCAGCAGGTGCGCGCAGGTGAGGCATATCGTCGCAACCGCTTCCGTATTCCCGAACCGCACATCAACCCGGCGCGCCAACGGGTGATCTGGGCGCTGGACCTGATCCTGCTGCCGCTGGTGGGCTTTGACGAAGTGGGCGGCCGGCTGGGCATGGGCGGTGGCTTCTACGACCGCAGCCTGGCCTACCGCAGCCGCCGCGGTGCGTGGCACAAGCCGGTGCTGCTGGGCCTGGCCCATGAGTGCCAGAAGGTGGAGCGGCTGGCGCAGGCCAGTTGGGACGTGCCGTTGCAGGGCACCGTGTCGGATAAACGCTGGTACCTGGCGTAACCCTGCAGGCACAAAAAAAGGCCCATCGGCATGCCGATGGGCCTTTTTTCACGCTGCAATCAGCGGTACTGGACGGGCGCGTTCACTTCCACAGGGGCATTGGCCTTGCGGTCCCACAGGGTCTGCGCGTAACCCGTGGTCACGACACCCAAACCGAACAAAATGACCAAAATCCATAGCAAATCCGGTTTGCGGCGCATCAATTGCCCCCCTCAGGCAAGTCGTGATGAAGTCGGGCGCTTTGGCTTGAAGATGGCCCGGTAATTATGTGAAGCGTAAAATGCGCGCATTCTGCGGCAACATGACGCGACACGCAACGCTGGCGCCAACCGACTGTCGGGTTGTATTGAAAACGCCACACTGACAATTTTTGTTTCAAATTTGGAGCAGCAAAGATGGCCTATTGGCTGATGAAATCAGAGCCCGACGAGCTCTCCATCAAGGACCTGGCCCGCCTGGGCGATACCCGCTGGGATGGGGTGCGCAACTATCAGGCACGCAATTTCCTGCGCGCAATGGCCGTGGGCGACGAGTTCTTCTTCTACCACTCCAGCTGCCCGGAGCCGGGCATCGCCGGCATCGCCCGCATCAGCGCGGCGGCCTATGAAGACCCCACGGCCCTGGACCCGGCAAGCGCCTACCACGATGCCCGCGCCAACGCCGACAAGAACCCCTGGAGCGCGGTGGACGTGAGCCACGTCGAAACCTTCGCCAAGGTGCTGGGCCTGGGCTACCTCAAGCAGCAAACGGCGCTGGCCGAGTTGCCGCTGGTACAAAAGGGCAGCCGGCTGTCGGTGATGCCAGTGACCGCCGAACAATGGGCGGCGGTGCTGGCGCTGCGCTGAGGCTTACTGCACGATCAGGTTGTTGAACAGCAAGTCCTCGACCATGGGCTTGCCCTCTTCGCTGGTCATGACCTGCTGCACCTGCTTGAGCGCTTCCTGGCGCAGCTTTTCCTTGGACTCGACGTTGCTCAGCGATTCCACGGTCTGCTGGGAGAACAGCGCCACCAGCTGGTTGCGGATCAGCGGGTCCTGGTGTTTCACCGCGGCTTCCGCCTCGGGGCCGGTCACGCGCAGGGCCACGTCGGCCTTGTACACGTGCAGGCGCGGGCTGCCGTCCAGCGCGTAGTTGCCCACAAAGGGCGGGCTCAGGGTGATGTAGCTCACTTTCGGTGGGCCGCCCTCTTCCTTGCCTTCCTCGGCCATGGCCGCCGACACCGGCAGCGTCAGGGCCAACGCCATCAAGATCCACGCTTTCACAAATTCGTTCCTCATTCTGTTGGCGCAAGCATAACAAGATAACCCACGGGCCGGCGCTTATGGACGCCTATCAGCTGGGGGCATGCTCGTTGACCGCACATTCGTCACACCTACACTTATCGGCCACAACCTGCAAAGGAATAGCCCGATGAAAGCTGTGCTGTGCAAAGCCTTCGGCCCCGCCGAGACCCTGGTATTGGAAGACATCGCCAGCCCGGCGATCAAGAAGAACGAAGTGCTGGTGGAGGTGCACGCCGCCGGGGTCAACTTTCCCGACACGCTGATCATCGAGGGCAAATACCAGTTCAAGCCACCCTTCCCCTTCGCCCCCGGCGGTGAGGCGGCAGGCGTGGTGCGCGCGGTAGGCGAGAACGTCAGCCACCTGAAGGCGGGCGACCGGGTAATGGGCCTGACCGGCTGGGGCAGCTTCGCCGAGGAAATCGCCGTGCCCGGCTACAACGTCATGGCGATTCCCGACGGCATGGACTACCAGACCGCCGCGGCTTTCAGCATGACCTACGGCACCTCCATGCACGCCCTCAAGCAGCGCGCCAACCTGCAACCGGGCGAAACCCTGCTGGTGCTAGGCGCCTCCGGTGGCGTGGGCCTGGCGGCGGTGGAAATCGGCAAGGCCATGGGCGCCCGCGTGATTGCCGCGGCCAGCAGCGCCGACAAGCTGGCGGTGGCCAAGGCCGCCGGTGCCGACGAACTGATCAACTACAGCGAAACCAGCCTCAAGGATGAGATCAAGCGCCTGACCGGCGGCAACGGCGTCGACGTAATCTACGACCCGGTGGGCGGCGACCTGTTCGACCAGGCCGTGCGCTCCATCGCCTGGAACGGCCGCCTGCTAGTGGTGGGCTTCGCCAGCGGGCGCATCCCCGAGCTGCCGGTGAACCTGGCACTGCTCAAGGGCGCAGCCGTGGTGGGGGTGTTCTGGGGCTCGTTCGCCCAGCGCCAGCCGCAGGACAACGCGGCCAACTTCAAGGCGCTGTTCCAGTGGTTTGCCGAGGGCAAGCTCAAGCCGCTGGTTTCGGCCACCTACCCCCTGGCTGAAGCGGGTGCTGCCATCCACGCGCTGGCCCATCGCCAGGCCGTAGGCAAGCTGGTAATCGCCGTGCGGTGAGTCGTTCCCGTTCAGGAAACGATTCTGAATGGTGCCTTCCCCTTGATGAGGTTGAACTGAGCGCCGCAACCGCCTGGTTGCAACCTCATCGAAAGGGAGTTCACCATGAGTGTCTTTACTGTGTATTTCTGTGGTACCAGCGCCACCTGCTTTGACAACCACCACCCCAACTACTGGAACGGCGAGCTGGTTTCCACCCTGGCCGCCAATAGCCTGGGCCGCGAGTTCGCCGACTGGATCATCGTCGACGGCCCCGGCAGCGGCAACCTGCAAGCCGACACACTGACCGTCGAGTCCCAGGACCATCCCTACGCCGGCCCGGCATTCGGCAAGGGCTGGGAGACCAACGTGCGCCATGCCTTGAACATGATCAAGGGCGAATTCGAATGGCAGCGCGACAAACTTAACGAAGCCGATTACCAGGCGCTCAAGAAGGCCGGGGTGCCTGTCCAGGATGTCCAGGTCAAGGGCAGCTTCTGGGCGCGGATATATGACTACGGCGACCGCAACCCCACCCCACAGCAGCTGCAACAACAGATCGTCAACCAATTCCGCAAGGGCGGCAAAATACCCAGCCAGGTCAACCTGGTGGGCTGGAGCCGCGGTGGCATCAGCTGCCACATGCTGGCCAACGCCATGCTCAAGGACCCGGCCCTCAAGCATATCCCGGTGAATATCTTCGCCATTGACCCAGTGCCGGGGTTGTTCAACTTTCAGCCAGAGCGCGTCAACCTGGGCAGCAATGTGCGCGAATACGTCGGGTTTTACGCCCGGGACGAACGCTCGAAGGGCTTCGCTTGCGTCATCCCCAAGGTCACCGGCAACACGAGGGTCGGCGTCTACCCGATGCCAGGGCGGCACGCCACCCTGGTGGGCAATGCCGCCGAAGACGGCGTGGCGGGCGCCAAGGCGTTGCCTGAGCCGGGGATGGTGGTGCGGCACCTGGCAGAAACCTGCCTGCAGCGCTGGGGCGTCGAACTGCAAAAGTGCCTGAAGCTGGACGCGGCAGCGCTCAAGCAGGCCCACGACACCATGCATATCCACGACGCCTGGTACGCCAACATGCGCAAGTACAGCTACACGTATGTCACCGAAGCCGACAAGAACGAGCGTGCAGTCAGCCATGGCACCCAGTGGGCGCCCTTCTCGGCCATCGGCGGCGCGCCCTTCACGCCGGCCATCGGCCTGGCCGCGCCAGTGGCAGCGGTGCAGGGCATGTACAAGGAACTGATACCACCGGCGGCCGGCGCCTAACCCTCGCGCGAATGGCAGCGCTTGATGCGCGCCTCCAGGTTGCGGTCGGGCATTTCGTGGCTGCGCAGGGCGCTGATGGTCTGCTGCACGTAGTCCAGCGTGCTGCCGAACCGGCCGCTGGCGCTTTCCAGGATGTGGCTCAAGAGGTTGTCGGGCAGGTTGCCCGCGTAGCTGGGCAGGTGCCGCTCAAGCACGAAGCCCAGCGCCTGCACCTTGGTGCCGTCTTCAAGGCGGCAATTGAGCCAGTGCGGTCGGTAGGACGGATAGGGCATCTCCCGCTGCCACAGCGCCAGCAACGAATCCTGCAGTTGTTCCTGCGGCAGGCGGTAGGCAAAGCCGCTGCAGGAACCGCCGCGGTCCAGGCCGAACACCAGCCCGGGGCGTTCCGGCGTGCCGCGGTGCTCGTGGGACCACAGGTACAGGCCGCGGTGGTAACCATGCACCCGTGCACGGCGGCGCTCCACCGCGCTGCACTCCGGCCGCCAGATCAGCGAACCGTAGGCAAACAGCCAGACCGGCCCGCCCTTATGGCGCGCCATGGTGGTTTGGAGGGAGTGCACCAGTTGCTCGTGGGTCAATTGCGGCCCGAGGTCGAGCGAAGGTGGGTAGACCTCGTTGAAGTGTGCAGTTTCGATAGCCGACATAGTCGTCGCCTGATATCCCCGTGAATCGACAAGGCCGACTCACTTTAACCGATTGCTACAGCCCCGCTGTTACCGTACGGCAGATAACCTCAGAAAAACAAGCCCTTGCAAACGCTTATAAGCAACTCGACTGGCGTTGGTTATAAAGCACCGAAGTGGGCCACACAGCACAACTGCGCACCGAAGTGGCACTTGCGCCCAGTGAAGTTGCCCCTGCTATTGCCTGAGAATAGTGCAGCCAAGACACATGTAAACTTTCCTACGAAATATTCAGAAGTTTCACGTCTAGAAACTTCCTATCGATATGAGCGAAAAAGCACGCTTCCGATAGATAGCGGTCAATGATCATGAAATTTCCCCTCAGCACCCTCGCCCGCGTGCTGCCAGCCGCACTGGCAGCCTGGGCGCCCCCTGCAATTGCCGCAAGCGATGACTTCTGGCTGTTGCAAGGCAGCGTGCTGACCCGCCACTTCGCCAGCAACGGCCAGTACAACAACCATCAGGACCTGGTCGGCCTGGAGCGCAACCTGGCGTCCGGCTGGCTGGCGGGCGGCGCCACCTTCCGCAACTCCTTCAGCCAGCGGTCGTTCTACGCCTACGCTGGCAAGCGCTTCGACGTGCCGGACTCCGCGCTGTACTACAAGCTCAGCGCAGGGGTGATCCATGGCTACAAGGGACATTACCGGGACAAGCTGCCCCTGAACCGCTTCGGCGTCGCGCCGGCGGTGATCCCCGGCATCGGCGCCCACTGGGGGCCGGTGACCGGGGAAGTGGTGTTGCTGGGGTTGGCCGCGACCATGGTCAACGTCGGCGTGCGTTTTTGACCTTGCGCTCAGGGACGGGGCGCGTAGGCGAACACGTCGGCACGCATCTGGTGCGCATCCATGCCTGCCGCTACCAGGGCGTCGAGAGTGGCGTAGATCATGGCCGGCGAACCGCTGGCGTAGACGTGCACGCCAGCCAGGTCGGTAATGTCTTCACAGACCGCCTCGTGCAGCATGCCGCAACGGCCTTCCCAGCCGCAGAGGTCGCTGACCACCTGGTGCAGGAACAGGTTGGGCAGCGCCTTCCACTCTTCCCAATGCTCAAGCTGATAGAAGTCTTCAGGCCGGCGCACGCCCCAGTACAGGTGCACCGGGTGCTTGAAGCCCTGGGCGCGGCAATGCTCGATCAGGCTGTGCATCTGCGCCATGCCGGTGCCAGCGGCGATCAGCACCAGCGGGCCGTCCGGCAACTCGGCCAGGTGGGTGTCGCCGAACGGCAGTTCCACGCGGGCCATGCGGTTGCGCTGCAGCTGCTCGACCAGGCTCTGGGCGCTGGCTTCGCGCACCAGCACGTGCAGTTCCAGGTCGCGGCCGCTGTGGGGCGCCGAGGCCAGGGAAAACGCCGATTTGTCGCCGTTCTCGCGCTCGATCATCAGGTACTGCCCGGCATGGTAGCGCGGCGGCTTGCCGGCCGGCGCGCGCAGGCGCACGCGCCAGACGTCGCCACCCACGGGGGTACAGTCGCTGAGCTGGCAGGCGAGGCTGCGCACCGGCAGCTCGCCCAGGGCCAGCACGCCGTCCCAGAGCACTACGCAATCTTCCAGGGGCTCGGCGATGCAGGTGTAGATTTCACCGTGGTCGCGCTCTTCTCCGTCCTGGCGCACACGGCCCTCCACCAACAACGCCGAGCACACGTGGCAATTGCCATTGCGACAGCTTTGCGGGCACTCGTGGCCTAGGCGCTGGGCGGCTTCCAGGATTCGTTCGCCGGGTAGCGTGTCCAGCACCGCGCCCGATGGCTGCAAGGTTACGCGCATCAATCTATTCCTAGCTGGTTCCACAGTTCATCGATGCGCTTGGTAACGGCGTCGTCCTTGACGATCACGCGCCCCCACTCACGGGTGGTTTCGCCGGGCCACTTGTGGGTGGCGTCCAGGCCCATCTTCGAGCCCAGGCCCGATACCGGCGAGGCGAAGTCCAGGTAGTCGATCGGGGTGTTGTCGATCATCACCGTGTCGCGCTTGGGGTCCATGCGCGTGGTGATAGCCCAGATCACGTCGTTCCAGTCCCGCGCGTTGATGTCGTCGTCGGTCACGATAACAAACTTGGTGTACATGAACTGTCGCAGGAACGACCACACGCCCAGCATCACCCGCTTGGCGTGGCCGGGGTACTGCTTCTTCATGGTCACCACCGCCATGCGGTAGGAACAGCCTTCGGGCGGCAGGTAGAAGTCGGTGATCTCCGGGAACTGCTTCTGCAGGATCGGCACGAACACCTCGTTCAGCGCCACGCCCAGGATCGCCGGCTCATCCGGCGGCCGGCCGGTGTAGGTGCTGTGGTAGATCGGCTTGATACGGTGGGTGATGCGCTCCACGGTAAACACCGGGAAGCTGTCGACCTCGTTGTAATAGCCAGTGTGGTCGCCATACGGGCCTTCGTCGGCCATCTCGCCAGGGTGAATCACCCCTTCCAGGACGATTTCAGCGCTGGCCGGCACCTGCAGGTCGTTGCCACGGCACTTCACTAGCTCGGTGCGGTTGTCGCGCAGCAGGCCGGCGAAGGCGTATTCCGACAGGCTGTCGGGCACCGGCGTCACGGCGCCGAGGATAGTGGCCGGGTCGGCGCCCAGGGCGACCGAGACCGGGAACGGCTGGCCCGGGTGCTTCTCGCACCATTCGCGGTAGTCCAGCGCGCCGCCACGGTGGCTCAACCAGCGCATGATGACCTTGTTGCGGCCGATGACCTGCTGGCGGTAGATGCCCAGGTTCTGGCGGTCCTTGTTCGGCCCGCGGGTGACGGTCAGGCCCCAGGTGATCAGCGGCGCGACGTCGCCCGGCCAGCAGGTCTGCACCGGCAGCATGCCCAGGTCGACGTCATCGCCCTCGATGACCACTTCCTGGCACGCGGCGTCCTTGACCACCTTGGGGGCCATGGCAATGATCTTCTTGAAGATCGGCAGCTTGGACCAGGCGTCCTTCAGCCCCTTGGGCGGCTCGGGCTCCTTGAGGAACGCCAGCAGCTTGCCGATTTCACGCAGCTCGCTGACGTCTTCGGCGCCCATGCCCAGGGCCACGCGGCCGGGGGTGCCAAACAGGTTGCCCAGCACCGGGATGTCGTAGCCGGTGGGCTTTTCGAACAGCAGCGCCGGGCCCTTGCTGCGCAGGGTGCGATCGCAGACTTCAGTCATTTCCAGCACCGGCGAAATCGGCACCTGGATGCGTTTCAACTCTCCGCGCTGCTCAAGCTGCTGCACGAAATCCCGAAGATCCTTGAATTTCATTGACCATGCCACTCGTAAAATAGGCGTACATCGTACCTGCTCCGGCGACGGCTGGCAGCCGCCGAACCGTCAATCTGCAGAATTGGCCTGGATTTGCGCGTTGGCATGGGCCGCCGCTGCCCCAGTGAACAGCGGCGCCAGCAGCGGTTGCAGGTAGGTGGCCGCCGCATCGCCGTAATGATTGGTATCCATATAGAGCGATTGGCCATTGCTTTCGACCCGGCAGATGCCGCCCCGGGCGCAGAACAGCGCCGTGGGATCGATCACCCGCACACCAGCGTCTCGGGCCGCAAGGCCCCCAAACAGCTGGTGAATGAATGCCTGGCGCGCCAAATGCTCGGCCACGGGCCGGCCGTCATCGGCCGCCGACCGGCCGAGCATGGCCAGCCGTGTCAGGCGCCAGGGCACCGGTTGCTTCTGCAGCGGCACCTCGGCCACCAGCCACACCCGGTGGCCATGCTGGCGCAGCAGCGTCACCAGCGTGCCCAACCGCTGCGCCAACTGCTGTTCGGCGTACGCGCGGTCAGCCTTGCCCGAATGAGGGTCGTGCAGCATGTAGGTGGTGTCGCCGTCTTCCTCCCCGTAAAGGTACAGGCTCCAGCGCGCCGCCAGCACCACATCGCTCACCCCCGGGGTGTCGGTCAAGGCCAGCATGCGCTGGTTGAACGCCTGGCAGCCGGGCTTGGTTTCAAGGCCCGGCACTGGGATGCACCCCGACTTGGCGGCCAGCGACACCGGCGTGGCGTGCTGCTCGGCGGCTATCTTCAGCGCGGGGCCCATGCCGGCCGCATGGCTGTCGCCCCATATCAGCGTCGCCGGCACGCCCTGCCCTTGCGGGCCCAGCCGGCAGACTGGCTTGGAGTCCTCGAAACCGGACAGGCAGTCACGTTCACCGCCCTCCCATTCCTTCGCCTGGGCATACCTGAGCGCCTGTTCAGGCAGGCGCGAGGGAATTCCGTCGGTCCAGCGCAGAGCCTGGCCCGCCAGGCTGATCGTCACCAGCACCACCAGCGCGCCCGCCAGCACCTGCCGCGGCGTGGCGGCGGGCCTGGCCTGGCGCAGCGGCTGCTCAACCCAACGCCAGCTGGCATAGGCCAGCACCAGGCTGAGCGCCAGCAACCCGGCCACCTGCCAGCCACCCAGGCCATCCACCGCGGCGTAGCTGGCGAACACGTGGACCGGCCAGTGCCACAGGTACCAGGAATAGGAGAGCAGCCCGATACCCACCAGCAGCCGCGTGCCCAGCAGGCGCGCAACCCAGGTAGCGTGGGCACCATTGGCCCAGATCAGCAACACGGTGCCCAGCACCGGCAACAGTGCCGCCGGGCCAGGGAACGGCGTGGCAGCATCGAACAGCAGGGTGGCCGCCAGCAGCATGGCCAGCCCACCCAGGCTGGCCGCCTGGTAGAGCCATGGCGCGCGGCGGTTCTGCGCCACCGGCGCCACGGCCAGCAGGGCGCCCGCCAGCAGCTCCCAGGCACGCAGGGGCAGCAGGAAGAACGCCGCCGAAGGGTCGTGTTTCACCGCCCAGGTGCTCATGCCCAGGGACAGCAGCGCAAGCCCCAGCAACCACAAGCGCCAGAGCGGGGCCCAGCGCATCAGCAGCCCCAGCAGCAACGGGAAGACGATGTAGAACTGCTCTTCCACCGACAGCGACCAGGTGTGCAGCAGCGGCTTGAGGTCCGAGGCCGTGTCGAAGTAGCCATCCTCGCGGCGGAACAGAATGTTGGAGGCGAACATGGCCTGGTAGCGCACGGTGCGGCCCAGGTCGCTGTAGTCATGCGGCGCCAACAGGAACCACCCTGCGACCAGGCTCGCCAGCATGACCACGCACAGCGCCGGCAGAATGCGCCGTGCCCGCCGGGTCCAGAAGTCGAGGAAGCTGAACTGCCCCGCCTGGCGTTGCCGCCAGATGATCGAGGTGATCAGGAAGCCGGAAATGACGAAAAACACGTCCACGCCGACGAACCCACCGGAAAATCCGGTGATGCCGAAGTGAAAGAGCACGACCACCAGGACAGCCAGCGCGCGCAGGCCGTCGATGTCGCGACGGTATGACAGTACAGCCATGACAGTCCCTTGTGTTCTTGTGTTCCCCGATATCGGGGGCATCGCATCCATAGAAGGGCTGGCTGTGTATCAGTTCCGAAAAAATGTAAAAAAAAATGGCGCCCCGCAGGGCGCCATTTTTTCAAGCAGGCTGAAAAGCGTGCTTACTTGCGTTTCATCGACAGGAAGAACTCGTCGTTAGTCTTGGTCTGCTTCAGCTTGTCGACCAGGAACTCGATGGCGGCAACTTCGTCCATCGGGTGCAGCAGCTTGCGCAGGATCCACATGCGCTGCAGTTCGTCATCGGCAGTCAGCAACTCTTCGCGGCGAGTGCCGGAACGGTTGATGTTGATGGCCGGGAAGACGCGCTTCTCAGCGATCTTGCGGTCCAGGGGCAGTTCCATGTTGCCGGTACCCTTGAACTCTTCGTAGATCACTTCGTCCATCTTCGAGCCGGTCTCGACCAGCGCAGTGGCGATGATGGTCAGCGAACCGCCTTCCTCGATGTTACGCGCAGCGCCGAAGAAACGCTTTGGCTTCTCCAGGGCGTGGGCGTCGACACCACCGGTCAGTACCTTGCCGGAGCTCGGGATGACGGTGTTGTAGGCACGGGCCAGACGGGTGATGGAGTCCAGCAGGATGACCACGTCCTTCTTGTGCTCGACCAGGCGCTTGGCCTTCTCGATCACCATCTCGGCAACCTGCACGTGGCGGGTTGGCGGCTCGTCGAAGGTGGAGGCAACCACTTCGCCGCGCACGGTGCGCTGCATTTCGGTCACTTCTTCCGGACGTTCGTCGATCAGCAGCACGATCAGGTGAACTTCAGGGTTGTTACGCGTGATGTTCGACGCGATGTTCTGCAGCATGATGGTCTTGCCCGCCTTCGGCGGAGCAACGATCAGGCCACGCTGGCCCTTGCCGATCGGTGCGCACAGGTCGATGACACGACCGGTGAGGTCTTCGGTGGAACCGTTGCCGGCTTCCATCTTCATGCGCACGGTCGGGAACAGCGGCGTCAGGTTTTCGAACAGAATCTTGTTCTTGGCGTTTTCCGGGCGGTCGAAGTTGATGGTGTCAACTTTCAACAGGGCGAAGTAACGCTCGCCTTCCTTTGGAGGGCGGATCTTGCCGACGATGGTGTCGCCGGTGCGCAGGTTGAAGCGACGGATCTGGCTTGGGGAGACGTAGATGTCATCCGGGCCCGCGAGGTACGAAGCGTCAGCCGAACGCAGGAAGCCGAAGCCGTCCTGGAGAATCTCCAGCACGCCATCACCGGAGATTTCCTCGCCGCTTTTGGCATGTTTCTTCAACAGGGAGAAAATCACATCCTGCTTGCGCGAACGGGCCATATTTTCTATGCCCATCTGTTCGGCCATTTCGAGCAGATCGGTAATCGGCTTTTGCTTGAGTTCAGTCAGGTTCATAAGGGAATGACGTAATCATGTATGGAGGGAGAAATTAAGCTTTGGGCTTAATGAGGCCGCGCCGCAGAGAAGGCGACAGGATCGCGTACTAATTCGAGTAGGAGTGCGTCGGCGACGGCTTGCAGGGGGCGCTAGAGATACTAGTGCGAGGCCGAATGTAACACCTGAATTTCTGGGCGTCTAGTCGTTCGCCCAAGAAAAAGCCCCGCAAGGTGCGGGGCTATTACCACTGGATATTTCAGCGCTATTACAGGCTGGCATCCAGGAAAGCGGCCAATTGCGACTTGGACAGGGCGCCGACCTTGGTCGCTGCCACTTCACCGTCCTTGAACAGCATCAGCGTAGGAATGCCACGCACGCCGTGCTTGGCTGGGGTTTCCTGGTTGTCGTCGATGTTCAGCTTGGCGATGGTCACTTTACCTTCGTAGGTACCGGCGATCTCGTCCAGCACGGGTGCGATCATCTTGCATGGGCCACACCACTCAGCCCAATAGTCAACGAGGACAGGGCCCTTGGCCTTGAGTACTTGCTCCTCAAAGGTTGCATCAGTGACGTGCACGATTTTGTCGCTGCTCATAACGGGCTCCGCGGTCGAATTCTGGAAAAACGTCGCCCATCATAACGGCACAGGCGCCCTACAGGAAGCCGATGATGATTGTCTCTAACTATAGTGATTCCAGATTTAACCAATCGCTATCAGGGCGCGACGAAGGCAATGCCCGTGCGCAGGGCCGCCGCGCGGATGTGTTCCTGCATGGCGCGGGAGGCCGGTGCGGCGGCGTGACGCGCCAGGGCACGAAGGATCTTGCGGTGCTCTTGCCAGGTCTCCATGGCCCGCTCGGCGCGGATGAACGGTAGCTTCTGGCTTTCCAGGAAGATATCGGCGCTGGCGACCAGGATGCTGGCCATGGCCTGGTTGCCGCTGGCCACCAGGATGCGCCGGTGGAAGTCGAAGTCCAGGCGCGCGGCGGCCTCGAAGTCGCCACCACGCAGCTCGGCGCGCATGGCCTCGACGTTATCCTGCAGGCCGTCCAGTTCGTCGGCGCTCAGGCGCACGGCCGCCAGGCCCGCGGCGAAGCTTTCCAGGGCGTAGCGCAGCTGGAAAATGTCCTCGGGCGTGGCCTGGGCCGCGAACGGCCAGGCCAGCCCGGCGGGTGCAGCCTGCCCCGCCCCCGGCGCTTGCACGAACACGCCCTTGCCCGGCTGGATACTGACCACCCCCAAGGCGCTGAGGGTCGACAACGCCTCGCGCAGCGACGCGCGGCTCACCCCCAATTGCTCCGCTAGGTCGCGCTGCGAGGGCAGCGCGGCGCCGGCTTCGAAGCCGTGCTGGCTGATCAGTTGGCGAATGCCCTGGATGGCGAGATCAGGTACCGCTCGGTTCATTGAATTCATCATGGGCGCAGGGCGTTTCGGGCGTATGGAATAACTGTTGTAACGCCATTTTTTCCGCCTGGCAAATCACGCCCTTTAACGGTTCACCCCCGTATTTATTGCTCGAAACCGGTGCAGCTGTTCAGACCAGTATGACCAACCAAAAGCCCGTGGCCAGGGGCTTCGGCGTTCCTGGCATGGGCTGTGCACTGGGCTTGGCACTCACTTTCGGAGACCGTGCCATGATCCAGCGCTGTACCGCCCTGCTCACCGCTCTGTTCGCCAGCCTGATGCTTTGCCAGGCCCCCGCCCACGCCGACGGCCTGGAGGACGTGGTCAAGCGCGGCACCCTGAAAGTCGCTGTGCCCCAGGACTTCCCGCCCTTCGGCTCGATTGGCCCGGACATGAAGCCGCGCGGCCTGGACATCGACACCGCGCAGCTGATTGCCGACCGCCTCAAGGTCAAGCTGGAACTGACCCCGGTCAACAGCACCAACCGCATCCCCTACCTCACCACCGGCAAGGTCGACCTGGTGATCTCCAGCCTGGGCAAGAACCCCGACCGCGAGAAGGTCATCGACTTCTCCAGCGCCTACGCGCCCTTCTACCTCGCGGTGTTCGGCCCGCCCGACGCGCCCATCGCCAGCCTCGACGACCTCAAGGGCAAGACCATCAGCGTCACCCGCGGCGCCATCGAGGACATCGAGCTGACCAAGGTCGCCCCCGAGGGCGTGACCATCAAGCGCTTCGAGGACAACAACTCGACCATCGCCGCCTACCTGGCCAACCAGGTGGACCTGATCGCCAGCGGCAACGTGGTGATGGTGGCCATCAGCGAGCGCAACCCCAAGCGCATCCCGGCGCTGAAGGTGAAGCTCAAGGATTCGCCGGTGTACGTGGGCCTGAACAAGGACGAGCCGCAGCTGCTGGCCAAGGTCAACGAGATCATTGCCGCGGCGAAACAGGACGGCGCCCTGGAAAAGAATTCGCAGACCTGGCTGAAGCAGCCGCTGCCCGCCGACCTCTGAGGTAGCAGACCCTATATGGCTTACCACTTCGACTTTGCACCCGTGCTGGCCAACACCGACCTGCTGCTCAAGGGCGCGCTGTTCACCCTGGAACTGACGGCCATCGGCGCCCTGCTGGGCGTCAGCCTGGGGATCGTGGGCGGGGTGGTGCGGGCCTGGAAGATCCAGCCGTTCGCCCGCCTGTTCGGCGTGTACGTGGAACTGATCCGCAACACGCCGTTCCTGGTGCAATTGTTCTTCATCTTCTTCGGCCTGCCGTCCCTGGGCGTGCAGATCAGCGAATGGCAGGCGGCGGTGCTGGCCATGGTGGTGAACCTGGGCGCCTACAGCACGGAAATCATCCGCGCCGGCATCCAGGCCATTCCCCGCGGCCAACTGGAGGCCGCCGCCGCGCTGGCCATGAGCCGCGCCGAGGCGTTTCGCCACGTGGTGCTGGTGCCGGCGCTGGGCAAGGTGTGGCCGGCCCTGAGCAGCCAGATCATCATCGTCATGCTGGGTTCGGCGGTGTGCTCGCAGATCGCCACCCAGGAGCTGAGCTTCTACGCCAACTTCATTCAGTCGCGCAATTTCCGCGCCTTCGAGACCTACCTGCTGACCACCCTGGTGTACCTGGCCATGGCCATGCTGATCCGCGCCCTGCTCAATTGGCTGGGCCGCCGTTACCTTGCAAGGAGTCGCTGATGGATTTCACCTTATGGGACATCGTGCGCAACCTGCTCACCGGCCTGCAGTGGACCCTGGCCCTGAGCCTGGTGGCGTTCATCGGTGGCGGGCTGATCGGGCTGCTGGTGATGACGATGCGCATCAGCGACAAGGCCCTGCCTCGCGGGCTTGCGCGCGGCTATATCGAACTGTTCCAGGGCACGCCGCTGCTGATGCAACTGTTCCTGGTGTTCTTCGGCGTGGCGCTGCTGGGCATCGATATTTCGCCCTGGGTGGCCGCCGCCCTGGCCCTGACACTGTTCACCAGCGCCTACCTGGCCGAGATCTGGCGTGGCTGCGTGGAATCCATCGGCAACGGCCAGTGGGAGGCCTCCGCCAGCCTGGCCATGACGCCTTATGAACAGCTGCGCCATGTGATCCTGCCCCAGGCCCTGCGCATTGCCGTGGCGCCCACCGTGGGCTTCTCGGTGCAGGTGGTGAAAGGCACCGCCGTCACCTCGATCATCGGCTTCACCGAATTGACCAAGACCGGCGGCATGCTCGCCAACGCCACCTTCGAACCCTTCACCGTCTACGGCCTGGTTGCGCTGGGCTATTTCGCCCTGTGCTACCCGCTGTCGCTCAGCGCCCGCTACCTGGAAAGGAGACTGCATGCCACTGCTTAGAATTTCCGCCCTGCACAAATACTACGGCGACCACCACGTGCTCAAGGGCATCGACCTGACCGTGGAAGAAGGCCAGGTAGTGGCCATCATCGGCCGCAGCGGCTCGGGCAAGAGCACCCTGCTGCGCACCCTCAACGGCCTGGAGTCGATCAACGACGGCGTCATCGAGGTGGACGGCGAATACCTGGACGCCGCCCGCGCCGATTTGCGCAGCCTGCGCCAGAAGGTCGGCATGGTGTTCCAGCAGTTCAACCTGTTCCCGCACCTGAGCGTGGGCGAGAACGTGATGCTGGCGCCGCAGGTGGTGCAGAAGGTGCCCAAGGCCAAGGCCGCGGCGCTGGCCCGGCAGATGCTCGAACGGGTGGGCCTGGGCGACAAGTTCGACGCCTTCCCCGACCGCCTGTCGGGCGGCCAGCAGCAGCGCGTGGCCATCGCCCGCGCCCTGGCCATGTCGCCCAAGGTGCTGCTGTGCGACGAGATCACTTCGGCGCTGGACCCCGAACTGGTCAACGAGGTGCTCAGCGTGGTGCGCCAACTGGCCCAGGACGGCATGACGCTGATCATGGTCACCCACGAAATGCGCTTCGCCCGCGAAGTGGGCGACAAGCTGGTGTTCATGCACCAGGGCAAGGTGCACGAGGTGGGCCACCCCAAGCAGCTGTTCGCCGAACCGCAGACCCCGGAACTGGCCAACTTCATCGGCATGCAGCACGCCTGACCCGACACCCCCCCCGCGGCCGCTGCTACATCCTGTGGGAGCTGGCTTGCCAGCGAGCTGTTGGGGCCATAAAAGCTCGCTGGCAAGCCAGCTCCCACAATACAGTTGCAGCTACGTATCGGCGGGCATCCTCTGCAAACGCGTTGGCGGCAGGGTTGGTTCGTGGCACGATGGCAGGGTTATCGACCGGGATTCTCAGACCATGCCGCAAGCCACCCCCAAGAACCTTTCCCTGATCGCCGCCATCGATCTGGGCTCGAACAGCTTTCACATGGTAGTGGCCAAGGCCCACCATAATGAAATCCGCATTCTCGAGCGCCTGGGGGAGAAGGTTCAGCTGGCAGCCGGCATCGACGAGCAGCGCAACCTGGACGAAGAGTCCATGCAGCGCGGCCTCGACTGCCTCAAGCGCTTTTCCCAGCTGATCAACGGCCTGCCCCTGGGCGCCGTGCGGATCGTGGGCACCAACGCCCTGCGCGAGGCGCGCAACCGCGGCGAATTCATCCGCCGCGCCGAGGAAATCCTTGGCCACCCGGTGGAAGTCATCTCCGGCCGTGAAGAAGCCCGCCTGATCTACCTGGGCGTCTCGCACACCCTGGCCGACACCCCCGGCAAGCGCCTGGTAGCCGACATCGGCGGCGGCAGCACCGAGTTCATCATTGGCCAGCGCTTCGAGCCGCTGCTGCGCGAAAGCCTGCAGATGGGCTGCGTGAGCTTCACCCAGCGCTACTTCAAGGACGGCAAGATCACCCCGGCGCGCTACGCCCAGGCCTACACCGCCGCGCGGCTGGAAATCATGAGCATCGAGAATGCCCTGCACCGCCTGACCTGGGACGAGGCCATCGGCTCCTCGGGCACCATTCGCGCCATCGGCGTGGCCCTGAAGGCGGGCGGCCATGGCACCGGCGAGGTCAATGCCGAGGGCCTGAGCTGGCTCAAGCGCAAGCTGTTCAAGCTGGGCGACGTCGACAAGATCGACTTCGACGGCATCAAGCCCGACCGCCGTTCGATCTTCCCGGCGGGCCTGGCGATCCTGGAGGCTATCTTCGACGCCCTGGAACTGCAACGCATGGACCACTGCGAAGGCGCCCTGCGCGAAGGCGTGCTGTACGACCTGCTGGGCCGTCACCACCATGAAGACGTGCGCGAGCGCACCCTGGGCTCGCTGATGGAACGCTACCACGTCGACCTGGACCAGGCCGAACGGGTGGAACGCAAGGCGCTGCACGCCTTCGACCAGGTGGCCGAGGACTGGGGCCTGGAAGACGGCGTATGGCGTGAACTGCTGGGCTGGGCGGCGAAAGTGCACGAAGTGGGCCTGGACATCGCCCACTACCACTACCACAAGCACGGCGCCTACCTGATCGAGCACTCGGACCTGGCCGGTTTCTCCCGCGAAGACCAGCAAATGCTGGCCCTGCTGGTGCGTGGCCACCGGCGCAATATTCCCAAGGACAAGTTCGCCGAGTTCGGCGACGACGGCATCAAGCTGATTCGCCTGTGCGTGCTGCTGCGCTTCGCGATCCTGTTCCACCACATCCGTGGTACCCAGGAAATGCCGACCGTGAAGCTGTATGCCGGCCAGGACAGCCTGGAAGTGGAATTCCCGGCTGGCTGGCTGGAAGAGAACCAGCTGACCCAGGCCGACTTCGCGCTGGAAGCGGAGTGGCTGACCCGGGTCGGCGTGATTCTTACCGTACGGTAAGAATCGGGATGCTCAGGCGCTCGAGCAGAGTGTCCTGGGCGCTGCGCGGGTTCTGGTTGCCGGTTGGCGAGCTACGCACGTAGCGGCCGTCCGGCTGCAGGATCCACGAGTGGGTGTTGTCGGTCAGGTAGCTTTCCAGCTCCTTCTTCACCCGCAGGATCAGTTTCTTGCCCTCTACCGGGAAGCACGTCTCCACGCGTTTATCCAGGTTGCGCTCCATCCAGTCGGCGCTGGAGAGGAACATCTGCTCTTCGCCCCCGTTGAGGAAGTAGAACACCCGGGTGTGCTCCAGGAAGCGGCCGATGATCGAGCGCACCTGAATGTTGTGCGACACCCCGGCAATGCCTGGGCGCAGGCAGCACATGCCACGCACCACCAGGTCGATACGCACGCCCGACTGGCTGGCCTTGTACAGCGCGCGGATGACCTTGGGGTCGGTCAGCGAGTTGAACTTGGCGATGATGTGCGCCGGCTTGCCTTCCAGGGCGAACTGGGTCTCGCGGGCAATCATGTCGAGCATGCCCTTCTTCAGCGTGAACGGCGCGTGCAGAAGCTTCTTCATGCGCAGGGTCTTGCCCATGCCGATCAGCTGGCTGAACAGCTTGCCCACGTCTTCGCACAAGGCGTCGTCGGAGGTCAGCAGGCTGTAGTCGGTGTACAGGCGCGCGTTGCCGGCGTGGTAGTTGCCGGTGCCCAGGTGGGCGTAGCGCACGATCTCGCCGGCTTCGCGGCGCAGAATCAGCATCATCTTGGCGTGGGTCTTGAAGCCCACCACGCCGTAGATCACCACCGCGCCGGCGGCCTGCAGGCGGCTGGCCATTTGCAGGTTGGACTCTTCGTCGAAACGGGCGCGCAGTTCGATGACCGCGGTCACTTCCTTGCCGTTACGCGCGGCGTCCACCAGCGCATCGACGATTTCCGAGTTGGCGCCGCTGCGGTACAGGGTCTGGCGCACGGCCAGCACGTGCGGGTCCTTGGCGGCCTGGCGCAGCAGGTCGACCACGGGGGTAAACGACTCGAACGGGTGCAACAGCAGGATGTCCTGCTTGCTGATCACGCTGAAGATGTTCTCGCTGTTCTGCAGCAGCTTGGGAATGGCCGGGGTGAACGGCTTGTATTGCAGCTCCGGGTGGCTGTCCAGGCCGGTGATGCTGAACAGGCGCGTGAGGTTGACCGGGCCGTTGACCTGGTACAGCTCCGACTCCGACAGGCTGAACTGCTTGAGCAGGTAGTCGGACAGGTGTTTGGGGCAGGTATCGGCCACTTCCAGGCGCACGGCATCGCCGTAGCGGCGCGAGAACAGCTCGCCGCGCAGGGCGCGGGCCAGGTCTTCGACGTCTTCGGAGTCCAGCGCAAGGTCGGCGTTACGGGTCAGGCGGAACTGGTAGCAGCCCTTCACCTTCATGCCCTGGAACAGGTCATCGGCGTGGGCGTGGATCATCGACGACAGGAACACGAAGTTGTCGCCGGTGCCCGACACTTCTTCCGGCACGCGGATGACGCGTGGCAGCAGGCGCGGCGCCGGGATGATGGCCAGGCCCGAGTCGCGGCCGAAGGCGTCGATGCCTTCCAGCTCGACGATGAAGTTCAGGCTCTTGTTCACCAGCAACGGGAACGGGTGCGTGGGGTCGAGGCCGATGGGGGTGATGATCGGCGCGATTTCGTCGCGGAAGTAGCGGCGCACCCAGGTCTTGAGCTTGGTGGTCCAGTTGCGGCGGCGGATGAAGCGCACCTGGTGCTTTTCCAGCTCCGGCAGCAGGATGTCGTTGAGGATCGCGTACTGGCGGTCCACGTGGCCGTGCACCAGCTCGCTGATGCGTGCCAGCGCCTGGTGCGGCTGCAGGCCGTCGGCGCCAGCCTGTTCACGGGCGAAGGTGATCTGTTTCTTCAGGCCCGCCACGCGAATCTCGAAGAACTCGTCGAGGTTGCTGGAGAAGATCAGCAGGAACTTGAGGCGTTCCAGCAGCGGGTAGGACTCATCCAGTGCCTGTTCCAGCACGCGGATGTTGAACTGCAACTGGGAAAGCTCGCGGTGGATGTACAGGCTGCTGTCATCCAGGCCCGGCACGGCCACCGGCGCCGGGGCGCTGGCAGGCGTGGCGTCGGCCACGGGCTCTTCGACCGGTTCCATGGCCGGTGGCGTTTCGATGATCTGCTCAAGCACGGGCTGTGCTTCTTTCACGGCAGTTTCGTGAAGTGCTTCGTTATTCATCTAGCGTTCCTGAAGGGCTCAATTGCCCTCTCATTCAGTTGAGCGGCACGGTTTGCAATCAGGTGAGGCAGCATCTGGCACGATCGTATCGTCGGCAGCGTGGCTATAGACACTGACGAGGCGGGACGCCAACTCATCACACTGACGGTGGCGGGAGGGCAGGCGCAGGGCGCGGGCACGGCTCACGGCAAACTCCTGGGCCCACGCGTGCGGGCCGGCGCGACAGTTATAAGCGGCCATTATGACGGTTGCATGACAATCTTGCGTCAACGCCATACAGATAGCCTCCGACATTGTCATTCTGCCCGCCGTTCACGTCGAGACACATTTCGACACTTTCCCGAATGGCCGCGACGGGTTAGGCTGCGCGTTCATTTCGCCAGCATCCAGACAATGCTCCAACAATTTCTGCAGGATTTCGGCTACCTGGCCCTCTTTCTTGGTACGTTTTTCGAAGGCGAGACGATTCTGGTCCTCGCCGGGTTTCTTGCGTTCCGCGGATACATGGATATCAACCTGGTCGTGGTGGTTGCCTTCTTCGGCAGCTACGCCGGCGACCAGCTCTGGTACTTCCTGGGGCGCAAGCATGGGCGCAAGTTGCTCGCGCGCAAGCCGCGCTGGCAGCTCATGGGCGACCGGGCGCTGGAACACATCCGCAAGCACCCCGACATCTGGGTGCTGAGCTTCCGCTTCGTGTACGGCCTGCGCACGGTCATGCCGGTGGCCATTGGCCTGTCCGGCTACCCGCCACGGCGCTACCTGCTGCTCAATGGCATCGGCGCCGCCGTGTGGGCCACGGTGCTGGCCCTGGCAGCCTACCACTTCGGCGCCATCCTCGAAGGGTTGCTGGGCAACATCAAGAAATACGAACTGTGGGTGCTGGGCGGCCTGCTGGTGCTGGGTGGCCTGCTGTGGCTGCGCCGGCGCATCAAGGCGGCACGCGTGGCCCGCAAGCTGGCCGCCCAGGAAGCCGAGTAGTCAACGCGCCGCGGCGCCCAGCCTGAGGCCCGCCCCGCGCTGCCAGGCCAGCCCGCCCAGGCTGGCCAGGCTGTACACCAGCAAGGCCGGCCAGGCCCAGGCACTGGCCGGCAACAGCCCCCAGGGCGCCGCCAGCGCCACCATCGGCACGTTCAGCCCCAACCGCAGCAGCTCCAGGCGCACGGCCTGCGGGCGCGCCTCCAGCGCCGTCCCCAGCACGAACAACCCCCACCCCATGCACAAGCAGCCCAGCAGCAGCCCCGCCAGCGGCATGCTCGCACCAAAGGCCAGCAGGTAGCTGCCCAGCGTCACATGCACGGCGAACTGCGCCACCACGTACGCCTGCTGGCGCGCCCCCAGTGGCACTTGGAACAGGCTGAACTGGCCCAGGTCGGGCTTGCCCATGGGGTAACGTGCCGCCACATCCGCCGGGCGCCAGCCGGTGGGCATGAACCATAGCCGCAGCTTGTCGCGCCAGCGCCGGGTGCGCCGTGCATCCGCCCACAACTGCGCGTAAAACTGCAGGTTGGCCCACACGGGATTCCAGCTGCGCAGCGGCGTGGTCACGCCGAAAATCACCGGCTCGCGCTCGTCTTCCTCCTGGAAGCTGCCGAACAGACGGTCCCAGACAATGAACACCCCGCCGTAATTGCGATCCATGTAAAGAGGGTTCTGCGCGTGATGCACCCGGTGATTGGACGGCGTGACCAGCACCCACTCCAGCCAACCCAGCTTCGGCACATGGAGGGTGTGCACCCAGAACTGGTACAGCAGGTTCAGCGCCGCCACCGTGGCGAACACCAGCGGCGGCACGCCCAGCAGCGCCAGCGGCAGATAGAACAGCCAGGCGAAGATAAACCCGGTGCTGGTCTGGCGCAGGGCGGTGCTCAGGTTGTACTCCTCGCTCTGGTGGTGCACCGAATGCGCGGCCCACAGTACGTTGCGCTCATGGCCCAGGCGGTGCAGCCAGTAGTAGCAGAAGTCGTAGCCAACAAACGCCAGCAGCCACACCCAGGCCCGCTCGGCCGGCAGGGCCAGCAACGCCAGGTGCTGCCAGGCGAAGGCGTAGGTCAATAGGCCCAGGCCCTTGGTGACCAGCCCCGTGGTGGTGGACAACACGCCGGTGCTGAGGCTGTTGATGGCATCGGCCAGGCTGTAGCTGCGACGCCCGCGCCAACGGTCGGCCAGCAGTTCCAGGGCAATCAGCAGGAAGAAAAACGGTACGGCGTAGAGGATCAGATCCATGGCGACAACCCGTGGGAAGATCAGCCAAGATTAGGCTTGTGGTAGGTAAAACCCTACGGCGGCCAGTGACAATTCAAGGGACATTAACGCCATGAATTCGGGAGAGAACCCAACATGACCAAGAAAGTTGCCGTGATCCTTTCCGGCTGCGGCGTCTACGACGGCGCGGAGATCCACGAGAGCGTCATCACCCTGCTGCGCCTGAACCAGCGCGGTGCGCAGGTGCAGTGCTTCGCGCCCAACGTGCAGCAGATGCACGTCATCAACCACCTCACCGGCGAGGAAATGCCCGAGACCCGCAACGTGCTGGTGGAGTCGGCGCGCATCGCCCGCGGCGAGGTCAAGGACCTGGCAGAAGCCGACGCCGATGCGTTCGACGCCCTGATCGTGCCGGGTGGCTTCGGCGCCGCCAAGAATCTCTCCACCTTCGCCACCCAGGGCGCCGGCTGCACGGTCAACGCGCAGCTGCTGGAACTGGCCGAAGCCTTCGCCGAAGCCGGCAAGCCGGTGGGGTTGATCTGCATCTCCCCGGCCCTGGCCGCCAAGATCTACGGGCCGGGCGTGACCTGCACCATTGGCACCGACGAGGAGACCGCCAAGGCGATCGACAAGATGGGCGGCACCCATGAGCGCTGCGCAGTCGGCGACATCGTCGAAGACACCGCACGCAAGCTGGTGAGCACACCGGCCTACATGAGCGCGAAGACCATCGGCGAAGCGGCGGAAGGCATCAACAAACTGGTAGACCGCGTGCTGGAGCTCACCACCGCCTGATCGTAGCCGCTGCCGCCAGGCTGCGCTGGCCCCTGGGTGCACTGAAGAGCTCCAGGGTGGACAAGGGCCAGCGCAGCCTGCGGCAGCGGCTACAGTGGGTTGGCGTTAGCGCGATGTGGGGTTCAGGCACGCGCCAGGCGGGTGAGGATGCGGTCCAGACTGTTGGCGAACGCCTGTTTGTCCTTGTCGCCGTACCCCGCCTGGCCGCCACCCACCTGCCCCTGCTCGCGCAGGTCGGTGAACAGGTTGCGCACGGCCAGGCGCTCGCCCATGTTGCGCTCGTCGAACTCCTTGCCGCGCGGGTCCAGGCAGGCCACGCCCTTCTTCACCAGGCGGTCGGCCAGCGGCACGTCGCTGCAGATCACCAGTTCGCCGGGCACGGCGTGCTCCACCAGGTAATCGTCCGCCGCATCCGGCCCCGCCGGCACCACCACCAGTTTCACGCAGGCGAACGCCGGCTTGATCAACGGCACCCCCGCCACCATCAGCACCTCGAACTGGCGCTTGAGGGCAAACTTGATGACCTGGTCCTTGGCCGCCTTGGGACAGGCGTCGGCATCGATCCATACGCGCATGGGCTGGCTGCTCATCCTTACACCGGCGCGCGGCGCAGGGTCGCCAGCAGGGTGGCCGCAGCGATGAACAGGCCGGCGAAGGTGCGGTTCACCCGCTGTTGCTGCCGTGGCGTGCGCAGCAGGCGCAGCACCTTGGCGGCAAGGCCGGTGTAGCCGGCCATGACCAGCAGGTCGACGGTGATCATGGTGGCTGCGATGGTCACGTACTGGGCCACCAGCGGAGCATGGGGATTGATGAACTGCGGCAGCACCGCCAGCATGAACACCAGCGCCTTGGGGTTGCTGACGTTCACCAGGAAGCCGCGGAACACCAGGCTCATGGGCTTGCCGATGGGGCGCACGGCCGAGTCGGCGGACATGTCCATAGGTAGCGCGCGCCACTGCTTGATCGCCAGGTAGACGAGGTAAAACACGCCGAACCACTTGATCAGGGTGAACGCGGTAGCGGAGGCGGCCAGCACGGCGCCAAGGCCGGCGGCGATGATGGCGATCTGCAGGATCAGGCCCAGCTGTAGTCCCAGGGCATTCCAATAGCCGCGTACGAAACCGTACTGCAGGCCGCAGGACATGGACGCGATGGCGCCAGCGCCCGGGGAAAGACTGATGATCCAGCAGGCGGCAAAGAATGCCAGCCAGGTTTGCAGCGCCATGACGCACCTCGTAACAAAATCAGTAGACCGGTAAACCTACTGCTTGTGGGGGGAAAACGCCACGAGAATATCGGTTCTGGGGCCGGACGCGGCCTATGGCCGCTGCTACGAATACCCGTAGCAGCGGCCATAGGCCGCGTCCAGGCCCCCTACGACAACGCCTCGAGCTCGGCCTGCATGGTTTCCAGGGTTTCCAGCGCCATCATCCAGGCCTCTTCCAGCTCGGCCTCGCGGGCCTTGAGCTTGGCCTGCTGGGCCAGCTGGTCTCGCAGCTCGTCCTTGCGGCCGGCCTCGTAGATGCCGCTGTCGCCCAGCGCCGCCTCGACTTTCGCCAGCTGCTCGTGGACCTTGCCCAGCTCAGCCTCCAGCTTGTCGGCCTCGCGCTTGTGCGGGGCCAACTGCTGACGCAGGGCTGCTGCGGCCTGGCGCTGGGCCTTCTTGTCGGTCTTGTCGGGGTTGACCGGGGTGCTGCTCACCGGCGCGTTGCGCAGGCGATAGTCGGCCAGCCAGCGGGTGTAGTCGTCCAGGTCGCCGTCGAAGGCCTCGACCTTGCCGTCCGCCACCAGCAGGAAGTCGTCGGTGGTGCTCTTGAGCAGGTGACGGTCGTGGGAGACCACCAGCACCGCGCCACTGAATTCCTGCAGGGCCATGGTCAGCGCCAGGCGCATTTCCAGGTCCAGGTGGTTGGTGGGTTCGTCGAGCAACAGCAGGTTCGGCCGCTCCCAGGCAATCAGCGCCAGGGCCAGGCGGGCCTTTTCGCCACCGGAGAAGTTCAGCACCGGCTCGTCGATGCGCGCGCCACGGAAGTCGAAACCGCCGAGGAAGTCGCGCAGGGTCTGCTCGCGCTCGGTCGGCGCCAGGCGCTGCAGGTGCAGCAGCGGGCTGGCCTTGCTGTCCAGCGAGTCGAGCTGGTGCTGGGCGAAGTAACCCACGGTGAGGTTTTCGCCGCGCACCAGGCGCCCGCCGATGGGCGACAGCTCGCCGGCGAGGTTCTTGATCAGGGTCGACTTGCCGGCGCCGTTGGGGCCCAGCAGGCCGATGCGCGCGCCTGGCGTCAGCTGCAGCTTGACCTTCTCCAGGATGACCTTGTCGCCATAGCCCAGGCGGCCTTCGGACAGGTCCAGCAGCGGGCTGGAGATTTTCTGCGATTCGCGGAAAACGAAGTCGAACGGCGAATCGACGTGGGCCGCGGACAGCTCTTCCATCCGCTCCAGCGCCTTGATCCGGCTCTGGGCCTGGCGGGCCTTGGTGGCCTGGGCCTTGAAGCGGGCGATGTACTTTTCCATGTGCGCGCGCTGGGCCTGCTGCTTCTCGTAGGCTTGCTGCTGCTGGGCCAGGCGTTCGGCGCGGGCGCGCTCGAAGGCCGTGTAGCCGCCACGGTAGAGGGTCAGCTTGCACTGTTCCACGTGGGCCACATGGTCGACCACGGCGTCGAGGAAGTCGCGGTCGTGGGAAATCAGCATCAGGGTGCCGGGGTAGCTCTTGAGCCACTCTTCCAGCCACAGGATGGCGTCGAGGTCCAGGTGGTTGGTGGGCTCGTCGAGCAACAGCAGGTCGGACGGGCACATCAGCGCCTGCGCCAGGTTCAGGCGCATGCGCCAGCCACCGGAGAAGCTGCCGACCGGGCGGTCCATCTGCTCGTTGGTGAAGCCCAGGCCAGCCAGCAGCTTGCGGGCGCGCGCATCGGCGGTGTAGCCGTCGGCGCTGTCCAGCTCGGCGTGCAGGCGGGCCTGCGCTGCGCCGTCATGGGCAGCCTCGGCCGCGGCCAGCTGCTGCTGGACCTCGCGCAGGCGCAAATCCCCGTCGAGCACGTAATCAACGGCTACTCTGTCGAGTGTATCGACCTCCTGGCGCATGTGAGCGATGCGCCAATCCGCCGGCAACTGGCAGTCACCGGAATCGGGCACGAGCTCGCCACGCAGCAGGGCGAACAGGGTGGATTTGCCGGCGCCGTTGGCACCGATCAGGCCGGCTTTCTGACCGGCGTGCAGGGTCAGCTCGGCGTCTTCTAGCAGACGCTGCGGGCCACGCTGTAAAGTAAGGCTTTGAAGTCGAATCATAATGGCGGCGGAGTCTACCAGCTTCGACGACAACTGGCGCGAGAAGGACTATGCACTCTGACCTGTGGAGCTTTTCCCTGGATCTTTACACTCGCCTGGGCATCGAGCAAGCCTGCCTTGAATTGCAGGCCGAAGGTGCCAATGTGTGCCTGCTGCTAGGCGCTGCGTGGCTGGGGCAACTGGGGGTGGCCTGCAACGGCGACCGCCTGGCACGCCTGCGCGACCTGGGCCAGCCCTGGCATGACGAAGTCATACGGCCCTTGCGCCAGCTGCGCCAGAACTGGCGCGAGGCCGCAGCCAGCGACCCGGAGCTTGAAGCGCTGCGCGAACAGGTCAAGGCCCTTGAGCTGGAAGCCGAACGGCAGTTGCTGGAACGTATCGAATTGCTTGCCCAGGATTGGCAGGCAGAAGGCGCCGACGACCTGGCGGCCTGGCTGGACGGCGTGGCGCCGCCCATTGCCCGGGAGAAACAACGCGGCGCGCTGCAAAGGCTGCACGCCGCGAGTGTCGCCGGTTAGGACGCGCTTGGCGCGCTGCTGCTGGCCGGGCTCGATGGCGCAGGCGAAGCGGCAGCCGGGGTTGGCGCGCTGGCCGGTGCTGGCGTAGCGGCCGCTGCCGGCTTGGCTGCAGGCGTTGCCGGCTTCTTCGCCGCAGGGCGCGCAGCGGCCTTGGCAGCCGGTTTCGCAGCGGGCTTGGCCGCAGGCTTCGCAGCAGCAGGCTTGGCTGCGGCTGGTTTCGCGGCCGCAGGCTTGGCTGCACTGGCTGGCTTGGCGGCGGCTTTTGCAGCTACCGGCTTGGCAGCAGCCCGCGCTGGCGCCTTGGCGGCGGCCGGTTTGGCGGCAGCGGTTTTCGCCGCTGGCTTGGCTGCGGCTGGTTTCGCGGCAGCTGGCTTGGCAGCCGGCTTGGCGGCAGCGGCCTTGGTGGCAGCCGGTTTGGCAGCGGCTGGCTTGCTGGCAGCAGCCTTGGTGGCAGTGGCTGGCTTGGCAGCGGTGCGAGCCGGGGCTTTCTTGGCAGCAGCAGCGGCCGCAGGCTTGGCCGAACGTTGGGTCAGCGCCTTGCCGGCTGCTTCATGTACACGGCCGACGCCTTGGGCCAACTTCAAACTTTCTTGCGCATCGCGCTTGAGTTGCACGATGTAATTACGTGTTTCGGCCTGACGATCTTTCAGGGCTTCCAGCAGTTCTTCAAGTTCAGCACCCGCCGCTTTTGCCTTGGCCTGGGCCTTGGCTTTGCCAGCGGTGGCGGCTTCTTGAAGTTTGCTGCGTGACTTGTGCAGTTTTTCCTGAGCCTTGCCACGTTGTTTTTCCAACTTGGCCAGCAGTTTCTCGGCATCAGCCAGGGCCTGGGAACAGGCGCTTTCCAAATGCTCGAGCAGGCTGCTCGATAGCTGTTGGAGCAAATGCAACGGGGTATTGACTGGCTTCTTGTTAGCCGACATGGGTTACCTCCTGGCTGACGTGATTGCGGCTCATACTAGACCTGTGCAAGTGTCACCGCTAGACATTGTTGACAGTGCCAAACGAGCCGCGTTGCATGCCTGGGCAAAGTTGTTGTTAAGGGCAGTTCGAGACAAGTGTAGAAGTTATGGAAAAGTCTGCTGTCATCGACCTGAAATCTCTTCGCTTGGCAACTTGCGAGACTGGCATAATCACCCGCCTCCGAACAGGGAAATTCTCCATGTCGCGTTACCTGCTGCTGTTGCCGTGGCTATTGATTGGCCTGGCCCATGCCGACACCCCCACCAGCCCGCACGACCTGGCCTACAGCCTTGGCGCCAGCCTGGGCGAGCGCCTGCGTGAAGAAGCACCCGGGGTGGACATCCAGGCGCTGCTGCAGGGCCTGCAGCAGTCCTACGAGGGCAAGCCCCTGGCGCTGCCGCCCGAGCGCATCGAGCAGATACTGCGCGAACACGACGAACAGGCCAGCGCCGAACCTGCCCCGTCGCCGGTGGAAAAAGCCTTGATGGCCGAACAGCGCTTCATGGCCGCCGAACGTGCGAAGGCGGGCGTGCATGAGCTGGCAGATGGGGTGTTGATGAGCGAATTGACGCCTGGCAGCGGGCCGCTGCCGCCGACCGATGGCCGCGTGCAGGTAACTTATACAGGCACCCTGCCCAATGGCACCGTGTTCGACCAGAACCAGCAACCGCAGTGGTTCCGCCTGGACGCGGTGATCGCCGGTTGGCGCACCGCCTTGTCGAAGATGCCGAAAGGGGCGAAATGGCGAGTGGTGATCCCTTCCCAGCAGGCCTATGGCGCCGACGGCGCCGGCGACCTGATTCCACCCTACAGCCCGCTGGTGTTCGAGATCAGCCTGCTCGACGTGGGCGCCTGACGCCCCGCCCAGCAGCGCCGGCGGGAAATCACGCCTGGACGGCGGTGGCTTCGTCCTTGTGCGCGTTGTGCAGCACTTCGATCAGGCAGTCTTCCAGCTCGAAGCGCTCGTGCAGCCTTGAGCCCAGCTCCTTGAGCTTGCCGGTCAAGGTGGTTGCGCAGGAGCAGTCGCCCTTGTCGCAGTGGTCGTTGAAATCCAGCGCGAACTGGGTAATGGCCTCGATGCGCGGGAAAATCGTATCGGCCAGTTCGAGGCCGCGCTCATCGTCGAACGCCTTGGCCTCGGCGATCAGTTGCTCGTAGATCTCGAAGTGCCCGGCGGACACATAGTCCACCAGCACGCCACAGAACTCCTTGAGCTTCTTGCGGTTGCCGGCCAGCGCTTCGGGCGTCTCGCCAAGCTTGTCGAAAGCCTCGACCAGCTTTTGCCGCTCCTGCAACCAGCGATCGATCAGCTTGTGCACCCCACCCCAGCGTTCCTGAGCATTCTGACAACTTTCCAACATGGTCTTTTCTTCCCTTTTGGGTCATGCCGCCATCGGCCCATTCCAAGACAGCTGGGATGCGGAACCGTTCGGAAAAAAGCAGCAATCAAAGCAGTCTGTTTTTCTATGGTGCGTGCTGGGAGATTATGCCCGTGCGTCTGCCGCTTCAAGTGTCCCTTCGATAAAGTTCATACAAGTGTTTAACCGGCGCACCCGCACGCCACCCCCGAAATCCGGGCACCGGCCCGAGTCAGGACGGCGCACGGGCGCCCAGGCGCAGCGCTTGCAGCCACCCACCCAAGGTCAACAGCAGCAAGCCGCTCAAGGCCAGCAGGCTCCATTCCGGGACGCTCATGTCCAACAGCGTCCAATTGACGCGGGCGCACTCCGGCGTCCCCAGGAGCAGGGTCTTGAGCGCCTCGGGAAACGGCAGCGTTGCCATCAGGTAGTCCAGCCCCGGCTGGCAGGCGACCTTCGGCTGCTCGCCATTGGCCTGCAGCCACAGCTGCCGCAAGGCCGCCGCGACAGCCGCGCTGATCAGCAGCGTATGCGCGACCAGATAACGACGAATACCCCGCAGGCCCGGGCCATGGACACAGGCTGCCAGGCAGGAAAGGGCCAGCAGGGCAATGAAGAAACGCTGCACCAGGCACAACGAACAGGGCACCAGCCCGATCTGCCATTGCAGGTAATATGCAGCGGCAAGGATGCCCATGGACATCAGGAAACCCAGCAGAAACAAGGAGCGCGATCGAGCCAGTACCATGGCAAATCCAGTTACGCGACAGTTGGAAAACTACGGTAGAGGAAAGCCCGGAATGCTTTCAAGCTGTGTCCTGAAGGACATTTCTCTATTCGTGTAGGGAAAATCCGACTGAAGCGCAGGGACAGGGCAAAGTCGGTCGAGGGAAGCGGCCCGGCAACGTGCAAGCCACGTTACCAGGCCGTTTATCACGCCCGTTCAGGCGCGGGCAGGTTCAGGCAAGGGCAACGCCAGCAGACGCTCGTCCAGCAGCCCCAGGCCTTCCTGGAACAGCTGGTTGCTGCGCTCGGTGTCTCCCAGGCGCGCCAGCAAGCGCGCCAGTTCAGCGCAGGCTTCGGGGTTGCGCTGCAGCCGCAGGCTGCTTTCCAGGTAATCGCGCGCCTTGCCCCACAGGCTGTTTTGCAGGCTCAGGCGGCCCAAGGTCAGCAGGAGGCTGGAGTCGTCGGCGTGCTGCTTGAGCCAGCCCTCGGCGGCCTGCAACTGCTTGGCGGGGTCGCTGCCTACCACCAGGCCATACAGCCGGGCCAGGTGGCTGTCGTAACCACGCTTGAGCGTGGCGCGCAGGATGGCCTCGGCGTCGGCCTGGGCGCCTAGCTGGCGCAGCTGGTCGGCGTAGGCCAGCACCAGCGCAGGCTCCTGGCGCTGGCCGGCGCTGAGCTGTTCCCAGGCACGCTTGAGCGCCTCGACCGCGGCTTCACCGTCTTCGCGGGTAGAGGTGAGCGTGAGGTTTTCGCCCCAGGCCCGGTGCTCCAGCTCGGTCAGTTCAGCAGCGGTGACCGCCTTGCTCTTGCGCAGCTCGGGCAGCAGGTGGATCACCGAGGTCCAGTCGCCACGCTGCTGGTGCAGGCGCTGCAACTGGCGCAGCACCTGGACGTTGCCGGGGTGGCGCTCGCGCATGGCTTCGAGGGTGTCGCGAGCGCCCTGCATGTCATTGCGGTCCACTTGCAGTTGGGCGTGGGTCAGGGCCACCGCAAGCTCGGCCTGGGGCTGACGCTCCAGGGCGCGCTCAAGCAGGTTGTCGCAGTCTTCGTGGCGGCCCAGCTCGTTGGCCGCGCGCGCAGCGCCCAGGTAATACAGCAAAGGTTGGCGCTCAGCCTCGGCGGCGCGGTGCAGGTTGCGCTGGGCGCTGGCCCAACGCCCCTCGGCCAGGTCCAGTTGGCCCTGCTCGATGGCCACCTGGGTGCGACGCTGGCGGTTGCGGCCAGACCAGGGATTGACTACCCCTGCAGAGGTCAGCACCAGGCTGAGCAACACCCACAGCACGAACACCGCCAGCACCAGCACCACCAACGCCGCCAGGGTGGACCACAGTCCCGACTCATAACGGAACACGTGGGGGTAGTCGATCAGCACGTAGCCTGGGTGCTTGGCGATGCCCAGCCCCAGGCCGACGGCCACGGCAATGGCGATGAAGACCAGGACATAGGCACGCTTCATGGGCGTGCCCCCGCTTGCGGCTGGGTCATCAGTGCCTCGGCAGGCATGTGCCGATGCTCCAGGTAGTTCTGCACCGCCTCGAGGCTGGCGTTGAGGTCCGGCGTGACCACCGACACCGGCTGCCCCTTGAGGGCATCCAGGCGGGCCAGCATCGAACGGCTCTCGGTGTTGTCCTGGTTGAAGCTGGCCAGCAGGATGCTGCGGGCCTCATCCAGCGCCTGCCCATAGACCTTCGGCTCGCCATTGAGCGCGGCCCACTGGGCCTGTTCCAGCGCCAGGCTCAACGCCAGGCGCACCTGGTTCAGGCTCTGCCCGGCCAGCAGCGGACGAATGTTCTCGTCGGGGCGGAAGTCAACGCGGAAATAGCTGGAAATCTTGTGCCACCAGCGCTCCCAGCGGTCATCGTCGCCGGCCAGGGTGGCACGCTCGGCGTCACCCTGGGCCTGGAACTCCGGCGCCAGGGCCGAGAGGCCCACGGTCTGGTCGCGCAGGGCGCCCAATTGCAGGAACAGGCCGGTGCGGTCCGGCTGGTCGACGCTGGCCAGCGACGCCAGGGACTTGGCCAGCTGTTCACGGGCGGCGAAGGCCGAGGGGTCATCCTGTTCGCGCAAGATCTCGTCCGCGCCCTGGACCAGCGCCCTGGCGCTGGCGATGTCCTGCAACGCCGACAGGCGCAGGCTGGCCAGGCGCAACAGGTGCTCGGCCTCGGCCAGGCGCCAATCCTTGCGGCTGGCACCCAGCACCGTTTCCAGGCGCTGGCTGAGGCGCTGCTGGTCGCCCTGCAACTGCGCCACCAGGCGGCGGCGGTCTTCCAATTCATCGGCGCTAGGCAGTTGCCCCAGGCGCGTGGTGAGCGCCTGCTCACCCTGGCTCAACGCCTGGGCCTGGCTGTCGAGCGCCTGCAGTTGCCCGGACTGGGCCTGGTGGCCCGCCTGCAACTGGCGCAACTGCCAGACGCTCCAGCCACCGACCGCGACGCCGGCAGCGCCCAGCAGCAAGGCCACGACCGCGATACCGGCGGCGCCACGGCCAGACTTCTTCACCACAGGGGGGACAGCCGCCTGGGGCGTCGACTGCAGATCATCTTGGGGCAAGACTGTTTCGCTCACGTATCCATCCTTTGCATAGGGCAGGTTTCACCCGGGTAGGCGGTGTTCTTGCAGGGCCGCCAGCAAGGCCGCGGCGCTGGCGCCACGGCAATCCACTACATGGCGAGCGCCGGCGGCCTGGGCCAGGGCGGCGACTCGCGGGCTGGGCACGAACAGCGGTAACCCGGCCAATTGTGGCCAGTGCTCACCGGCCAGTTGCTGCAAATGCTCGAAACCCTGCCCACTGCTGACCACCAGCGCGTTCAGGCGTTCCGCCGTTACCCGCTGGTACAGCGCCTGCGCCGGGTAATCGGGCAGGCTGCGACGGTAGAGTTGCAGATAATCGACAGTAGCACCCTGCTCGCGCAAGTGCTCGGCCAACAATTCGCGGCCGCCCTCGCCGCGCAGGATCAGCACCCGCGGGTAAGGCTGCTGCAGCGCCTGGGCCAACTCCGGCAGGGCCAGCAACGCTTCGCTGTCGTCGCCCTGGGGCGGCACGTGCACGCGCAGGCCGTAGTCCTCGAGGATGGCCGCGGTGGCCGCGCCCACGCTGAACCAGCTTTGCAGCGGCGGCTGCGGCCAGTACTGGTCAATCAGGTCCAGGCCCAGCCGTGCGGCCGGCTTGCTGACGGCGATCACCGCGCAGTACTGCGCCAGGTTCAACACCTGGGTGACCATTTGCGGCGTGACCGGCAGGGGCTCGATATCGAGCAGGGGCATGCTGGCGCTGTAGATGCCGGCGGCGTCCAGCGCTTGCGCCACCGCGGCCGATTCCTCGGCAGGGCGCGTCAGCAGCAGGCGCCAGCCCGTCACGGGTGGCCGTCCTCGCCATAGACGGCCTTGAGGATCTGGTCGGCGCCCTGGTGCAGCAGCGCTTCGGCGACCTCGATGCCCAGGCGCTCGGCGTCGCCCCGCGGGGCGCGAGCCTGGGCGCTGAGCAGGCGGCCGCCATCGGGCTCGCCCACCAGGCCACGCAGCCATAGCTGCTCGCCTTCCAGCACGGCGTAGCAGGCGATAGGCACCTGGCAGCCACCGTTGAGGTGCTTGTTCAGGGCACGCTCGGCAGTGACCCGGGCGGCAGTATCGCTGTGATGCAGCGGCGCCAGCAGCGCGTGGATTTCGCTGTCGGCGGTGCGGCATTCGATGCCCACGGCGCCCTGGCCGCCGGCTGGCAGGCTGTCTTCGATGCTGATGCTGTCGGTGATGCGCTCCTCGAAGCCCAGGCGGATCAGGCCGGCGGCGGCCAGGATGATGGCGTCGTACTCACCGGCGTCGAGCTTGGCCAGGCGGGTATTGACGTTGCCGCGCAGGAAGCGGATCTGCAGGTCGGGGCGGCGCGCCAGCAGCTGGGTCTGGCGACGCAGGCTGGAGGTGCCGACCACGCTGCCGGCAGGCAGGGCTTCGAGGCTTGGGAAGGTGTTGGAAACGAAGGCGTCGCGCGGGTCTTCGCGCTCGCAGATGCAGTACAGGCCCAGGCCTTCGGGGAAGTCCATGGGCACGTCCTTCATGGAGTGCACGGCAATGTCGGCTTCGTTGTCGAGCAGGGCGTTTTCCAGCTCCTTGACGAACAGGCCCTTGCCGCCGATTTTCGACAGGGGCGAATCAAGCAACTTGTCGCCGCGGCTGACCATCGGCACCAGGGTCACCACCAGGCCGGGGTGAGCCTGTTCCAGGCGGGCCTTGACGTATTCGGCCTGCCACAGGGCCAGGGCGCTTTTACGGGTGGCGATGCGGATCTCGCGAGTAGGCATGAATCAATCCGTGCTGGGTAGATGGGCCGATCATACCAGCATCGCGGGAGCAGCATGGCGGCCGGAGCGGGTTCGCCCGCTCCGGACGGCCTACAACTGTTGCATCATTTTGCGCACACCGGCCACGTGGCGGCGGCTGACGATCAGCGCATCGCCATTGAGGCCCTTGAGGAACAACTGGAAATGCCCCAAGGGCGTGCGTTGCAGGCGTTCGATGCGGTCGCGGGCGACCAGCGCGTTGCGGTGGATACGCACGAAGCGGTCGCCGAACTCGTCCTCCAGTGCCTTGAGGGGCTCGTCGAGCAGCACCTCGCCGCCTTCATGGCGCAGGGTCACGTACTTGTGGTCGGCAATGAAATAGATGACCTGGTCCAGCGGAATCAGCTCGATACCCTTGCGCGTGCGTGCGCTGATATGGGTGCGCGGGCCGCTGCCGCTTTCGGCGGCGGGACGGGTCAGCGCGGAGAGCTGCGCACGGTTGGGGCGTTCGGCTTTTTTCAGCGCTTCGAGCAGGTGCTCGGGGCGCACCGGTTTCACCAGGTAGCCCAGGGCGCTGGTCTGGAAGGCGTCCAGGGCAAATTCATCATGGGCGGTACAGAACACAACCGCCGGCGGCGCCTCGCGCTCGCACAGCTTGGCTGCAACCTGCAGTCCATCAAGGCCGGGCATGCGGATGTCGAGCAACACCACGTCGGGCTTGAGGCTGTCGATAAGGGCCAGGGCCTCCTCGCCATTGGTGGCGCTGGGCTCTAGCACACTGTAACCCTCGAGATCGCTGACCAATCGGGTCAGGCGCTCGCGGGCCAGGGGTTCGTCATCAACGATCAGGACATTCATATAGCACTGGATTCCTGCGTGAGTCTCGCACAAGGATAGCGTAGACAGGTGAAGTGACGACCGTCACGGCGATCCACGCTCAGACTCGCGCGCGGGCCAAAAAGTGCCGCAAGTCGAGCACCAATATTTGTCAGTGCCTGGTGAGTACCGCCCGAAGCCCGCGGCGGGGCGGCTTCGTCGTAGGGATTGCTTACACACAATATGAACTCTCCCCCTTTATAGTCGGCTTCCACCCGGATCACACCCCCTTCTATGCGTGGGGCCACTCCGTGGATCAGGGCGTTCTCCAACAACGGTTGTAAGGTTAGCTGCGGGATCGGCAGGTCATCGGGAATTGTGTCGACCCTCCAGTCCAACTGTAGACGCTCGCCAAGACGATATTGCTCAATCCGTAAATATCGTTTCGACAGGGCCAGCTCCTCGCGCCAGCTCACCAGGTTGCCGGCCTTGCCGAGGCTGGCGCGGAACAGGTCGGAGAGGTCGAGCACCGCCTGCTCGGCGCGCACCGCGTCCACCGGCACCAGGCTGGCGATACTGTTAAGCGTGTTGAACAGGAAGTGCGGCTTGATGCGCGCCTGCAAGGCTTCCAGCCGTGCCTGGAGCTCGGCCCGTTGCTGGATGCGCCATTGGCTCTGCAGGTAAAAATAGCGCAACAACAGCGCCGACATGATCAGCGCAATCAGCCCGTGCCGCAGGTAACGGTTGAATATGCCGAAGGAAAGATTCGAAGCAGGCGTAGCCGGCACCAAATGCAGGTAATCGGTCAACCCGGTGGCCAGCAGGGTCAACGCCACCACCATCGCACAGCAGGCGCCGCCGGCAGCGCCGGGGTGCAGGCGCGCCAGCCAGGGGCGCAGGCCACACAGCAGCGCCGCCGACAACAGCACCAGCCACTGCACGAACAGCGACGTCAGGGCCAGCCGCGACCAGTCGAAGCCCGGCGCACCGGGATCGGCCAGCACCAGTACCAGCACCAGCAGTTCGGCCAGCATCACCAGCACCAGCAATGCCTGCGCCTCGCACAGCACCGGGAGGAAGAACTCCTGTTGCGCACGCTGGCGGCGTGCGGCCTTGCGTCCATCTGTAGGCATTATGTGCATTCCACTGGGCACTCAATCCCCGAGCGGATTGAAGCCCTGTTATTATTGCAGCCAATTTCCCGTTCACGCCTTCAACGAGCGAATTCATGAGTACTGACAAGACCAACCAGTCCTGGGGCGGCCGCTTCAGTGAGCCCGTCGACGCCTTTGTCGCCCGCTTCACCGCATCCGTCAACTTCGACCAGCGCCTCTACCGTCACGACATCATGGGCTCGATCGCCCACGCGACCATGCTGGCCAAGGTCGGCGTGCTCACCGAGGCCGAGCGCGACACCATTGTCGATGGCCTGAAGACCATCCAGGGCGAGATCGAAGCCGGCACCTTCGAGTGGCGTGTGGACCTGGAAGACGTGCACATGAACATCGAGGCACGCCTGACCGACCGCATCGGCATCACCGGCAAGAAGCTGCACACCGGCCGCAGCCGCAACGACCAGGTGGCCACCGACATCCGCCTGTGGCTGCGCGACGAGATCGACCTGATCCTGGGCGAAATCACCCGCCTGCAAAAAGGCCTGCTGGAGCAGGCCGAGCGCGAAGCCGAGACCATCATGCCCGGCTTCACCCACCTGCAGACTGCACAGCCGGTTACCTTCGGCCACCACCTGCTGGCCTGGTTCGAAATGCTCAGCCGCGACTACGAGCGCCTGGTGGACTGCCGCAAGCGCGCCAACCGCATGCCCCTGGGCAGCGCCGCGCTGGCCGGCACCACCTACCCGATCGACCGCGAACTGACCTGCCAGCTGCTGGGCTTCGAAGCCGTGGGCGGCAACTCGCTGGACGGCGTGTCGGACCGTGACTTCGCCATCGAATTCTGCGCCGCCGCCAGCATCGCCATGATGCACCTGTCGCGCTTCTCCGAAGAGCTGGTGCTGTGGACCAGCGCCCAGTTCCAGTTCATCGACCTGCCCGACCGCTTCTGCACCGGCAGCTCGATCATGCCGCAAAAGAAAAACCCCGACGTGCCCGAGCTGGTGCGTGGCAAGAGCGGCCGCGTGTTCGGCGCGCTGATGGGCCTGCTGACCCTGATGAAAGGCCAGCCACTGGCCTACAACAAGGACAACCAGGAAGACAAGGAACCGCTGTTCGACGCCGCCGACACCCTGCGCGACTCGCTGCGTGCCTTTGCCGACATGATCCCGGCCATCAAGCCCAAGCACGCCATCATGCGCGAAGCGGCCCTGCGCGGTTTCTCCACCGCCACCGACCTGGCCGACTACCTGGTACGCCGCGGCCTGCCGTTCCGTGACTGCCACGAAATCGTCGGCCACGCCGTGAAATACGGCGTGGACAGCGGCAAGGACCTGGCCGAGATGAGCCTGGAAGAACTGCGCCGCTTCAGCGACCAGATCGACCAGGACGTGTTCGAGGTGCTGACCCTGGAAGGCTCGGTCAACGCCCGCGACCACATCGGCGGCACCGCACCGGCCCAAGTACGCGCCGCCGTGATCCGCGGCCAGGCCCTGCTGGCCCAGCGCTGATCGCCTGTAGCCGCTGCCGCTAGCCTGCGGCAGCGGTTACCGGGTTGAGTTGCGCCAGGAACCGCAGTTGGTCATTGGCCCTGCGGCTGGCGACCTCCACCACGTTGGGGTTGAGCGCCAACAGCGCCAGCAGCGCTTGCGCACCCGGCAGGCCCTCCAGGAAATCGATGTCGAAAAGCTTCAACCCTACCTCCCTGGCCAGGTCCACGCTGTACAGGAAGTAGATATCGGCAACCGTAGGCTCGCCCCCCGCGACGTACGGGGTAAATGATGCTCCTTCAGCCAACGCGGCAAACCCCTTGACCAGGTCTCGCCTGGCCTTCTCCTTCAAGGCCGGTGGCGTTGCGCGCCCGCCGAAGAACACCTCCGGGTAACAGAGCCGCGCGGGCAGTTCGATGTACAGCTCTATTTCCTTGGCCAACGCCTTCACCCGCGCCCTGTCGAACGGGTCGCGAGGCAATAATTGCCGTTGCGGGTACACCTCCTCCAGATAACCGAGGATCACGTCCGTTTCAGTCAAATATCCGTCCGGGGTGCCCAGCACCGGGATTTTTCCACGACGGCTCACCGCCATGACCCCGGGGCTCTGGCAGCCGTGTAGCAACACCTCTTCGAACGGCAGGCGTTTCTCCAGCAATGCCAATTGCACCATGTTGAAATAGTTACTGGATGCAAACCCGTACAACTTGAGCATCACCTGACCTCCATGGCCTTGAACGAGAGCGGCCAAACTAGGCAGCCGCCGATGGGCGATGGGCCATTCTGTATTTCAAGACGCGTCAGCTGATGCAAAGCCGACCAATACCGTTAAACTGGCGGCCTACCGTGAGGAACCTGCAATGACCGACGCCACCCAACGCGACGACGAAGACGAACAATTCGCCGAAGACACCCTGATCCAGGCCATCGAGAACCAGATCGAGAGCGACAACCCGCCTGCAGCCAAGGCCACGTTCAACAAGCTGACGCTGGTCGGCTACGAGCGCGACGATATCCTCGAAATGATGGCCCACGTGCTTGCCGTCGAAATCGATAAGATCCTGGAAGAAGACCGCGCGTTCGACACCGAATGGTACGAAAAGGCCCTGCGCGCCCTGCCCGAGCTGCCACCCGAGGCAAAGCCCGAGCAGGACTGAGTTTCCCGGCAGAATCGCTGCGGCCTTACTACACTGGAAATGCCCCGCTGCCCTCCATGCAAACCGGGGCCTCCACGGCCTGCCCCCGCTGGGGCTGGCCGTCTATTCCTAGAAAAGTCCGGAGTACCTATGTCGTATACCCCTGAGCTGGTCGCCGAACTGGAAATCCTCGCGCTGTTCAATCTGGACAACACCCAGGAAGGCCTCAAGATCCACCACACCGCCACCCCACAGGCCATCGCGGCGGCCAAGCGGCTGCACGACAAGGAACTGATCACCCAGGTCGACGGCGGCTACCTGACCAGCGGCGGGCTACAGGCTGCGCAGCACGCCCAGGCGCTGCTGACCGTACTGGGTGTCGGCGAACCCGCCTGACGCCACTGCTCGCGCCGGCGCCGAATGGGGTGCCGGCGCTGCCGTTATTTTTGCCAAACTGGCTCAAACTCTTCTCAAGGCTGCCGATAACCGGCTGAAGGCGGGTGTTCCGCCCTGCCCACGTTACGTCGCCCAGCAGTCGATTCGAGCCACAGATGCCGCGCACCCATGAAATCCGCCCCGATCTGGACGAGGGAATCGATCGCAAGGTTCTCGCGACCCTGCGCGCACGCTTCCTGACGCTGAACCAGGGCCGACTGGGCCGCGCCATGGAAGGGCTGTCGACCCGCCAGCAACAGGTGCTGACGCTGTTGCCGCTGTTCTTTCACGTCAACCACCCGCTGCTGCCCGGCTATGTCTCGGGCAATACCCCGGCCGGCCTGTCGAACTACGAGCCCGAGCCCGAGGTGCTGGCCGAAGCCCAGCGCCTGACGCGCTCGTTCTCCTACAAGGCTCGCCATGGCAACCCGCCACGCCCGCTGCACGGGCTGTTCCTGATGGGTAGCCTGGGCACCCTGGCCCAGGCCGAACAGAGCGACATGGACTTCTGGGTGTGCCACGACACCGAACTGGGCGCTGAAGCAATCGCCGAGCTGCGCAAGAAATGCCAGCTGCTGGAAGCCTGGGCCGCGACCCAGGGCGCCGAGGCGCACTTTTTCCTGATCGACCCGCCGCGCTTCGTGCGTGGCGAGCGCGACACCGAACTCAGCTCCGAAGACTGCGGCACCAGCCAGCACTACCTGCTGCTGGATGAGTTCTACCGCACCGCCATCTGGCTGGCCGGCCGCACGCCGCTATGGTGGCTGGTGCCGGTTTACGAAGAGGCGCGCTACGCCCAGTACACCGAGACCCTGCTGGGCAAGCGCTTCATCCGCGCCGAAGACGTGCTGGACCTGGGCCACATGGCGCATATCCCCGCCGGCGAGTTCATCGGCGCCGGCCTGTGGCAACTGTTCAAGGGCATCGACTCGCCCTACAAGTCAGTGCTCAAGCTGCTGCTGACCGAGGCCTACGCCAGCGAACATCCACAGGTGCGCTGCCTCAGCCTGCGCCTCAAGCAGGCGGTGTACGCCAACCAGGTCGACATCGACGAACTGGACCCCTACATGGTGGTGTACCGGCGCATCGAGGAATACCTGCTGGCACGCGGCGACATCGACCGCCTGGAACTGGTGCGCCGCAGCCTATACCTGAAGGTCAACAAGAAGCTGACCGCCGGCTCCCGGCAACGCCCGCCCAGCTGGCAGCGGCAGGTGATGCAGCGCCTGGCGGCGGAATGGGGCTGGGACAACCGCCACCTGGCGTTGCTGGACAGCCGCAGCCAGTGGAAGGTGCGCCAGGTGACCAGCGAACGCCGGGCGCTGGTCAATGAACTCAACTACAGCTACCGCTTCCTGACCCAGTTCGCCCGCGACCAGCAGGCGGTGAACCGCATCAACAGTCGCGACCTGAGCATTCTCGGGCGGCGCCTGTACGCCGCCTTCGAGCGCAAGGCCGGCAAGGTCGAATTCATCAACCCCGGCATCGCCCCGGACCTGGCCGAGGACACCCTGACCCTGGTGCAATCGCCCAACCGCAAGGAACCGGGGCAGGTACTGTGGGGCCTGTACAACGGCAACCTGGGCGCCTACGAGTGGGAACACTTCGCGCCCTTCAAGCGCAGCCGCCACCTGCTGGAAATGCTGGTGTGGTGCCACCGCAACGGCGTGATCGACAGCAGCACGCGCCTGGCCTTGCACCCCGGCGAAAGCGACCTGACCGAGTTCGAGCTGTTCAACCTGATCGCCAGCCTGCAACAGAGCATCCCCCTGCCCCTGGGCACGGTGGCCGATGAACAGCTGCTAAGGCCCACGGTGCCGGTTGAAGTGCTGTTGCTGGTGAACGTGGGCATCGACCCGCTCAAGCATCACCGCGACCTGAACATCCTGATGACCACCGAACGCACCGACTCGCTGAGCTATGCGGGGGTGCGGGAGAACCTGGTGCTGACCCTGGACCAGGTCGTGCTCAACAGCTGGAACGAGGTGCTGGTCAACCGTTTCGACGGCCCGACGGCCTTGATGGATTGCCTGCGCGACTACCTCAACCACCTGCCCGCCGGCAACGCGCCACGGGTGCGGGTGCGCTGCTTCTGCCACAACCGCGCCCAGGCCATCGCCCAGCGCGTGGAGGCCTTGCTGGCCACCGCCCAGCAACTGCTGCGCAGCGGCCTGCACTACCGCTACCTGATCCAGGTGCAGCAGCAGTATCACGTGCTGGAATTGGTACCGGGCAACGTGCGCCACATGGCGTTGCCTACGGTGGCGGCACTGGTGCAATACCTGGGCGAGGACCTGCCGGGCTACAGCCCGCTGCACCTGGACGGCAACGCGCTGGAAGATCACGACCTGGCCGTTGTGCTGCCGCTAGGGCAACCCGAATGCGTGCAGCTGTTCTACCGCCTGCAGGACAGCTGGGCGGACGTCTACGTGCTGGATGAGTTGAACGCGCTATGGCACCAGCGCCTGCCGCTGCACGACGAGGCTAGCCTGTTGGTGCCGATGCAGCGTTTCCTGCAGTCGGTGCTGCGCCGCCGCAACGCGCTGCAGGCCGTGGAAGGCCATGACGAGCAGGTGCTGTATTACCAGCTGCTGCCCACCGGCAGCGGCCGCGCCCGCAGCGCCGAACCTCGGCCGGGGCCGCCGACGGCCACCAGCAAGCGTTACTACGATGTGCAGGCGATTATCGAACGCTCGCCACCCGGCCAGGTGCACGTGACCCTGTACTGCAATCAACGCGAGTTCTCCGAGCTGGAGCATGGCGAGCAGTTGTTCAGCGTGGTAGCCCGGCAGATCCTGAAGCAGCGCACCGAGCCCATGGCCTACCGCTGCTACCTCACCGACCTGGACCTGTCGGGCCTGCTGGGCGACACGCCGGGCGCCACCCACCTGTACCTGCGCTACAAGGCCGACCTTGAGCGCTCACTGAACAACGCCTTGAGCCAGATGTAGGCCTCAGGCCGTGCCGGCGCGGCGCTCGGCGGCCTGGTCGCAGATCTGCCGGCGACGGGCGTCGTCGGCCGAACGCCATTCGCGGATGTCTTCCACGTGGCGGAAACAGCCCTTGCAGACCTTCTGCTCATCGAGCCGGCACAGGCTGATGCAGGGTGACGGCACCGCCGGGCTGACGTTGCTGAACAGGGGCTTGGGCGCACGGGGCGCTGGCGCTTGGGTGGTCACGCTCAGATCTCTTCGAAGTCCAGCTTCACGCCGGCCTGTTCCCAGGTGGCGCGGGTGAGGATCTCGCCCAGCAGCTCTTCGGACTTCTCGCATACCCACTTGCCCATCTCTTCGTCGTAGTCGAAGTGGTAGCCACCCGAACGCGCGGCCAGCCACAGCTGGCGCAGGGGTTCCTGGCGGCTGATGATCAGCTGGCTGCCGTTGTCGAACTTGATGGTCATCAGGCCGGACGAAATCTCGACGTCGTCGGCGTGGTCTTCGAACAGTTCTTCCAATGCCTGTTGCGTGGCATCGACCAGGTCATGAAAGCGCGCTTCGGTCAAACTCATTGCGGGAACCTCGTAAGTGTCCAATCACACTGCAAGCGCGGGAAGATACGAGCAGCGCGCGCTGATTGCAAAGTTATTACGACCAGTTACCCCCTCGGGCGCGGCGACCGGGCATCAATAGGCAAGGCGTCGGGTGGCCGGTATACTCGGGCGCAATTAATGCTTTTACAAAGGATTTCGCCATGAAGCGCCTGATTTCCGCCCTTGCCGCGCTGGTCGCGGCTGCCTGCCTGCTGTCCGCCTGCGGCCAGAAAGGCCCGCTGTTCCTGCCGGACGGCCAAAAATCCACCGTGCAACAGGACGGCTCGTCGAAATCGCACAAACACATGATGTAAGGGAAGACCATGGACGCTTTCAACTACCGCGGCGGTGAGCTGTTCGCGGAAGGCGTGTCGTTGGCTTCCATTGCCGAGCGTTTCGGCACGCCAACCTATGTCTATTCCCGTGCGCACATCGAACAGCAGTACCGGGCCTATGCCGACGCCCTAGCCGGCATGTCGCACCTGGTCTGCTTCGCGGTCAAGGCCAACTCCAACCTCGGCGTGCTGAACCTGCTGGCCCGCCTGGGCGCAGGCTTCGACATTGTCTCGGGCGGTGAGCTGGAACGCGTCCTGGCCGCTGGCGGCCGTGCCGACCGCGTGGTGTTTTCCGGCGTCGGCAAGACCCGCGAAGACATGCGCCGCGCCCTGGAAGTCGGCGTGCACTGCTTCAACGTCGAGTCCACCGACGAACTGGAGCGCCTGCAACAAGTAGCCGCCGAGCTGGGCGTGCGCGCCCCGGTGTCGCTGCGGGTGAACCCCGACGTCGACGCCGGCACCCACCCGTACATCTCCACCGGCCTTGCGGAAAACAAGTTTGGCATCGACATCGTCGCCGCCGAAGACGTCTACGTTCGCGCAGCCCAGCTGCCGAACCTGGAAGTGATCGGCGTCGATTGCCACATCGGCTCGCAGCTCACCAGCCTGGAACCCTTCCTCGACGCCCTCGACCGCCTGCTGGGCCTGGTCGACCGCCTGGGCGACTGCGGCATCTTCCTGCAACACATCGACCTGGGCGGTGGCCTGGGCGTGCGTTACCAGGACGAGCAACCACCGCTGGCCGGCGACTACATCAAGGCCGTGCGCGAGCGCCTGCAAGGCCGCGACCTGGCGCTGGTGTTCGAGCCGGGCCGCTACATCGTCGCCAATGCCGGCGTGCTGCTGACCAGGGTCGAGTACCTCAAGCACACCGACCACAAGGACTTCGCCATCGTCGATGCGGCCATGAACGACCTGATCCGCCCGGCCCTGTACCAGGCCTGGATGGACGTCAGCGCCGTGCAGCCGCGCGAAGGTGAAGGCCGCAGCTATGACATCGTCGGACCGATCTGCGAGACCGGCGACTTCCTGGCCAAGGCGCGCCAGCTGGCCCTTGCCGAAGGTGACCTGCTGGCCGTGCGTTCGGCCGGGGCGTATGGTTTCGTCATGAGCTCGAACTACAACACCCGCGGCCGTGCCGCTGAAGTGCTGGTCGATGCCGACCAGGCGTTTGAAGTGCGCCGCCGTGAAACGGTCGCCGAACTGTTCGCGGGCGAAAGCCTGTTGCCGGAGTAAACCCATGCTGCTTCGTTTTACCAAGATGCATGGGCTAGGCAATGACTTCATGGTCCTCGACCTGGTCAGCCAACACGCTCATATCCTGCCCAAGCACGCCAAACAATGGGGCGACCGCCACACCGGCGTCGGCTTCGACCAACTGCTGTTGGTGGAGGCGCCGAGCAACCCGGACGTCGACTTCCGCTACCGCATCTTCAACTCCGACGGTTCGGAAGTGGAACAGTGCGGCAACGGCGCGCGCTGCTTCGCCCGCTTCGTGCTGGACAAGCGCCTGACCGCCAAGAAGCGCATTCGCGTGGAAACCAAGAGCGGCATCATCGAGCTGGATATCCGTAACGACGGCCAGATCAGCGTCGACATGGGCCCGCCACGCCTGGTGCCCGCCGACATCCCGTTCGTGGCCGACGCCCAGGCGAAGAACTACGACGTCGAAGTCGACGGCCAGGTGGTGAACCTGGCTGCAGTCTCCATGGGCAACCCCCATGCGGTGCTGAAGGTCGACGACATCAACGCCGCGCCGGTGCACCAGCTGGGCCCGAAAATCGAACACCATCCGCGCTTCCCGGCGCGGGTCAACGTCGGCTTCCTGCACGTGATCGACCGTCAGCGCGCGCAACTGCGCGTCTGGGAACGCGGCGCCGGGGAAACCCAGGCCTGCGGTACCGGCGCCTGCGCCGCCGCGGTCGCCGCCATCAGCCAGGGCTGGATGGATTCACCGCTGTTGATCGACCTGCCCGGCGGGCGCCTGTCCATCGAATGGGCGGGCCCCGGCCAACCCGTGCTGATGACCGGTCCTGCGGTGCGCGTCTACGAAGGACAAGTGCGTCTATGAGCGAGCCACGACCATGACCAAGAAGCCCCAGGCACCTGCACCACAGCCCCTTGATAACGTTGAGGACAGCACGGCGCCGGCCCCCGGGGCTGACGCGGTCGCGGCGTTCCTGCAAGCCAACCCGGAGTTCTTCGTGGAACGCGAGGAACTGCTTATCAGCCTGCGCCTGCCGCACCAGCGCGGCGACACCGTGTCGCTGGTGGAGCGGCAGATGAAGCTGCTGCGCGAGCGCAACATCGAGATGCGCCACCGCCTGTCGCAGCTCATGGACGTGGCCCGCGACAACGACCGCCTGTTCGACAAGACCCGCCGGCTGATCCTCGACATCCTCGATGCCGCCAGCCTGGAAGAAGTGGTCATCGCCGTGGAAGACAGCCTGCGCCAGGAATTCCAGGTGCCCTTCGTCAGCCTCATCCTGTTCAGCGAGATCGCCACCCCGGTGGGCCGCTGGGTCAGCAGCAGCGAGGCGCACCAGGCCATCGGCGCGCTGCTGTCGGGCGGCAAGACCGTCAGCGGCAGCCTGCGCGACCATGAGCTGGACTTCCTGTTCGGCGAGGAACAGCGCAAGCAGGTCGGCTCCACCGCCGTGGTCGCGCTGACCCACCAGGGCCTGCACGGCGTGCTGGCTATCGGCAGCCGCGACCCGCAGCACTACAAGAGCTCGGTGGGCACGCTGTTCCTGAGCTACATCGCCGAGGTGCTGGGCCGCGTGTTGCCGCGCTTCACCGGCAGCCTGCGCTCGGTACGCTGACCATGCAGGCGCACCTGGACGCTTACTGCGCGCACCTGCGCAGTGAGCGGCAAGTGTCCGACCACACCCTGCAAGCCTACCGGCGCGACCTGGACAAGGTGCTGGCGTTCTGTGAAAAAGAGCAGCTGGCCAGCTGGAACGCCCTCGACATCCAGCAGCTGCGCCGCCTGGTCGCCCGCCTGCACCAGCAAGGGCAATCCTCGCGCAGCCTGGCGCGCCTGCTATCAGCGGTGCGCGGCCTGTACCGCTACCTCAACCGCGAAGGTATCTGCAGCCACGACCCGGCCAACGGCCTGTCGCCACCCAAGGGCGAGCGGCGCCTGCCGCGCACCCTCGACACCGACCGCGCCCTGCAGTTGCTGGAAGGCGCCGTGGAGGACGATTTTCTCGCCCACCGCGACCAGGCCATGCTGGAGCTGTTCTATTCCTCGGGCCTGCGCCTGTCGGAGCTGACCAGTCTGAACCTCGAGCAGCTGGACCTGGCCGACGGCCTGGTGCAGGTGCACGGCAAGGGCAGCAAGACCCGCGTGCTGCCAGTGGGCCGCAAGGCGCGCGAGGCACTGCAGCAGTGGCTGCCCCTGCGCGGCCTGAGCAACCCCGCCGACGACGCCGTGTTCGTCAGCCAGCAGGGCCGGCGCCTGGGCCCACGGGCCATCCAGCTGCGGGTCAAGGCGGCCGGCGAGCGCGAGCTGGGCCAGAACCTGCACCCGCACATGCTGCGGCACTCTTTCGCCAGCCACTTGCTGGAGTCGTCCCAGGACCTGCGCGCGGTGCAGGAAATGCTCGGCCACGCCGACATCGCCACCACGCAGATCTACACCCACCTGGACTTCCAGCACCTGGCCACGGTCTACGACAGCGCCCACCCACGGGCCAAACGCAGCAAGGACAGTGACACATGAGCATCGAGCTGATCACCTTCGACCTCGACGACACCCTGTGGGACACCGCGCCCGTCATCGTCAGCGCCGAAGCGGTGCTGCGCGATTGGCTGGCCAGGCACGCACCGAAATTGGGCGGCGTGGAAGTCGAGCATCTGTTCGCCATTCGCCAGCGCCTGGTGGATGCCGAACCTGGCCTGAAGCACCGCATCAGTGCGCTGCGCCGCCTGGTGCTGCTGCACGCCCTGCGCGAAGCCGGCTACCCGGAGGCCGAAGCCGTGCCGCTTGCAGAAAAGAGCTTCGAGGTATTCCTACACGCCCGTCACCAGATCGAGGTGTTCCCCGAAGTGCTACCGGCACTGGAACAACTGGGCCAGCACTACACCCTGGGCGTGGTCACCAACGGCAACGCCGACGTGCGCCGACTGGGCCTGGCCGACCGCTTCGGCTTTGCCCTGTGCGCCGAGGACCTGGGCATCGGCAAGCCAGACCCGGCGCTGTTCAACGAGGCGCTCAAGCGCGCCGGTGGCGTAGCGGCCAGTGCCGCGGTGCATGTGGGTGACCACCCCGGCGACGACATTTTCGGCGCCCAGCAGGCCGGCTTCCGGGCCATCTGGTTCAACCCGCAGGGCAAGGCGTGGGAGGCGGACCACAAGCCGGACGCCGAAGTGCGCAGCCTGCTGGAAATCCCGCAAATCCTCGCACGCTGGAAATAACCAACGCCCAGGCATGAAAAAGCCCGCAGCGACGGCGGGCTTTTTTCACGCAAGCAGGGACTCAGATAGGGCGGCTGCCGTATTTGTTGTCCGGCTTCTTGGGCGGGTCGGCGACCACGTTGGCCTCGACTTCCTGCACCTTGCCACCACGAGCCAGGAATTCTTCCATGGCGCGGGCAAGGGCATCACGCTCCTTGTTCTTGGCTTCAATGCTAGGCAGTTCGTCTACCGACACTGCAGCCTTGGATTTGCCTTTGGCCGAGGGCGCGGGGGTATCGTCGCCACTGTCGTCGGCAACGTCTTCAGCTGCCGCTTCCAGGCCTTCCTCGGTATCGTCCTCGTCACCTACTTCGAGTTCGTCGTTTTCCAGATCATCGTCGCTCATGTTCTACCTCATGACTTGCGAAAAGCAGATTATTTATAGCGCAGCCTGACCGTCTGTCGATGGCTGCCAGGAAAAATTCATATCCGTCGGTTTGCCGACGGTCATTTGGCCTCGCCCTGCAACGTGGCGAGCACCCTGCGAGCTCCGCCATGATCACGGTGCTCACCCAAATACACACCCTGCCAGGTACCCAGCGCCAGCCGCCCGTCCCACACCGGCAACGTCAGTTGACAGCCTAGCAAACTGGCCTTGAAGTGTGCCGGCAGGTCATCCGCGCCTTCGTCGTTGTGTTCATAGCCGCCGTCGCCCTGGGGCACCAGGCGGTTGAAGAAACGCTCGAAATCACGCCGAACCGCAGGGTCGGCGTTCTCGTTGATGGTCAACGACGCCGACGTATGTTGCAGCAGCAGGTGCAGCAGGCCGATACGGCATGCACGCAACTCTGGCCAGTCGTGCAGCAGCTCATCCGTTACCAGGTGAAAGCCGCGCGGCCTTGGCTTCAAGGTGATCAACCGTTGCTGCCACATACCATTCTCCACACGTTCGGGGCGCATTCTAGCGCGCTCTGGGAAAAAGCAAAGGGGCTAAATTCATCATTGCCTGTAAGCCTTTCGCCTACATGGCACGGTTGCTGGAACTTGGCTGGCAGAAACCGTTTGCGCCCTGGACAAATGACAAATCGCAGGCAAAAAAATGCCCGGCAAGCCGGGCATTTTTTCGCAGGCGGTTACAGGTTGTAGCCGCGCTCGTTGTGTTGCGCCAGGTCCAGGCCAACCGACTCTTCTTCGTCGTTGACGCGCAGGCCCATGACCACGTCCAGCACCTTGAGGATGACGTAGGTCACCACGGCGGTGTAGACGATGGTGAACGCCACGCCCTTGCACTGAATCCAGACTTGGGCAGCGATGTCGGTCACGGTGCCGAAGCCGCCCAGCGACGGGGCTGCGAACACGCCGGTCAGGATAGCGCCGAGGATACCGCCGATACCGTGCACGCCGAAGGCGTCCAGGGAGTCGTCGTAGCCCAGCTTGCGTTTCAGGGTGGTGGCGCAGAAGAAGCACACCACGCCAGCCGCCAGGCCAATGACCAGGGCGCCCATCGGGCCCACGGTACCGGCAGCCGGGGTGATGGCTACCAGGCCGGCAACCACGCCCGAAGCGATACCCAGGGCGCTAGGTTTGCCGTGGGTGATCCACTCGGCGAACATCCAGCCCAGTGCGGCGGCAGCGGTGGCGATCTGGGTGACCAGCATGGCCATGCCGGCGGTGCCGTTGGCAGCGGCGGCGGAACCGGCGTTGAAGCCGAACCAGCCTACCCACAGCATCGCTGCGCCCATCAGGGTGTAGCCCAGGTTGTGCGGGGCCATCGGGGTGGTCGGGAAGCCTTTGCGCTTGCCCAGCACCAGGCACGCCACCAGGCCTGCGATACCGGCGTTGATGTGCACCACGGTACCACCGGCAAAGTCCAGCACGCCCCAGTCACCCAGCAGCGAGCCCGGACCGGACCAGACCATGTGCGCGATCGGTGCGTACACCAGGGTGAACCAGATGCCCATGAACACCAGCATAGCCGAGAATTTCATGCGCTCGGCGAAGGCACCCACGATCAGCGCCGGGGTGATGATGGCGAAGGTCATCTGGAAGGTGACGAACACCGCTTCCGGAATCAGCGCCGCAGGGCCGGTGATGCTGGCCGGGGTGATACCCGCCAGGAACGCCTTGGCCATGCTGCCGAAGAAGGAGTTGTAGTTGACGACGCCAGCTTCCATACCGGTGGTATCGAACGCCAGGCTGTAGCCATAAATGGTCCACAGAATGCTGACCAGGCCGGTAATGGCGAAGCACTGCATCATCACGGAAAGAATGTTTTTCGAACGAACCATGCCGCCGTAGAACAACGCCAGGCCAGGAATGGTCATGAACAGCACCAGGGCGGTGGACGTCAGCATCCACGCGGTATCGCCCGAATTGAGCACCGGTGCCGGGACCGGATCAGCCGCCAGGGCCATGCCGGGTATTACGAGGGACAACAGGGCTCCTAGCCCTGCGAATTGACGCAGAGTCATATTGTTTTCTCCTGGGGCGTTGGGTTTGGGGCGGCTTAGATCGCGTCGGTATCGGTTTCGCCGGTACGGATGCGAATGGCCTGTTCCAGATTGACCACGAAAATCTTGCCGTCGCCGATCTTGCCGGTGTTGGCAGCCTTGGTGATCGCCTCGATCACCCGGTCCAGATCCTTGTCGTCAATGGCGACATCGATCTTCACCTTGGGCAAAAAGTCGACCACGTATTCCGCGCCGCGATACAGCTCGGTGTGACCCTTCTGGCGCCCGAAGCCTTTCACCTCGGTTACGGTAATGCCCTGCACGCCGATTTCAGACAGCGACTCGCGGACGTCGTCCAATTTGAACGGCTTGATGATGGCAGTGACTAGCTTCATGAAACTCTCTCCCGAATTAGTGGACTTGCCCCAGGAAAACAAACCCAGCTCAAGTCTAAGCGCAGTGCCTGGCTTTGTAACGCGTCGTCGGTCCCACATCCCCAGACCAACCACCAGTACCGCTCCTGACGAAACACATCCCGCTCCGCCTGCGCACTGCATTCGTCACATCGACTGCATCAGTGCATGGGTCAATGCTGTGTAAGCAGAAAGCTTGCCATGTCCGTGCAACCCAACAAATTCGGCGTGTTTCCCCTTGCTTGTCGCCCTCGCCCCACATCTGATCAACGGTTGCGCCCTATCCTGGTGCGCACTCGAACGTGGCGATGCGCAAAAACCGTGCGGCCGCCACGCCACTGACTATAGACGCCTGCGTGTTACACTCCAGGCCATCAGATTCAGGAATTTCACCATGCTTGCGCCCAAAGCCTTCCTCGACGCCCTTGGCGACCACGCCTCGCGCCTGTTCAGCAGCGACACCAGCCAGCCCCGCGCCGAGCTGGAAAGCCAGTTCAAGGTGCTGCTGCAAAGCGGCTTCAGCAAGCTGGACCTGGTAAGCCGGGAAGAATTCGACAGCCAGATGGTGGTGCTGGCCCGCACCCGCGCGCGCCTTGAAGCGCTGGAAGCGAAGATGGCCGAACTCGAAGCCCGCCTGGCGCCACCTGCGGAATAACCACTCAGCTCGCGCCCGGTGACGCGGCCTGCGGCCGCTGCTACGGGGCGGTGGGTTTGTAGCATTGCGTCATACAAACCCGCACCTCTACACTCCAGCCATATGCGAATGGACTGGGGGCAGCCGCCGATGAACCGCAATGAATTGCGCAAGGCCGACATCAACCTGATGGTGGTGTTCGAGACCTTGATGCTCGAGCGCAACGTCACCCGCGTCGCCGAAAAGCTGTTCCTCGGCCAGCCCACCATCAGCTCGGCGCTCAACCGCCTGCGCAGCATGTTCAACGACCCGCTGTTCGTGCGTGTCGGCCACCGCATGGAGCCCACCGCCCGCGCCGAGGAACTGGCCCGGCACCTGTCGCCGGCCCTGGACGCGCTGTCCATCGCCATCAGCCTGAGCCACGACTTCGACCCCGCCGTCAGCAACTCCACCTTCCGCATCGGGCTGTCGGACGACGTCGAGTTCGGCCTGCTGCCGCCGCTGCTGCGCGCCCTGCGCCAGGAGGCGCCGAAGGTGGTGTTCGTGGTGCAGCACGTGGACTACTGGCGCGTGCCCGACCTGCTCGCCTCCGGCGAAATAACCGTGGGCATCAGCCAGACCCGCGGCCTGCCGGCCAACGCCAAGCGCAAGCTACTGCGGCGCATCCAGCCGCGCATCCTGCGCGCCGACAAATCCGACCACCCCCTGACCCTCGACGAATACTGCGAACGCCCCCACGTGCTGGTCTCGCACATGGCCAACACCAGCGGCGTGGTGGACGAGTGGCTGGAAGAAATCGGCCGCAAGCGCAACGTCGTCCTCTCCGTCCCCCAATACAGCGCCCTGCCCGCCCTGCTGGCCGGCACCGACCTGCTCGCCGGCGCCCCCGACTACGCGGCGAACGCGATGGTGGGCTACGGCAACCTGTACACCGAGCCGCTGCCGTTCGACACGCCTACGCTGGACCTGTCGATGGTGTGGTTGAGCGTGATGGATACGGACCCGGGGGAGCGGTGGTTGAGGTCACGGCTGGAGGCGTTCATGAGTGATTTGCCGCGCTGACTTCGCCACGTAGCCGCTGCCGCAGGCTGCGCTGGCCATTGCGTGCACTGAAAATGTTGGTCTGCAATGAGGGCCAGCGCAGCCTGGCGGCAGCGGCTACGGTGCAACGCCCTCCCTTCTGGCGCCCATCCGCAGCTATAACGAAGCAGGTCTTACTTTCCCACGCCCACTGAGCTGAAGGAAAATTCCGAATTTTCCGTATAGCCTTGCGCGGGCGCCGCGTATCGAACCGAAAGAATCACATGCTCCGCTGGGACCTGGGAGGTCCTGATCCTGAGTGGATCGGGCGTCTACGCATTGCTCCTGTACCACTGCTCTGCCGAGAGCCGTGGTCTGCGGCGCTGGCTCACACACGATGTGATTCCGGCGCTTGACGGCATGAGGCAAGCGAGCGTTCTGGAATAGCAGAATCTGAAACACCCCGACGCAATACCCCCCTGGCACTCCCCTCACCAGCCACTACCCTGAAAGCACCGCAAGGAAGCGGTCCTTCCCTACCCCTGCACGGAGCAATCATGTCCCTAGCCATCGTCCACAGTCGCGCCCAGGTCGGGGTCGGCGCGCCGGCCGTCACGGTGGAAACCCACCTGGCCAACGGCCTGCCTTCGCTGACGCTGGTGGGCCTGCCGGAAGCCTCGGTCAAGGAGAGCAAGGACCGGGTGCGCAGCGCCATCGTCAACTCGAACCTGAATTTCCCCGCGCGGCGCATCACCCAGAACCTGGCGCCTGCGGACCTGCCCAAGGACGGGGGCCGCTACGACCTGGCCATCGCCCTGGGCATTCTCGCCGCCAGCGGGCAGTTCCCCACGGCGGCGCTGCAGGATGTGGAATGCCTGGGCGAGCTGGCGCTGTCGGGGGCGATACGGCCGGTGCAGGGCGTGCTGCCTGCCGCGCTCGCTGCCCGCGAGGCCGGGCGGGCGCTGGTGGTGCCCTGCGAGAATGCCGAGGAGGCCAGCCTGGCGTCAGGGCTGGTGGTCATTGCCGCCAGCAACCTGCTGGAGCTGGTCTGCCATTTCAACGAGCAGCAACGCATCAGCCCCTTCAGTTCCAACGGCCTGATACTGCTGGACCGCCCCTACCCCGACCTCAGCGAAGTGCAGGGCCAGCCGGCGGCCAAGCGTGCCCTGCTGGTAGCCGCAGCCGGGGCGCACAACCTGCTGTTCAGCGGCCCGCCCGGCACCGGCAAGACCCTGCTCGCCAGCCGCTTGCCCGGGCTGCTGCCGCCGCTGGATGAGCGCGAGGCGCTGGAGGTTGCGGCGATACAGTCGGTGGCCAGCCTGGCGCCGTTGAAGCACTGGCCGCAGCGGCCGTTTCGCCATCCCCATCACTCCGCTTCCGGGGCGGCGCTGGTGGGCGGCGGTAGTCGCCCACAACCCGGCGAAATCACCCTCGCCCACCACGGTGTGCTGTTTCTCGACGAACTGCCCGAGTTCGACCGCAAGGTGCTGGAGGTGCTGCGCGAGCCGCTGGAGTCTGGCGAAATCGTCATCGCCCGCGCCCGCGACAAGATCCGCTTCCCCGCGCGCTTCCAGCTGGTGGCCGCCATGAACCCCTGTCCCTGTGGATATCTCGGCGACCCCAGCAGCCGTTGCAGCTGCAGCACCGACCAGATCGCCCGTTACCGCAACAAACTCTCCGGCCCCTTGCTGGACCGTATCGACCTGCACGTCACCGTCGCCCGCGAAACCACCGCCCTCAACCCAACCCCACAGCCCGGCGATGACACCGCCCACGCCGCCGCACGCGTGGCCGCCGCACGCGATCGGCAACTGCGGCGCCAGGGCTGCGCCAACGCCTTTCTCGACCTGCCGGGGCTGAAGGAACACTGCAAGTTATCCACAGCCGATGAGCAATGGCTGGAAACCGCCTGCGAGCGGCTGACGCTGTCACTGCGGGCAGCGCATCGGCTGTTGAAGGTGGCGCGCACCTTGGCGGACCTGGAAGAGGTGGAGCAGGTTGGGCGGGGGCATGTGGCGGAGGCGTTGCAATATCGGCCCAGCAGCACTTAGCTCAGGAGCTCTTCTTGCACCACCCCCGCCAAACAAACCGCAACTGCACCACCGCCGCCCGCGCCAGCTCCCGGCGCCTATCAGTCAACTGCGTATCCACCTCCAGCACCGCCAGCAATCGCTCGCTCGGCTCATCCAGCATCGCTACCCGCGCCGGCGCCGGCGGCCCCTGCTTGAGCAGGCGCGCTACCTGCCGCAGGTAGCGGTCACGCGCCGCCGCGACGGTGCCCGTGGCGTCCACCAGGCAGCCGCGCAGGTGCAGCAGTTCGCCGCCCAGGTCCAGGCCGTAGAGGCCGTCGTGCCAGTGCAGGTTGGGTTCGTCCGGGTGTTGGGTGCGGTAGCGCGCCAGGCGCATCAGGCGGTCGGCCATGCGCCCGCCGAACCAGCCCTCGGCGTGGCTCAGCGGGCGTTGGGTGAGCTGGGACAGGTCGACGAGCGACGCCTGCACCAGGCGCCGGTAGTGGCGCAGGCCGGGGCCCAGGGTGACCAGGCGGAACACCACCACCGAGATGCCGACGCCGAACAGGGTGGCCAGGGCCTTGTTGAGGAACTGTTCCAGGTCGTAGCTCATGACGTTGTTGGGGGCGACGTTGTTGACGAAGAAGATACAGAACGACGAGGCGATGGGCGCGATGCTCGGCTGGCTCAGGCACAGCGAGGCCATGAACAGCGGCACGCCCAGGCCCAGGCACAGCATGGGGAAGCCTTCCCAGCCCGGCAGCAGCCCGTAGGCCACCAACGCCGCCACGGGCACGGATAGGGCGATACCCTTGAGGAAGTTCAGCGCCGCGCCAGCCGGGGCTTCGCGGCCGGCGAACAGGCTCAGCACCACGCCGCAGATGGACACCGCGCCCAGGCCCGCCGGCCAGGCGGTGAACACCCACAGCGCGGCCACGGCGAGGAACGCCAGGGCGCTGCGCAGGCCGGAGATGGCGCCTTGCTCGACATCGCGGTGCCAGGCCAGCGGGCCGGGGGCGTTGCTGACCGGGTCACCTTGCTCGACGGCGCGCAAGGTCTGCACTGCCACACTAGCCAGGCGCACCACCACGGTCAGGCGCATCAGGCAGGTGTGCACCTGGGGTTCGAGGCTGGGGTCGAGCAGGCTTTCGTCCAGCACCACGCCCTGCTGGTTGAGGGCTGTTTCGCTGCCGTCGGCCAGGGCCTGGGCCACGCCCTGGATCATCGGGTCGAGGCGTTCGCCTGCCGCTTCATCCAGCATCTGCCGCAAGCGCGCCACACCCCGCGCCACCCGCAACAGGCTGAGCAAATCCCGGCTCATTACCCGCAACGCCTGGGCCCGCAGCCGCCCCAGCGGACCCTCGAAGGCGGCGTGGTCGCGCTGGGCGTCCACCGAGACGATGCGCCCCAGGGCATCCAGCAGGCCTTGGCGCTGGTCCACGCCCAGCAGCTCCGAGGCTGCCGCGGCCATGCCGGCCTGCCAGGCGCCGCGGGCCTGCGCAGCCAGTTGCCGTTCGACACGGCGCGGCCACAGCACGGTGCTGACCAGCGAGGCGCAGAGGATGCCCAGGGTGATCTCGAAGAAGCGCGCCTGAGCCTGGTCGAACACGTTCAGGGGCGCGGCGGTGGACGGCAAGGCGATGATCGCCGTGGTGTAGCCCGCCAGCACGAAACCGTAGGAGGCGTTGTTGCGGTACAGCGACGCGCCGGCGGTGCAGAAGCCCAGCCACAGCGCCATGCACAGCAGGAACATCAGCGAGGCCTGGCCGAACGCGGCGATCATGCCCAGGGAAACCACGGCACCAACGAAGGTGCCCAGCAGGCGGTAGATGCCCTTGGACAGCACCATGCCACTCAGTGGCTGGTTGACGATGAACACTGTGGTCAGCGCCCACTGTGGCTGCTGCATCTGCAGGATGAACGCCAGGTACAGCGCCAGGCCGCCGCCCAGCATGTTCTTGAGGGCGAACTGCAGCGCCGGGGTCGAGGGGTTGAAGACCGCCTTGGAAAAGTCGCTCAGTGCGCGGGGGAATATCGCCATTGCCTGCAAATCTGCATAGCTAGCTAACGATTAGCATCGTAGCCATATCCCGGCGCAAGAACCAGCCCATTCATTCAAGATCCACAGTGGCGGCGCGGCAGATACTCGAACACACTAGAACAGCCGAATCGCCCTGGGGCCGCCATGTTCTCATTGATCAGTAATCATCCGTTGGCCATCGGTACCGTGCTGCTATTGATCGACCTGGCCGTGTGGCACTCGATCCCGCAGAAGCACCGCATGGCTCGCCTGGCCACCCGCGCCAGCGCCTTCATCCTGTTCAGCTGGGTGCTCAATTCCACCGGCATGAGCCCGCTGACGCCAGCGCCCTGGCCCGACGACGCCACGCTGAACATGGTGGCGACGCTGCTGGAAATAGTCTGGTGGCTGTTCGCCGCGCGGCTGTTGACGGTGATCCTCGGCGCCGTGCTGTTCCAGCGCAATGGCCACACCGGGCGCCTGCTGCAGGACGTGATGGGCGCGGTGATCTTCCTGATCGCCATCGTCGCCGCCGCAGCCTACGTGATGCAGTTGCCGGTGAAAGGCCTGCTGGCTACCTCCGGCGCCATGGCCATCATCGTCGGCCTGGCGCTGCAGAGTACCCTCAGCGACGTGTTTTCCGGCATCGTGCTGAACACCACCAAGCCCTACCAGGTGGATGACTGGATTGCCATCGACGGCACCGAAGGCAAGGTGGTCGACATCGACTGGCGCGCCACCCACCTGATGACCAGCAACGGCGCCATGGCGGTGATCCCCAACTCGGTGGCGGCCAAGGCGAAAATCCTCAACTTCAGCCGGCCGAGCAATATTCATGGCGTGTCCATCAGCATCGCCGTGCCCGCCCAGGTGCGCCCGCGCAAGGTGCTGGACGCGCTGGAAAAGGCCCTGCAAGGCACCACGGCGCTGCTGATTTCACCCAAGCCCAAGGCGGCGGTGAAGGCCTCGACCCTGGAATACATGGAATACGAGGCCAGCGGCTTCATACGTTCCATGGACCAGAAGACCGAAGCGCAGAACCTGTTGTTCGACCTGGCGCACCGGCACCTGCAGGCCTCGGGCGTGAGCTGGGCGCTGGAAGCTGCGGAGCGGCCCTGGTCGCGGCAGCGCAGCCTGCTCGAAGAGGTGCGGGTGTTCCGTTCGCTGAGCAACGAGGACAAGGACCACCTGGCCGAAAGCATGAGCCCGGTAGAATACCCCGAGGACCATTTGATCCTGGCTTACGGCGCTACCTCCGAATTCCTGCTGGTGATTGGCACCGGGGTGGTGTCGGCGCGCATCAAGGACGGCGACAGGATGATCGAGGCGGGGCGCATGGGGCCCGGGGAGATACTGGGCGAGGACAACCTAGTGTCCGAGGGTACCTCGATGGCGGAGTTTCGCTCGCTGACCACCTGCATCCTGTACCGCATCGACAAGCAGGCGCTGAAGGCCTGCATGGGCGAGCGCAGCGAGGTGCTGGCGGCGTTCACCAAGCTGCAGCATTACCGGCAGCGCAAGAGCCAGTCGTTGTTGCTGCAGAAGCCGACGGAAATCCGCAAGGGTGGATTCCTGAACTGGTTGCACCTGAAGGAACGCTGAGCACCTGTAGCCGCTGCCGAAGGCTGCGCTGGCCGTTATGAACGCCGGAGATCTTCAGCGTGGTCAAGGGCCAGCGCAGCCTTCGGCAGCGGCTACAGGTGGTACGTCCGCGCGCTACAACACCACCCGCAAACACTGCCCCGCGTGGTACAGGGAGAACCCTGTCTCGTAGAACCCGGTGCGCAGCGCCGGGCGCGTCACCGGCTTGTCCAGCGAGAACGGCAGCGGCAGCCCCGCAGGGTCGTCGCTCAGCAGGTAGTCTGCCAGCGCCTTGCCCACCACCGTGCCAGTGGTGTTGCCGCGGCCGTTGTAGCCGGTCACCGAAACCACGCCGGGCGCCGGTTCGAACAGGCGCATCAGGTGGTCAGGGGTGAAGTCGATGATACCGGTCCAGTGCATCTCCCAATCCACCTTGCCCAAGGCCGGGAAGTAATGGCCCTGGATGCGGTCGGCCCAGCGCCGCACGAACCAGGCGGGCTTGTTGTCGACCCTGCCCATGCTGCCCAGCAACAGGCGGCCATCGGCATCGCGACGGATGCTGCTGAGCACCGTGCGGGTGTCCCACGAGCCCTGGCCGTGACGCAGCACTGCATCAGCCGCTGCGCCCACCAGCGGCTTCGACGCCACCTGGTAGTAATAGCCACGGAAATAGCGGCGCTTGAGGTCGGTCCAGTCGCCCTCGGTGTAGGCGCCCGTGGAGATCACCACCTTGGCGGCGCTGACCTCCCCCTTGGCAGTCTTCACCAGCCAGCCATCGCCCTGGCGTTGCAGCTGCTCCACCGGCGAATGTTCGTGAACCGCGCCACCCAGGCGCTTCACCGCGGCCGCCAGGCCCTGGGTGTAGGCCATGGGGTTGATGGTGCCCGCGCGGCGGTCCAGCAGCGCGGCGGCGATTTTCGTGGTGCCGCAATACGCTTCGCAGCGCGCGCCGGTCAGCAATTCCACGTCGGCACCGCGGCGGCGCCACTGCTCGTTGCGGCTTTCCAGGTCAGCCACGCCGGTGGCGTTGTGGGCCATGTGCAGGGTGCCGGCGTTGCGCGCCTGGCAGTCGATGCCCAGGCGCTCGATCATGGCGAACACCGCAGCCGGCGCTTCACCCAGCACCTTGTTCAAGCGGCTGCCCTGCTCGCGGCCCAGGGTGGCTTCGACGTCGTCGGGGCGTATCCAGGTGCCGGCGTTGACCAGCCCCACATTGCGCCCCGAGCCGCCATGGCCGACCTGATGCGCCTCAAGCAGCACCACCCGCTGGCCTTGCTCCAGCAAGGCGATGGCGGCGTTGAGCCCGGTGATGCCGCCGCCAATCACACAGACATCGGCCTTGGCCGAGCCCGCCAGGGCCGCGGTGGCGGCTGCTGGCGGAGTAAGGTGTTCCCAAAGACATTCCTGACGCAATTGAGTCATGACGCGAACCCGGTCAAATCAAAGGAAAGGGGCCACGGGGGCCGGACTCAATCGAACACGATGCCCTGGGCCAGCGGCAGTTCGCGCGAGTAGTTCACCGTGTTGGTCTGGCGGCGCATGTAGGCTTTCCAGGCATCGGAGCCCGATTCGCGACCACCGCCGGTTTCCTTCTCGCCGCCAAACGCCCCGCCAATTTCCGCGCCGCTGGTGCCGATGTTGACGTTGGCGATGCCGCAGTCGCTGCCCGAGGCGCTCTGGAAGCGCTCGGCTTCGCGCAGGTCGGTGGTGAAGATGCACGACGACAGGCCTTGCGGCACTTCGTTGTTGAGGCGCAGCGCCTCTTCGAAATCGTCATACGCCAGCACGTACAGGATCGGCGCGAAGGTCTCGTGGCGCACCACCTCGCTCTGGCCTGGCATTTCGGCAATGGCCGGGCTTACGTAGTAGGCGTTAGGGTATTGCTGCGCCAGTTGGCGCTCGCCGCCGAACACCTGGCCGCCTTCGTCGCGGGCCTTGGCCAGCGCGCCCTGCATGGCGTCGAACGAGGCCTTGTCGATCAGCGGGCCGACCAGGTTGTCCTTGCGCGGGTCGCCGATGCGCACCTTGGCGTAGGCGGCTTTCACCCGCGCCACCACTTCATCCTTGATGGAGGAGTGCACGATCACCCGGCGCAGGGTGGTGCAGCGCTGGCCTGCGGTGCCCACGGCAGAGAAGAGGATGCCACGCACGGCCAGGTCGAGGTCGGCGCTGGGGGCCAGGATCATGGCGTTGTTGCCGCCCAGTTCGAGAATGCTGCGGCCAAAGCGGGCGGCCACGCGCGGGCCCACTTCGCGGCCCATGCGGGTGCTGCCGGTGGCGCTGACCAGCGGCACGCGCGGGTCGTCCACCAGGGCCTCGCCGGCGTCGCGGTCGCCGATCACCAGCTGGCACAGGCCCGCAGGCGCTTCGCCGAACTGCTTCAGGGCTTTTTCGAACAGGGCCTGGCAGGCCAGCGCGGTAAGCGGGGTTTTTTCCGACGGTTTCCAGATCACCGAGTTGCCAGCCACCAGCGCCAGCGCGGTGTTCCACGACCACACCGCCACCGGGAAGTTGAAGGCGCTGATCACGCCGACCACGCCCAGCGGGTGCCAGGTTTCACGCATGTGGTGGCCAGGGCGCTCGGAAGCGATGGTCAGGCCGTACAGCTGGCGCGACAGGCCCACGGCGAAGTCGCAGATGTCGATCATCTCCTGCACTTCGCCCAGGCCTTCCTGGGTGATCTTGCCGGCTTCGATGGACACCAGCTCACCAAGCTGGGCCTTGTGCTGGCGCAGCACTTCGCCGAACAGGCGCACCAACTCACCGCGGCGCGGCGCCGGCACGTTGCGCCAGGCCAGGAAAGCCTGCTGCGCGACGTCGATCTTGGCCAGCACCTGGGTTTTGTCTTCCAGGGTCACCGAGGCGATCTGGCTGCCATCGATGGGGGTGTGAACGGGATGGTTGCCGTGGGTGTAGGCACTGGCCGCGACGCCGAGGCTCTGAAGCAGTCCATCAACCATTTTCTTCTCCTGCATGCGATGAGTTGTTGAAATCAAGCGATGGGATCAGTATTAATCCGAATAGTGATACGCAACAAACGACCTTTATTCAGCACATCATTCCTCCAGGGCATGATGTTTCCCCCGTTTGCCCGCCGAGATCGACATGTCCAAACGCCTGGTGCCCTCGATGGCCGCCCTGCAGTGCTTCGAAGCCGCCGCCCGCCACCTGAGTTTTACTCGCGCCGCCGAGGAATTGCATCTCACCCAGAGCGCGGTGAGCAAACAGGTGGCCCAGTTGGAAGAGATGCTGCGCCACCACCTGTTCCTGCGCATCCGCCGGCGCCTGCAACTGACCCCGGCCGGCAGCCTGTACCTGGCTGAGGTGAACAAGATCCTGGTGCAGGTGGACATGTCCAGCCGCTACATCCTCTCCTACGGCCAGGAAACCGAAGTGTTGACCGTGGCCACCCAGCCCAGCTTCGGCGTGGGCTGGCTGATCCCGCACCTGAAGGGCTTCGGCAAGCGCCACCCCAACATCCACCTGGACATCCGCAACGAACTGGAGCCCTTCAACCTGCTGCAGGCCAAGGCCGACGTGGTATTTTTCTTCGGCCAGGGCACCTGGCCGGGCGCCACCTGCATGGAGCTGTTCACCGAAGAAGTGGTACCGGTGTGCGCCCCAGACCTGCTGGGCGGTCGCGAGTTGGCCAGCGCCGAGGAGCTGTCGCAACAGGTGCTGCTGCAAAGCACCTCGCGGCCCGAGACCTGGCACGAATGGTTCCTGGAACAGGGCCTGCACTCGGCCAACAGCTACCACGGCCCCCGCTTCGACACCTTCTACATGTGCATCAGCGCGGCGTTGTCGGGCTGCGGCGTGGCGCTGGTGCCGCGCTACCTGGTGGAACGCGACCTGGCCGAAGGCAAACTGGTGGTGCCGTGGCAACACGCGATGCGCAGCAACGGTGCGTATTTCCTGGCGTACCAGGAACATGCGGCGGAAGTGCCGAAGGTGCGGGCGTTGGTGGATTGGGTCACTGACCAGTTGGCCTAGCCCTACGACGCAGCCTACGGCAGCTGCTACGGGGGCGCGCAGCCCGCCGATCGCGCCGTTTGCATCGCGGCCAAGGCCGGCTCCTACCCCGCACGCGGTAGGAGCCGACCT